>CAJXPD010000054.1 GCA_913057785.1 uncultured Lewinella sp. | reverse complement strand
AAAGATCATCGCTAAGGCTACGGATCTAGCTGATCGTTCCCAGATTGCTGAATTCATTGATCTCGTCAATAATACTTGGCCGAGCATTGATGTACTGATTAATAATGCCGGAATTTTTCTACAAGGGGAGTTGCTAAGTGAGCCGGATCTACACCTGGATCAGATGATGCAGGTCAATCTACATGCTCCATATCTCCTCTGCCGTGGATTCGCCCCACAAATGGTGACTGCCGGTAAAGGCCATATTTTCAATATTTGTTCTGTGGCTAGCCAAAAAGTATTTCCAGGTTCAGGCTCGTATGCCACAACTAAATTTGCGCTGCTTGGTTTTACGAAAGCATTGCGGCAGGAATTACTGGCCTCCCAAGTCAAAGTAACAGCCGTTTTACCAGGAGCTACCTGGACCGCTTCTTGGGAGGGAGCTACCTTACCAGAGGAGCGCCTCATGCCAGCCACCGATATTGCGCAAGCCATCTGGGATGTCTGGCAACTCAGCCCTAGAACCGTTGTCGAGGAATTAACCCTTCGACCGCAGAAAGGAGACCTATAAGCTATCGCCAGTAGGTTTCGATTAATACAACCACCAAATTATGAATATAATCATCACCGGAGCTAGTCGCGGGATTGGATATGATACTGCATTGCAGCTAGCTAAAGCACCCGAAAACAACATCTTAGCGATCTCTCGGAACGAGGAAAAACTCGCTCAACTTGCTGCTAGCAGCCCTTCCAAAAATATAGACTACCTGGCCTATGATCTCAGTCGTCCTAACAAAGATGCCCTGCTTAATAAGATTGCGGCGTGGGATAGTGTAGACATTCTTGTTAACAATGCAGGTCTACTTCGTAATAAGCCCTTTGCCAAGCTAACCGATAAAGATTGGTGGGAGATCTTTGAGGTAAATGTATTTGGTATCACTCGCTTGATTCGACTCTTGTTACCTAAATTATCCAGTAAAGGAGGAGCTCATATTATCAATATGGGGAGCATGGGGGGAGTACAGGGTAGCAGTAAGTTCACTGGCCTATCTGCTTACAGCGCCAGTAAGGCCGCACTAGCCAACTTAACCGAATGTTTAGCAGAAGAACTAAAGGAGGACAGCATCAGTGTCAATTGTCTCGCCCTCGGTGCTGTGCAAACAGAAATGTTAGCTGAGGCTTTCCCAGGATATCAAGCCCCGGTTGAAAGTGATCAAATGGGTGAAATGGTAGCCTGGTTCGCCGTCCAAGGTAAAGCTTTTTTCAACGGCAAGATTCTCCCCGTCTCTATATCTACTCCCTAATTTCATTGAACATTAATCGCAACATCCTAATTCTATGCATTCCACGAAATCAGCATTTATTCCATACGAAGGCTTACTATATTCGGAAGAAGAAATGATTGCCAGAACCTGGGATTTTTACCAATATATGGACAAACGTCGCTCACTCCGTATGTTTAGTGAGCAAGCTGTTCCGAAAGCAGTGATAGAAAATGTAATCCTGACAGCCTCTACTGCTCCTTCTGGGGCACATAAGCAACCGTGGACCTTCTGCGTAGTGCAAGATCCAGAGATTAAGAGAAAGATCAGAATAGCCGCCGAAAAAGAGGAATACGAAAATTATCACGGGCGCATGTCAGAGCAGTGGCTAGAGGACCTGAAGCCATTTGGGACCAATTGGGAAAAAGGGTTTCTGGAAATAGCACCGGCCCTGATCATCGTTTTCAAGAAGCCCTACGATCTGACAGAAGAACAGCAGCGAGAGAAAAATTACTATGTAAATGAATCCGTAGGCTTAGCTGCAGGCTTTCTTCTAGCAGCCATCCACCAAGCAGGCCTAGTCGCCTTAACCCATACACCAAGTCCCATGAATTTCCTTCAAAACATCTTGGATAGACCCGAAAACGAAAGGGCATTTTTATTGATCCCCGTGGGATATCCTGCTGACCAAGCCATGGTACCAGATATCAAAAGGAAAGAATTGGAGGAAGTAGTAAAATGGTATTGATCCGTACCCAAGTAGAATGGCTAAATTGAGAAAATCACCTCTCCTTATGAGCCTAATCAAAACTGATTTCTATCTTTAGCTGTTCCTTTGTAAGATAAGCAAGAAATTTTCACGTATCAGTCCAGCGTATACGTTCCTATTTATTATTCGTGGAAAATTAGCTTTTTCATCAATCTGTTTGGCTATTTGGATGGTTATCTTTGATCTTCCCAGCCATACATGAGTTAACCGCATTTTCATGCTGACAAGAAAACTCATGAATCAGAAATGGAAAGCCCCCCACGACCTATGCCCAATGACTTGTTTTCCCCAATTAACGTTTACACTAAAATAACTGCTATTGCATGTGTACGGTCACTTACATTCCGCGGCAAAAGGGCGATTTTATTCTCACTTCTAATCGGGATGAGCAAGCCTCCAGGTCCCCCCAGTCATTGACCCTGGTGGAACAGGACGGACAACAATTGCTTTTTCCCCGAGATACTGCCGCAGGAGGAACTTGGATTGCCTCTTCTGATGCTAATCGAGTAGTTTGCTTGCTCAATGGTGCCTTTAAAAGGCATGAACGTCGCCCTCCTTATCGAAGGAGTCGAGGGCTGATGGTTTTGGATTTTTTCTCTTACGAAAAGGCTGAGGACTTTTTCAATCACTATCGTTTTGAAGGCATGGAATCATTTACCATGCTGATTGTAGAAAGAGGTAAACTTTGGGAATTTCGTTGGGATGAGGAACAGAAGTATACCAGTCAGCTAGATAGTGAAAAACCATACATCTGGTCTTCCTCTACCCTATATGATGAAAAAACCAAGGAGAAGAGAAGAGCTTGGTTTCGTGATTGGATAGACAACTCACATATCTTCAATCGAGAAAATAGCCTATATTTTCATAGAACGGCGGGTGATGGCGATCCCTGGAATGATGTAATCATGAATAGGGAAGGGATTGTTCAAACCGTCAGTATTACCAGTATCCTTAAATCGGCAGATCGAATCGATGTGATGTACCATGAATTACTAACGGATCAAGTACGAACTGCAGAAATATTTCTACGAAGTGAAGTGGTGGTATCAGCTGAAGACTAATCCTCGTTGGATCCGCTTGGTGAACTGGGAATTTTGGCCCACCTTCATGTTCTATGGCCCGATGGTTCCACTGTTTTGCTGGATGGCACTACGCTATCGGCACCTTTGTTTCTTTACTACAGCCAATCCAAAAATCTTCACTGGGGGAACAGGGATGGAATCCAAGTTCAAGACTTTACTACTCATCCCGCCCGAGTATCGACCGATTACCATTTATGTGCCTAGTGGTCAGGCCTACGCTGAAGTGCAGGCGAATCTGCACAAAGAAAACATCGCATTTCCGGTCATTCTGAAACCCGATGTAGGTTACCGCGGATTATTGGTTCATTTGGTAAAATCCGAACCTGAGCTCCAAGCATTACTTAGTACCTACCAGGTCAATTTCATCATCCAAGAATACATCCCATATCCAGAAGAGTTTGGGGTATTGTATTACCGGTTTCCCCACCAAAAGACAGGGCAAATAAGCTCCATAACGCTAAAAGATTTTTTGCATGTTTTCGGTGATGGACGTTCTTCTGTACGAGAACTTATGCTGAAAAAATCGAGGACGAGTCTGCAGTTTGAACGGATGCAGGAGGAGCGGGCTGAATTGATGAACAAAGTACCTGCTCCGGGAGAAAAAGTATATCTGGGCAAGATTGGCAACCATTCCCGCGGGACCACTTTTCTGAATGGCAATCATTTAATTGACCAACAATTGATTGAGACCTTTGATAAGATCAGTAGCCAAATTGATGGATTCTTCTACGGTCGTTTTGATGTCAAGTGTCCAGACTTTGAGACCTTGAAAGCTGGTGAAGCCATTAAGATCATTGAGATCAACGGCATTCTCGCGGAGCCCGCTCACATCTATGATCCACGGAAATCGAACTACTGGAAGGCGCTTAGAGATATTGCCAAACATTGGATTCTGATTGGGAGGATTGGAGCGAAGAGCCATCAGATGGGAGAACCTTATTTGCCTGCTCGATCTTTAGTACAAGCCATTTCTAATCATTTAACTTATCTGCGCAACATCAAAGCAATGGCCAGAAAACAGGTTTGATATGAAGGCTGTACCAAGACGAAAATTTATTCAACAAAGTATACATGGAGCTTCTTCTTTAGCTCTTTTCCCTTTCTTTAACGCTAGTTGCATGACTGCAAATCAACCCTTACCCTACGCCGATACGATTGGCCTACAGCTATACACCTTGCGATTTCAACTCGAAGAAGATACGCCTGGCACCTTAAGTGCTTTGAAAGAGATGGGCTATCACCAGGTGGAACTAATGGACATTACCCAAGATCAAGAACAATTGAAAATTGCGCGGGATTTGGGCTTGCAGGTTAACAGTAGCTTTTTCAACTGGACGGCAATTACCGGGAAAGGGGAGAAAGTGGAGAATCTTGATCGAGTGATCGATCTGGCAAAGAAAGCCCAATTGTCTCATCTGGTTTTTGGCTACATCCCCAAAGAGGACCGGCAAACGCTGGCCGATTACCATCATGTAATTGATGGCTTGCAAGCAGCGGGTGAAAAATGTAAGAAAGCAGGCATTCAATTGTGTTACCACCATCACTCCTTCGAGTTTGAATCGATTGATGGTATCATTCCATTTGAGTTATTAATGGACAAACTTGATCCGGAATATGTGCAATTTGAATTGGATGTATTCTGGGCTAGTATTGGCGGCTATGATCCGCTTGCCTTAATGGACCGTCTGGCCGGACGAATCCGCCTATTGCACTTAAAGGATAAGCAGAAAGGTGCGGCTGACGAGTATGACGAATCCGAGATTCCACATGAGGCCTTCAAAGCCTTAGGACGTGGCGAGGTCCCCATCACAGCAATCTTATACAAGGCTCAGGAACTACAGATCGATCACTGTTTTGTGGAACAGGATTGGTCTCCAGCACCCTTATCCAGCGTAAAACACAGTTATCACTTCATGCAGGGAGGTTAAATTCTGACTTACTCTTCTGATAGGATCTGATCTACCACTTGTGCTTCTTTTCGCCATAGTGGGCTTAGTATTCGAGAGAGTCCCGAACGCAATTCTTGAGCTTGCATACTGAATTTACCTCTTAGCCAACTTGCGCTAATCTTCAGCTGCATGACCAACATATTGGCAATATTGAACGGCATCAAAACCAGCAGGGTATTCCCACGGCCTGCACCGCTATTGATATCCAGGAAGTAGCTATAGTCCGGATTGCTCCATCGATTTGGCTGTACTTCATCTAACCAATTGCCCGCTTTAGGTCCAGGAGTAGCAATAGCCAACTTCTTCTTGTTGGCAGTGATGGTCCCCGTATAAGTAGAATAGGATTCGCCAAAGTGCTTACGCCCCAGACGTTCCTGTAACCAACTGATACTACTCAACATTAGATATTTTCTAGAAGGATAGAAGCGCATGCTAAATCTCGCAATCATGCTGTAGATCTCATGATCAGCCGCAGTCCACCAGTATAGAGGCTTGAAGCCACTTTGATACCAAGTCCGGAAACTATAACGGATAAGAAAGGAAAAAAGGGCTCCTAAATGATCAGCATCCAGGCTTCCAAAAGGGAGACCTAAGCGCAACACCTGGATGTTTTTTCCATCCACTGCGGGGACCATTTCTTGCGTCAGTCCAATACCAGAGCGGACTTCCATGGTGTCTTGGCAATACTGCAATAATAAATGGGTAAAGCCCTGTTTAATGGGCCCTTCCAATAGTTTGTGATTGGTTGTTGAACGACTTATTTTGTTCCACTCAGGTTTTTGTAGGTCAGCTACTGGAATGAAACAAACATTTCTTAGACTCATAGCATTTATTGATCCCTGACAAATTGGGATGGGTAAGTCATTTATCTCCATAAACAACTTACACATTTTTGGTCTCAATTCCTTAGCACTAATGGGAAGACCACAAACTTGTCAAGGGGTTTTTATGTGTAAAAGGCCCTTCTATAACGTCACGAAGTACAGAATTAGCGCCCAACACTTCATTTTTTTACATATGTCAATTCCGCATACCTGAAAAAGAACCACTTTTGGGGAAAACAAGAGGACTAAAAATGGCCATCGAACACTATAGTAATGCGATCCGATGGCCGAAATTCTCACTCAGTAAAAGTTTATGTCTCCTTTTTTAGATTGTATTCAATCTGATACAAAGTTAGCTGCATTCCAAGGTCAGCATAAGCGCATTTTCCTCGGTTTTACAAATCAGGTGTTTGTACTACGGACACCAGGGGAAAACCCCTGTTTTTGATGTGTACACATTACTATACTTGCATTATCGTCTCCCATTAAGTAATTTTTACCACCGATTCAACATCCCTTTTAATCAGCAAGTAGCTCATCAACTGAATTTCAAATAGAAATTGCCTTTTAACACTAGCCAAGGCTAAGCAGTGAAGAATTGAAGCCCGTCTCCAAGCTAACCGCAGGATTTAATATGGAAGAGGAATTATTTACCAAACAACACCATACTCATGTCTAACAAACACATGCAGTTTCTAGGATTGCTTTTGATGATATTCGTTTTCATACGATGTCAGCCAGCACCGCAAACCGCTGAAACGCCTCCTAACCCAGCAGAACTAGCAGAAAAACTTGCCATCGAGGTAAATTGCGATATGCCATTACCTCCCGGATGCAAGAATTTCCATGAAAGCACCGACAAGCTGAAGGTCAAACCTATCTGTGCGAAAGCCTTCATCGACTACTGGCAGTGCTTTGCACAAGCACTAAATGAACAGCTCGAGGAACCTTACGTAGATCTATTGAAATATGGATTCCAAATTCCGAAAGGGGAGTTGGAGCAAATCATAAAGGATGATGAGGATGGCCAAATATGGGCCATGCTAACAGTCATTCCTGATGGTGAGGGCAATCTTCGCCCTGATCTATTCTTCCAAGGAAAGAAAAAGCAAGGAGCCAAAGCCGCCGCCGCAGGAAACGACGATGATGATGATTTCTTTGATTTTACCAAGCCTTGTCCGACTAACTGCCCGGACTAGAGGCTATTTGAAGAAGGGTCATTAACGGTTGGAAAATCTTAAGCCAACCCTACAGAGACCCACAATGGATGCGACAGTATTAGAGTGGCTGTCGCATCTATTTCAAGCCCGAACCTTTATGCTAGTCTTTTGGAATTTACTTGCCGATCTAAATATTGTCTTCCTGGCTCTAATCGCAGTCTTATGCATTTGGAAGTTTTCGGTATTCCCGAAACGATTTCAAAAAATCTGTTATTTGATCTGGTTCAATCTTGCCATTGAAATTGGAGCTCGGGTTCTAGCTGAGGTAACTGGCAACAATCTACCGCTTTTACATATTTACACGCTAGGAGAATTTTTGTTGTTGTCCTACTTCTATAAAGGACTGCTTTCGGCTCCGCCATTCTTATCCAAGAATTTTGGCAAGATTACGTTGTTCATCTCTATGCTCATTATCGCAAATACCCTGTTTCTACAATCCATTTACGGGTTTAACACCTATGCTAAAACCGCCGTTCAGTTTATTTTTATTCTCTATGCTATACTCTACTTCTTTGATCTCTCAGAGCAGGACACACTAGAGATAATCGAAAAAAAATACCTGCGGTTAATCAACTCAGCCATCCTCATATATTATTCCGGAAGTCTATTTATTTTTATGTTTAGCAATTACTTCTTGCAAAACAATCTTAACCTTCCCAGCGGTCTGTGGGCATTCAATGCCATTTTGAACCTGGTATTCTTGTCGCTGGTATCCTTTAGTCTATGGCAAATTATTTACAGGAAAACGAGATTGTCTTCCTGATGGCTTTTGGGGTAATCATAATGCTAGCATTGGCATTGGGCTTCATATTGTTCTTCAATCGAAGTCAGCAGAAGTTATTGCAAGAAAAGAACCATAGCCAGGCCATGAAGCTGGCCCATCAGCAAGAGCTTTTAAACAGTATTCTCTTCACCCAAGAAAATGAACGCAAAAGGATTGCAAAGGACCTACATGATGATATTGGTTCAAAACTGAATGTAGCGCTATTGCATATGCACCGGCTTCGGAAGTTCCGGGAACAGCCGGAAAAATTTGGTCAAACTATAGGCGAGATCAATCAAATGCTACATACCACGGTAGATACTACTCGTAGAATTTCCCACGAACTCCTCCCTCCCACCTTGGAAAACTTTGGCCTTGAACAAGCCATTAAGGAGCTATCAGAAAGTTATGAACAGTCTGGTATGCTAGCCATCGAGTTTACAGCCAACACTGGTGGCCGGCGGTTACCTTCACAAATGGCTGAACTCAATCTATTCCGAGTTTTGCAAGAGCTAATCAAAAATTCAGTGAAGCACGGAGAAGCGCAAAAAATTCGAATCCAACTGGATTTCTTGGCCAGTCATTTATCTCTTCAGTATCGTGATGATGGAAAAGGCTTCGAACCTAGCAAGGTTAAAAAGAAGGGCTTAGGCTTAAATAATTTAGAAAGTCGCATAAATATGATCGGTGGGCAGATGCAACTACAAAGCGCTGTTGGTCAAGGAGTTGAAATCTCCATTCAAGCTCCAATTGAAGGTTAAAACTACTGGATTCAAAAAAAAATTAAAAAAAAATTAAAGCACAAGCAGCGAATCGAATCAGCCATACGTATTAGTATCAGTTTGATGATATAGGCGTTAACGCATACGCAGCCCCTACTTTACGCTCACTAGTTTAACCAACATTGATAAGGAAGGGGCTGCTTGCTTTTTTTAGGGACGCCATGAAATCAATTCTTCTCCCGTCATTCTTTCCCTCATCTATTTAGCTATCCTTTTCCAATTCTCGATTAACACCTTTATTTTCAATTCAAAAAAAATAACACCTCGTTTATATATGTATTAAAGGCACTTTCACGGGGCCTTTTCCGTTATAATCTTTGGTAGAATCCATTATATTTGTAGGAGTGACGGCGGTTTCAGGAGAAATTTGGCTAGCCAAATCCATGAAATCTCTAAAGAATCGAAGGCTCGGAAATCCACTCATGTCGCTTCATACACTACGTGGTCTATTATCTACCAAACACTAACAAGCACAAGTAAAGCAAAAAAATGTACGAGCTTTTTCCGTCTCATCGCTATGGCTAGGTGGAGCGCCATCTTTTTTTGAGCTTGAGATAGGACATTTAGACGAGGAGTCACCACCCCCCATATTGTCAGCTAGTATTGGGAACTTTCTCTCTCCCTATGAGGCTTCTTTGTTTTCTATTTATACGAGGAGCAAAGTAAAAGAGCTAGTTGTACCATGAGCAAATAAAGAAACTATCTACTACTTAGTATTTTATAGCACAGAGCAAGTGTTGCCCTGTCGGTAAGTTCATTGAGAAAAATGGGAAGGAATGGCATGCAAAGAAAGAAAGAGAGCCTTTGCCAAACTGAGTAGCGCTCAGTCAGCAAAGGCCCCGTGGCGTGTGCTTAAAGTAAATACCCCAAGAAAAAAGCACCAAGTGTTGCCCGGTACGGAACCTTGATGCCTTGGAGCGCTAATTGTTCTACAGCGTTCTAACCATAAACATGATATTACAAATATATGGGCTAGAACGCTGTAAAGGAATTGCACTTTACGGCTATATCAACAGGTCATACAACTACAAGAACAAACAATCAAACAAATCAAGTCATTGATTTACAACACAATAACTAGCTTTAAAACACCAACGAAGCAACATCACCCACAGATACTATGGATGTAGACAGAAAATTTTTGTTTTGGTAGCTAGCTATGGGAAAACTTATAATCCATCAATGTCAATTGCCATAATCCCTCCTTTGATGTTGGCTTGATCAGACATTGAAATTTTGAACTTTTTGAAGGTCCTTTGCTTTTTCGTAGTTTCTACTTGAAGATTGTCTTTTGCTACACTTTTATTTACTCCAGCAATATTTTTGAAAGTACTTCTGATGATTTTCATAGTTTTAAACTTTTTAAATTTAGTTTAAAACTACAGTTAGTATCACTTAAATCGGCTAACTTTTTCACCTAAATCAAACTGCACAGATTTTAACAAAAACACTCCAACCTCTTTCTTTATCCCTTAATTATCAGTATTTTAACACCATCCAATAAACACACTAATTGACGGATGGAAGATTTAAGAGCATTAGTAAAACTGGTTTCAAAAAACAAGATCAAAAAGATTGAGTTGATTGGGGAAGGGGATTCTAAGTACCAGGCTCTTTATGATGAATTATCAAGCGGAAATTTCAAAGATGAAAAAGAAGCTGAAGAGTTTTTCTTCCCAGGAAATAAGAACCAATCCTATTACTTACAAAGGTTAAAGAAACAGTTAAATGAGCGGCTGCTCAACACACTGTTCTTTATAGATATTAACCAGCCTAATTTCACAGAATACCAAAGAGCTTATTATACTTGCTATAAAGCAGCAACGGCAACTCAGATTCTCCTTGGAAGACATGCTAGAAGTCCAGCCATTAAGCTAGCCGAAAAGACAATTAAACATGCTGTGAAATTCGAATTAACGGACGTCGCTCTACAATTGTCAAAAGTTTTGAGATTTCACTTTGGAGGAGTGGCTGGCCACAAGAAAAAATATCAACAGTACAATGGCTTGGTAAGGCAATACACCAAAATCCTAAACGCAGAGTTACTAGTTGAAGAATACTATACGGAAATCTTGATCAACTTTGTTAGTTCTTCAGCGACAAAGCCAGAAATCATAAAGCTGGCGGAGACATTCAGCCAAGAACTAGCAGAAATGGGAAAGGAGGTAGACTCGTATCGATTCAAGATCCTTTACTATAATATCTACGTGCTTCGACATGAACTTGCCAGTAATTACGAGAAAGCTATCATAGCATGTAAAGAAGCCCTTCACTTTTTTGACAAAAAGAAACATATAGCCACCAACAATGCTAAATTTCTATTTCTATTCAAGATAATTGGAGCTAAAATCTATCTGAAGCAGTTTCTGGAAATTGAGCATGATATCCAACACTGTAAGGCTTTGATTCCAATCGGATCTGTAAATTGGTTCCTGACCTTTCACTATCATATGATCTACCTATATCATTCCAATCAGTTCCAAAAGGCATTGGAAGTTTATAGAGAAGTAATGCATCATACCAAGAATAAGATTCCTTACAAGCAAATTGCTGAACACTGGCGATTACATGAGGCTTTCATAGAATACTTTGGCCTCATTAAAAAAATTGATAGGAGTCAAGATAATGGTAACCCCAAGTTTAGAATATCGAAGTTCCTAAATGAAGTTCCCGCCTTTTCTAAAGACAAGAGAGGATATAATATTACCATTTTAATTATCCAGATGCTTTTTTTATTACAGCAAAAGAAGTATGGAGCGATCATTGACAAGATGGAGTCTCTACAAGCATATACCCATAGGTATCTTCGGCAGGATGACACTTTCCGCTCCAATTGCTTCGTCAAAATGTTATTATGTCTCCCCGCGGCAAGTTTCCATAAGAAAGCAGTGCTGAGGAAGTCAGATAAATACTGGAAAAAACTTCTCTCAGTACCCATTGAAGAAACAAACCAAAGTGCCGAAATGGAAATCGTCCCCTACGAAATGCTCTGGGAGTTCGTCTTGGAGGGATTGGATGAGAAATGGCATTAGGTGTGGAGGAGACAGAAGACAGGGGCCAGATATAAGAAGGCTGATATATGATTGTGTTGGAGGATTGTTCTATAGAAGTAAGGAGACATCCGAAGTTTCACCTAGTCATCACTGAGTTGAACTTCGGATGTCTATCTCTGGCTCCTCTCCTACTTCATAACCTTCATTTTTACCGGATCCCAATGCACCACCTCTTTACTGAAGTAGCTCACATTAGAAGCTAAAGAAGGACCAGCAGCACGCAAACCGAAGGAAGCGTCCTCGATTACTTTAGGGCCACCCCGCATTGCATTTAAAAAATTCATCCAATGTGCTCTGCTATCGCTGAAGCCGTCCGGGGCGGTGTAGGTCATTTCCTTCGGGCCCTGCATGCGGAATTCCTTCGGGTAGGTGGCCTTGTACCAGCGTTCATATTCTTTCTGTTGAGCTTCTGAAAATGTATTGTAGGTATCCCAGCCACCGTATCCAGGTGCATTAGGAAGCTTGCGCTGACTGACCGTAACGCTGCGGCCTCGGACCTCCATCACGCCTTCCGACCCTACAAAACGGAACTTAGATCCCCCGCCTCCCCCATCTACGAAGTTGGAGCGGAGTTGCAAGTTAAAGGCCGGGTGAGTTTCAGTTTCGGGATAGTCGTAGATCCCTAGAATAATATCAGGCACATCTCGGCCATCTTTCCAGTAACGCAAACCTCCACTGGCATAGATTCGATTCGGACCATAGGAACTTAGGATGGTATGCAGTCCCGAAAAGAGGTGCACATACAAGTCTCCAGCTACTCCGGTTCCGTAGTCTTGATAGTTGCGCCAACGGAAGAAGCGCGTTTTGTCAAAGGGGCGCTTGGGGGCATCGCCGAGGAAGGCGTCCCAATCTACGGTCTCGGGAGAGGCATCCGTGGGAATCGAATACTGCCAGGCGCCCAAAGCCGAATGGCGGTCGTACCAGACTTCAGCCAAGACCAGGTCTCCAATCACGCCACTTTCAAAAAGGGCCTTGGCTTGATGATAGACAATCGAGCTCACTCTTTGACTCCCCACCTGAAAAACCTGACCTGTCTTACGTTCCGCAGCTATGACGGCATGCCCTTCGTCCAGTCGATGTACCATGGGCTTTTCACAATAGACAGCTTTGCCGGCTTCCATGGCTGCAATGGAAATCTTATCATGCCAGTGATCCGAAGTTGCAACAACTACGGCATCAATGTCTGGGCGACTGATTAATTCACGGTAATCTCGAGTAGTAAACAGATGATTCCCAAATACTTCTTTGCTCCGCTCCAAGTGACCATCATACAGATCGCAGACTGCCACTAATTCAACTCCAGGTATACTTAGTGCTGTACGACAATTACTGAACCCCATAATTCCCATACCTATACAAGCAATTCTGATGGTGTCATTCGGGCTAAAGGTCTGAGAGAGTAACGGGAAATCCATTAACTGCTCATTTGAGGTGGCGGCAAGTTGAGTGGGCAGGATCCCGGCCCCTATAAGGCCTCCGGCCAGTTTTTGTAGAAAGGATCTTCTATTCTTTTTAGGCATATTTCGTTCGTTTTGATGAAGAAGTTATCTAAAGCCATTCGATTGAGTGCGTTCAGACAACTTTAAAGAAAGATACGGAAGTGTACCTACTTTTCTGAGCAATTGTAAATTATGCCACCCCAAGTTTTTGATTGTTGTCCAATATATTGCAAAAGCCAAGCTTCTATCAGTCGATCACCTAATATGCTCACAAAATTTTCAAAAAAACATTAGCCAATAACCTACTGATTATCTGCCAATTAATACATCCTTCCTTTCTTTTTCTCCAATTTTTCAAACTCACAGTCAACTTTATTTTAGAACGATCGTTCTAGTATATGTAATTAAAATGGAACGATCGTTCTAAATCAATCATCTTCTTCACTAAATGATCAATTAACACACCATGAAAAGTCTTTCAGGAAAAGTAGTAGTCATCACCGGAGGGAATAGCGGCATTGGATTAGCATCAGCCCATGCCTTTAAAACAGCGGGAGCTAAAGTTATTGTAAATGCTCGAAATGAAGAGCGCCTGCAGCAGACTCGTCAGGAATACCCAAATGCATTTGATGATATCTTTATTGCAGATGTCACCAAGGTAGATCAGATTGAATCCTTTTACCAGCAGGTGGCAAATAAGTATGGTCAGATTGATCTGCTATTCTTAAATGCAGGGATTGCACTATTTGCACCTATCGAAGCCATTGATGAAGCGTTTTACGATAATATCTTCAACGTTAATGTAAAAGGTGTCTTGTTCGGTATTCAGAAAGCTTTGCCTCATCTAAATGAAGGATCATCTATACAAATCACCTCTTCCGTAGTTAACCAAATGGGTATGCCAAACGCGAGCGTATATGCTGCCACTAAAGCTGCAGTCCGTTCCATTACCCGAACCATCGCTGCTGAACTAGCTGAGCGCAAGATCAGAGTCAACAGCATCAGCCCAGGCCCGATCGAAACCCCTATCTTCGGCAAAATGGGAATGGCGGAAGAGCAGGTTGGTGAAATGGCAGGGTCTATCTTGAGCCAAGTCCCTCTCGGTAGATTCGGACAAGCGGAAGAAATTGCTCAAGCCGCGATCTTCCTAGCACAGAATGATTACGTCACAGGTACAGAAATTGTAGTGGACGGCGGAATGTCGCAGTTGTAGGTCCATATTATTTGATTCTTAGACAAATCTCCTGTTTCGCGACACTCAAAAACGAAATTCAACGCTTTACTGACAGTGATCGTCCACTGATAGTAATCATCAAGGGGCGCTGATTCATCTCGTTTTATGATTGTCCAGGAAATTTGTCTAAGAAGGAACTTTTTTTGCTTATTTTTGGAACGAATATTCCAATTCGATGCCAAGGACAAAACAATTTGATCAAAAAGATATTCTTCGGAAGGCCATGGAACGCTTTTGGCAAAAAGGGTTCCATGCCACTTCCATGCAGGACCTGGTCAGTCACCTTGGCATCAATCGAGCAAGTTTATACAACACCTTCCCAGGAGGGAAGGAACAGCTATTTCAAGAAGCCTTTCAACTCTACCAAAAGGAATTTGGCTTCGACCCGGTACTGGTTCAGCAGCAACTGGAAAGTGGATCCGTGAGAGATTTCTTTCAGAACTTTTTCCAGCAAATGCTGGATGAATTGCAAAGTGGCGAAGAACAAAATGGCTGCTTCATTACGAATACCACTTGCGAAATGCCCAATCAATCTCCTGAGGTACGCTCTCTACTGCAGGGGCACATGGAGGGCATGATCAATTTCTTTACACAAATCATTCAGCTAGGCCAAGAGCGCGGCGAAATCAAGAATCAACATCCTGCCAAAACGCTGGCCAAGCATATTTATACCTTTATCAATGGCTTAAAGGCTATTGCTAGAATTGAAACTGACCTCTCCAGCCTACAACAGGCTGCAGAGATCGAACTTTCTTATGTGTTTGACGGTTGATTTTTGATAAAGACGTATAGACTTTATTCCAAAATAATTTGTATGCAGCAAAAAGCGCCTTTTGCGACTGCCCTTCGTTCGGTCCTCCCCTTAAGAGCTAAGGCTATTAGGGTCCGGGCCTGCCTCAGTCAGCCGCAAAATTCATCTTACTGCTACTATAAAACTATTTCAGAATAAAGTCTTATGAAGATCAGCTTATTGGTGCTACCTTTTCGCAATTGGAGCTCATCCAAACAGGATGACTTTCTGTGTGATGGTATCACCGAAGAATTGATCTACACCCTAACTCGTCTCGACCACCTCCAAGTTGCTTCCCGTACCTCCAGTTTCTTCTTTAAGGAAAAGAACCTTCAGCCCAAGCAGATTGGCGAACAGTTGGGCATTTCTCACATGCTCGAAGGTAGCATCCGTAGATACGACGAAAAGATCCGGATCAACATCCATTTGACGGATGTAGACACAGGTTTTACGGTTTGGTCGGAAAGTTTTAACCGTCCTTATCAAGATCTGTTGAGCTTACAAGACGATATTGCCACCTTTGTCGCTCAAAAATTTTCAGAACAGCAAACGCCCGCTCCAAGCATCCAGTCTGACTTGGTACCCAACAATGATGTTAACGCCTATGAACTATACCTACAGGGCCTTTATCATTACAACCAATATACGATGGATGAAATGGAAAAGGCGGTGGCTTGCTGTAAACAGGCGCTGGTACGTCAGCCAGATTTTGCTTTAGCTTACGCACTCATCGCGAGCTGTAGTGTGGCCCTAGGAGGGTACATTCATCCCCGTTACTACCAGATCGCTAAGAAGACGGCCTTCAAAGCCATACAATTAAATGCCTCCCTGATTGAGCCACACCTATCCATTGCGATGGTAAAGGCTTTTTATGACTATGACTGGCCAGGCGCTATGGGCTCTATCCAGCAAGCCCTGCAACTAGATATTCGTTCGGCTGAGGCACTACGGATGAAGGGTATTATGGAAATCATTATGGGACAAGGGGAAAAGTCCATCTATTCCCATGAAATGGCGACCAAATACGATCCGATGAACACCCTCTTCATCAATAGTCAAGGCTGGGCATTAGATTATTCGGGGCGTTTTGAAGCAGCTAGGCGAGAATATCTACGCACTTTAGATATTGATCCCAACTTTCGGCCGGCAATGGAAAGTCTAGGCTTTAGTTTCGTATTCGAAGGCAAATGGGAAGAAGCAGAACATTGGCTACTCCGTTATCAAGCTGCAGTAGGACACCCGCTCAAAGGATGGTTTGGGCTCGGATATCTTTATGGTAAGATGCAGTTGGTGGATAAGGCCTATCAAGTACTCGAAATTCATAATCAGCGACAGGCAGAAGATCCGCGCGAGAATCTAGCCTTGGATTACGCCCTAGTTTACCTCGGCCTAGGAGACAAACAGAAAGCTTTGAGCTTCTTAAAGCAAGCGGTAGACAGTCATCACATCTGGACGATCGCCCGTCTTGGCATAGATCCCATTTTTCATGAACTGCACACCGAGAAAGGATATTGGCAACTTATGGACCGTCTTAAGCTCACGCCATATTATCGCGAGGGCAAAACACTTGAAACAGGCAAAAGCTCCCCTTTACTGGTTATACAATCTGATACAAAGGAGAAGTTAGAAGTTCTACTCAGTGAATTGCTGTATGTAGAGGCACAAGGGAACTATACAAAATTTGTCTATCTCGATGGACTCGATATTCAAGAAAGGCTATTACGAATCCCTCTTTCAGCCGTTAAGGATAAGATTGATTCGGAAAACATCATCCATTGTCACCGTTCCTACCTCGCTAACATCAACTTCTTCAATAGCTTAAGCGGCTCTTCCAGACAACTAAACTTGCTTTGCAAGCAGACCGCCACCAAATTGCCCATTTCCCGCAACAAAGAGGCCTTAGTGAAAAGAACCTTAGCCGATTTCGGAGCGCAAGAATAGCCTCCAATCAAGACACCACGGGTAATCCCGTCCTGATTTCACCGATGCCCATTCGTCACAGCGCATGCCCATTCGTCACAGAAAAGGAGTCCACTTGTCCATTCAACACATAATTGAGCCTGCTCAACCCTGATTCTTTCTTCCAGTACTTTTTGCGGCGATCTTGCCTTCAAGTTCACAAAACAACCAGCAATGACTATTATCGAAAAAGAGGCTATTATCAATCGACCAAAAGACGAAGTGTGGGATATCCTGGCTGATTACGGCAATATCTATCGCTTCAACCCCAATCTCAAATCATCACATTGTACCTCAGATATTGCCAATGGTTTAGGAGCTACTCGTCAGTGCGAGCTTAAACCGATTGGCGTCATACAAGAAAGGATTATCCGATGGGTGGAGGGCCGTTCTTATACGGTTGAAATATATGAAGGGGAGAAAGTACCGCCCTTCCAACAGTGTACCGCCACCTTGAGCGTAGAAGCGGAAAGCGATCGACAAACACGAGTTCGTTTTGTCATTCAATACGATCTTAAATATGGTTTTCTAGGCAAGGCCATGGACAATATAATGGTGCGGTCACAATTTACGACTGCCGCCGACAAACTTTTAGCTGGACTGAAAAGCTATGCCGAAACGCCTATGCGTTCTAGGGCTTAGCGATCAGGGTTCGCTGCGCTCAGGCCCAGTATTTCGTCTGGGGCCTGGCGTGCAGCTTTTCTAGACGCCGCCTGATTATCGCTCAGTTTTACATTCCAAATAATCGGGGCTATGGGATACAATCGAGCTTTTTCTTTCCTCTCAAATTTCGACTTTCCATTTCTTCTTCATCTGACACCATTGCTTGTATTGGCCCGCTGATACAAAGCCTTGGACACTAATCTAACATCAATATGAAATATGCTAGTCCATCTCGGCTACCCGTGGTAGCCCTATTAGGTCTATCCATTTTTGCTACCAGCTGTCTGTCTGATCTCCGTCCCAATTTGGTCAAGGAGAACCCCAACAGTCAAGAACTTGAAGATAAGGGTCGAGCCCTCCTGGCTCAAATGGCGGAGGCTCAAGGCATCCAGAAATTGGCCGAGCACGAGACGTTCGAAGTCACGGCCAACCTTGGCATAAATGGTCTTTGGGACATGATGAATATGGATCCCTTCCAAAGTAAGAAAAACCAGGATATTAGAATGTCTTATGCCGTCAATTCATTTGATGGCCGGATTCGCTACCTCAACAAGAAGCGAGAAGGAGACATTTATGGCTTACAATCTTGGGAAACCTACGTACAGAAAAAAGGAGAAGCGGAACCGGTATTTAAGAAAAAGAAACGCTGGGAATGGGGCTTAGCCGCCTTCCATTACGTGCTGGAGATCCCGATGCGCATCCAAACCGCGCCAATCGTACGCTATGGTGGGGAACGAGAGTTTGATGGCAAGACCTATGACCTTGTTCTCGCCTCTTGGGGCTCCGAAAAACCCAATAAGGAGTATGATCAATATGTTTTCTTCATCAATAAGGAAACGCATCTAGCCGATATGTTACAAGTGAATATCCGGGATCATTACATGCCCGTTCCAGGCTTCATGTACGGCACGGTAAGGTACTTAGAGCGCACTGAAGCCAAGGATGGCTTAGTCATGCCCACCAAACTGGCTATACAATTGTTTCAGCCTAGAAAAAAGGAAAAGGGCTTGATCAATGTGAGTCTGAAGGACTATGGATTTGATACGATTCCTTTGGAGACCCTACGGCCCGATAGCAGTCTTCCAGTCATGGGGGACGTAAAGCCGGAGACGGATTAGACATACTGAAGGTGGGCAGGAGCCTGAAGGCAGGTCCACTAATGGGAAGCCCCTGCTAGCTGATATGCTAGCAGGGGCTTCTCTATCGTGTACATATAGTAGGTCCTACAGTAGGCAGGTACCTATTTTTTGCCGTTAAGTCCCTTGGCGGTTCGGTCCTCAGGCGCTGGGGCTGGAGTCTTTACTTGTGCGTCAGTTTTCAAGAGCTTCAACACCTCTTCCACTACCCTTTCCATTTGTGGGTCTCTGCCCTGCACTAACAGATTCGGATCATCCCAGACCTTGATATCAGGTCTCACGCCCTCTCCTTCCCAGAACCAGTGTCCATCATTATCATAGAGACGAGCACCGGGAACGGTTATCCCTCCACCATCGACCAGTCGGTGGCCCGTAGCGGGGCCTACCAATATACCCAAGGTGCGCTCACCAACAATAGGACCAGCCTCTAGCTCCTGGAAAGCCCAAGGTAGGCCATCTCCTCCGGAACCTGCCCAACCATTGATCAACATGCCCATCGGGCCGGTATTAGTCTTGATTGGATGGGTGTGATCTTTACCGTGACGCCAATGCAAGTTATAGACGACGGGTTTAGTCAATAATTCAAGGAAACGATCGGCCAATTGGCCACCACCGTTAAATCGCTCATCAATGATGAAGCCTTTTTTGTCCAACTGACCATAGTACATTCTCACCAACTCTAATTGGCCACGGCCGCCAGTATTAGACATATACACATAGCCGAGCTGGCCGTTAGAAAGATCATCCACCATCATGCGATTTCTTTCGATCCAAGCTAAATACCGCAGTTGCGTTTCTTGGCCTTGACTAAGGGTCTTAATAATGTGTTGTTTACCCTCAGCCTCTGTTCCAGATCGACTTACGGTTAAGGCTACCGTTTTGCCATTCAAGCCAGCAAAGGCTGCATAAGGATCTTTCTTGGTATCCAGGGTTTCACCGTTAACTGCTAGAATAAAGTCCCCCACTTGAACATCCACACCAGGTTGATCCAAAGGAGAACGAACCTCAGTATCCCAGCTGGCCGGACGAATGATTCGTTTGATGTAGTATTTATCGTCTTTCAAGCCCCAATCTATTCCTAGAAAGCCCGTCTGCACAGGTCGTACTCTTTCTGCATCTCCGCCAAAGGTATAGGTATGTCCTGCTGACAGTTCAGCACAGAGATTAGAAATGACAAAACTCACATCCCAACGCGTCCGGGCATCTTCAATCAGCGCCCCATAACGTTTTTTCATACCTGGCCAATCCAAACCGTGCATATTGGGATCGTAGAAGAAGTCACGGTGTCGGCGCCAAGCATCCGCGAACAATTGTCGCCACTCCTCTCGCGGCACTAGATCCATTACCAGACCATTGGTAGGAATCGGCTTGGCTAGCTTTTGATTTGGAGCAGGCTTTACAATGCCGTATTTACCTTTATCGCTGACCAACAAAGCCTTCCCATCGGCCGTTTTAACCACTCCACCTACACTAGCCAAAATTGTCTTTTCCGCTCTTTCTTTTAGATCAAAGTACTGCAATGATGCACCTCTCTTTTCCGAACCTGTATTTGCTCCCCGCACAAAGACCAACTTACCATCAAAGGCCATGATACCTCCAAAATTTCCTGCTTTCGGAGGTAGTATACGTACCCGCGCTTCCAGGTCGTCAAAATCTATTGCCACCAATTTCTCTTTCTTATCGGTCTTCTCTTTGCCTTTATCTTCTCCTTTTTTGGCTTCTTCAGTTTTAGGTTTTTCTTTTTTGTCTTCCGTTTCCTTCGGTTTGAAAGTATCGTTCTTGGGTGCAAGTAGGTTGGGAGCCGTTTTGGTAAGGCTCATATAGGCCAGCTGTGTACTATTGGGGTACACCCAAGTACCATCTCCCATATCAGAATAATGCGGCTGCATGTTCCGATTGGTCATGAAGAACATATACTTACCGTCTGTACTAAAGACAGGATTGGAATCATCGTAGAAGCCACTGGTTAACTGTTTCTTTTCTTTCTTCTCCAGGTTGTAGACAAATACGGCATTGTTAGCATTTTCTAATCCATGATGAAAAGCAATCCACTTAGAATCCGGTGACCATTCAATTGGGTAACCCAGTCGACCGTTGTGGCTAAAGTTCCAAGGTGAATTAGCTGCCCGGGTGAGCGTTTTTGTTTCCACCTCGAAGAGGTAGATATCATTCTTTTCATCGATAAAAGCGATTTTCTTACTGTCAGGCGACCAGTAGAGCTTGTAGCCAAAGCCCCGATTTCGGTCGGTCACCTTCTGCGCGGGCTTGGAAGCATCAGCTACCTGTAGATACATCTCCACCTCGCCGGAGCGATCACTCCAAAAGGCAATGTGTTTCCCGTCAGGTGACCAGGCAGGGTCGCGGTCAAAGGCCCCACTAGATTTCGTCATGTTTAGGGTATACCCTTCCTTGACCGGTACATTGAATAGCTCTCCACGTGCCTCAAAGATGATCCGTTTACCTTGCGGAGAAGCGGTCATATTGGCAATACTTCTACTCACATCTTTACGCTGCGGCATTTCTGCTGATAAGTCACTAATGACATTTACATTGACTGCTTTGTATTTCTCGGTTGCGAGATCCATAAGATATAAGCTTCCGCCAGCCTCGAATACAAGATCATCCGGTCCTGCTGACATGAAGGATATATCAAAATCTTTGAACTTAGTAATCTGCTTAGAAGACTTGTTTTTTGTATCGTATACCCAAAGGTTCAAGCGCATGTTCTTACTCTGATCGGATAGGAAGTAAATCTTGTCTCCTGCCCAGGCCGGTTTCCCGTCATTGGCCTCATTCTTGGTGACATTTTCCGCCGTCATCGTCTGAAGATCAAAGATGAGGATGTCGGAAGTCAATCCGCCTCGATAACGCTTGAAAGGATAGTTTTCTGTGATCTTCGTAATGTAGGCCAGCTGCTTACCATCCGGAGAATAGCTAGCTAGTTCTCCATAGGGTACCCTTAGTTTTTCGGGTAAACCGCCTGACTTATGTACTTTAAAAAACTGCTGGGAGGAACGTTGTCCCATCTCTCGCCGCGAGGCAAAGAGGAGATGCTCTCCATCCGGATGCCAATCTAGCATCCGATCCGGAAAGGACGAATAGGTTACACGGACGGGCAATCCGCCAGTGGCTGGCATCACATAGATATCCGAGTTGCCTTGGTAGCTCGCGGTGTAAGCGATCGATTTACCATCGGGTGAAAAGCGCGGCCAGGATTCCTCTCCCGGCGAATGCGTCACCTGGATGGCAGTGCCGCCTGCTTTCGGCATGACCCAGATATCGCCGCCGTAAACAAAGGTGATTTGTGTAGCGGACACGTCCATATAGCGCATGAGCTTTGCGCTAATCTGGGCATTGACCTGGCTACAAAAGGATAAAACGATTAGGTAAGTTAACAGCCTCTTCATGATTCCTAGATTAGTGATGTTAATAGAGATTTAGGAGATTAAAGATAAAATTTCTTTGGAAGGAGGGAGACAAAGTAGCGGCGGGCGGGACTTTACTGCAGGCAGGAGCCTGAAGGCAGGCCTGCACGTCAATTACGAGCAAGCAAGAGCTTGCCGTGCATGTGGTGTGAAATAAAACTCATCCCGCCCGCCGATCACTGACATGTCTTTACGACAAATCAATGTACCCCATATCATCCCAAATGTCCTCTAACAAAGTCACCTCCATCACTCCTTTCCCATGCTCATAGTTCGAAGCACTGCTGAAGACATAATGCTCGGGCCATTTCACGATCCTAGCTTTGACCGGATTCTGATGAATGTAATTGAGTATCTGCCTAATCATCTTTGGACTATGCAAATACACCGGATAACTGCCCTTTTTCCAAACCTGATGTTCACTATTCGTACTATTCTTCCTGGCATTAAAAGCGAATTTATCGAGCAGCCATTTTCTGCGGCTTTCAGGATGGGCCCAGTTCTTGGCGTAATCAACGATTTGTCGTGCCGTATAGGACCTGAGATGCTGTATGACTTTAGAAAGCCCTAGCTCTCCTTTGGACTGGAAAATCAAATGTAGATGGCTGGGCATGATCACGTAAGCATAGATCACCAGTCCTTTATTGGCTTGGCAGAACTTCATGCTATCTAGGAGTATTTCGGCGTAGACGGGCCGAGTGAATAGGTCGATCCAATCGACAATGGTGAAGGTCAAAAAGTACATGCCTTTTTGATCATGGATTCTTGAGCGCATTTCTATGTGTGTTGTTTTTAGAGAGTATGGGAAGATAGGGAAATTGATTGTGGTGGGCAAGTTTATGGCTTTACGGCGGGAGTGTTGGCTTAGTATTCGGCGGGCTGGAGCCCGCGTTGGTCATCCACGAGCAAGCAGAGCTTGCCGTGCACCTGCGGTGAATTGAGGGTGTGCTGGGTATCTGCGAGCAAGTAGAGCTTACCGTGCACGGATGGTAGTACTTTAATAGTCGGCAAACAAGTTTATGGTGTTTCGGCGGGAGGGAAAGCGGAGCTTGCCGTATAGCTACCATGTGGTGGGAAACATGCGCAGGATTCACGATGTTAAAGGCGTGGTGGGTATGCTATTCCTCCGAAAAGAAAGCACTCAAGATGGTGATCTTTCGGGTTAGGATATTGGAGATCTGATAGGACTCACATTCTTTACTCACCTTCCCGCTTGGCTTAGGGAAGTCACTATCATCCAACTGGAGATTGGCGTCCACCGTTTCAATGTCAATTAGATCCATGTAGTCAGACACATCACCAGCCGCTCCATTCTGGCTAAAAAAGACCTCTAAAGCATTCTCAAAACTATCTAACCTCCTTTTATTAAGCGAGTTATTGTATTTATTATTACCCACTGAAGACGTAATTGGAATTCCTACCGAAATCACAACCGTTCCTTTTGTTCGTTTCTCAACAGAGTTTTTCGAAATCCCTTCTACTATTGGAGAAAGTACTTCTAAAACCTTCTCTCCCAAATCATTTAGCGAGGTTCTAGTCTTCTCAAATTCCTTTGACATAATATCTACCGCATAATCACGAATGTTAGGATCACACTGATAGGTCCCTAGTTCCTGCAAACGTGCAGTATAAGCATCTAAAAAATAGAGGTAGGCTTGTGGAGAATTCCCACTAAGAGACCTTCGTGTAGGTGTATCTACATCGAAAAACAAATCAAAGGGCTCCTCTAACAGCCGAATAGCGGATTTATTGGTTCTGAGGTCCACTACACTCCCCAAGCCATCCTGGGTAATCTTCCGAATAAAGCTACCATCCGTTCCAGTAACCTTTCTCACCCCCTCCAACACCTCTTGCGCCTTGCTACGGGAATCAGAGAAGCCTACATTTAACCGTTTAATACCTTCTTGTCCAGTCACATCTTCTTCCCAAATCTCCCAATCTTCTGGGAGGGTACGGAGGAGCACTTGAGTTAAGATGGGGCGATCACGATAGGTAGCTACTTGAACCGTATAGGCTTCATCCTCACGAAGCGTCTCTTGTTCTATCGTCTGTTTCTCCGCTTTAAAGTAGGCTCCTCTCGTTCGGATCAAACCGGCTCTAGCAATCTTTTCTAAGGTAATTTGATAAATGGCATCGTCAGTACGAACTTGGACTTTCTGTCCCGGTTCTAACTCTCCATAAAACAACTCTGTATCACGAGAGGGACTTGTTCCACTTCGGTTAATCAACAGGACTACACTCCCTCGCTTAATATTTACGGGCCACAGGTAGACCTTGTCTTCAACCGATAAAAAGTACCGATCCCCCAATAAGTCTCGAGACTTCACCCAGGAGTTCTCGAATAAAGGATCAAACACTATTTCTTTTTTATCTTCAGGACAACCTCTGTTTTCAAAGGCTCCCGCTTGGTTCGGACAGTTGTCAGACATATCCGGCGTACCATCTCCATCACTATCTGGACATCCATCCGTCGATTTAGATCCGGGCTGATCCGGGCAAGCATCTAAACTATTGATCAGTCCATCCCCATCTCGGTCATCATCCTTGGCTTGCAGGGTAATCGTAAGGGTACCCCCATCATAGTTCTCTAAATCGAAGGCCTGGGCCTTAGTCAAATAATCTGGATGTTCTACATCTATGGTTATGGCATTTTCTTGCACATCATTGGTTGGGATATTGAAGGTTCCTTGGGCATCCGTTATGGCCCGACCCGACTCCCAATCTACCCTTGCTCCTGCTATAGGCTGCCGTCCCAACTTGGAATTTGTACCAGTTCCCAGTACCAAACCAGCAATACCTTGGCGACTTCCTCCACATTCTGCCGGTGGAAGCACACGCAGAAGAGAGAAATTAGAATCCCGACCACAGGCGTTTTGCACGTATATCCAGATTTGATAGCTACCTGGATCAGTTAAGTTGTATTTAAGCGCAGGATCACTACTGCTGTAGATTACTTGTGGTCGCGTAGGGGTAGTCTGAGTGGGTAGACTATTCTGTTCTGGTTCTTGAATGGTCGCTTCAGATGCTTTTACAATGCGCCACTCATGTTCTACATTGCTTAGGCTACTAGCATTATAGGATACTGTCATCGGAGCACATCCCACTCTTTCATCATCAGCTAAGGGTGCCACTGCGGGGATGAGTCCACTAACTCGTTGAGAAGCCGTTTTACTAATTAGTCCCGTAGAATCGCACTGCATATAGCCCGTCAGTCGTACATTCCAAGCACGCCCAGAGCGGAAAGTATGTCGTATCTGATCAAAGGCTGTCAAACTATCCTGCTTCCCATCACCCCATTCCAATAAGAAATATTCAAAAGATTGATCAGATGGACTATCATTGATAACTACAATTTCATCTCCCCGGCAGAAGATTTCATTTGCTATAGAGAAAGCCACCTGAGGATTACAACCTTCTCCCGTGTAGATTGGCTCCCTAGCTTGAGGGTCAAGTAGTGATTGGAGATTAGGTTCGAGCGGAAAACGATCAAAAAAATCAGTCAACAAGAGGTCTTCATAACGAACTCGGGCTTCCGAAATTTCATTTTGATAGTAGGCACAAAGTCCCAAAGCATGTCGGCTTTCCTGGACAATACTTGAATCTGCCTCTGCCCGTTCAAAAAACTGTTCAGCCTGCTCTAAGCTTTCTCGCTCTTGATCAAACTCCAAGTAATCATTATAGTTATGTACACCGAAGTTGTAGCGCAGCTTCGCTTTATTTTGCTTCGCCATCAAATAGTCATCTCGTACGGCCAGGGATTTGTCTAGAAGATCTAGCGTTGCATTTTCAAGAAACCGAATTGAATCACCATTGGCTTCCATACTCCTATTCCAGCTCTCTACCGCTAGATTATTAAAGATGATGGCGGAATCCTGTACCGTTTCCTCTTTCAAGAAATAGGCGTATTGTGCGGGAGTTCTGGGTGTAAATGCTTCAGTCGATTGGGTTTCTCCGTAGACCCAATCCCGCAGTGTTTCGGAGCCATTGAATTTCAACATAAACAAGCCCAGAATGAGGGCCACGGTAGCAGCAAATGCCCCTAAATAGAAGTTATTATTAAAGAACAGCGGTGCCTGCTCTTGCCGTATCACTGCTTCTCCAGCTCCTAACATATAGGAATCCAAGTCTTTTGCTGCCCCTTTTGTTTTTCTTTCAATCCCTCGATCGAGATCGAGCATTTGACGCTTACTTAGCATCTTATGTTGTTGCAATTGCTCAATGAGCGCCCGATTTTCTACATCCTCAGGATTTAGCAAGAAGGATTGGATCGCCAGATTCGTCTGTAGATCGGTATTGATGTGACTGCCCGCTACCTTTGGAGCCACCTCTGCCAGCGCTTCTTGTACTGCTGCACGAGCCAGTTGTTCCGTTTCCGGGTCAATCTCTTCCAACAACTGCTGCCGAGTCTTTGGATGCAGCGATTTTCCCTGCAACCAAGGTATCCGCGATAGCAACAGGAGGTTATCAAAATTAACTGGGGCGTCAATTGCCCGGCCAATGGCCAAGGTCATTTGCCAATTGGCTTCCGGGTACACCGCCAAGGCACATAGCCAGCGATAAACTTGGGGATAATCATGCAGATAATCTTGATAAGTCGAAAGCTTCCTCCAAATCCTATGATTGATATCCGGATGCTCGGGTGGGAGGGATTGATCTTCCTGCCATTCTGTAAAGGATGGTCTAGGGCCTGGATCATCCGCTTCTTCCGCTAAAACATCCAAATATTTCAAGGCTGCTGAAAACCCACTGGCATCACTATCAAAAATGGGAAAGGTTTGATACAAGGTAGCCTCCTTGAAAGTCCAGGAACTCGGTGGAACAGGGGTAAGTAATAAGCGGCTGTCCCATTCTTCGAGAATCGATCCATATGCTTCCTTGATCTGCAATTGATCTCCATGTTGATCCAATAAGTCTAGTCCATCACCCAGCACTACCAGGCGGTGCCGAGTATACAACTGCCGCAAGCGTTCTAGGGTAAGACCCTCCGGGAAATCTGGATTCCAAAAGCGATGAAAACTGGTATTGTAGTAAAAGGTGGTAATAAACACATCCTTGTCTCGCAAGAAAGTTACCAAGTATTTATACAGTTCAGCTTGATGGCTTCTTTCTGCTTGCTCATCGATCAAGAACAAGTACTCTGGAGGGAGGCTAGTCCTTTTTTCCAACAATATTGGAAATCCTCCCTGATCTACGGTTTGTCGTACACTAGCTTGAATATCAAGCACCATCCTCCCCTCCTCCTGCCTTCTCCTGAGCTTATCTGCTAATCTAAAGAGGTTCTCCTCTACCTGGATATTACGCTCATAATTCTCGAACGGGATATTGTAAGGGCCACGATCAGCTGAAGCAAAGCGCTCATCCAGTTCCTCTTTCCGCTCTGCTTCCGTAACGACTGGCGGAGGCTGGTTTAACCATCGCCAGAATTGGTATAGGGCATAAGCCAATAATAAGGCCAACAATAGCCAACTCATCCAATAAAAGTTCAATTCGCTACTTGTACCCTGAGCCTCATCTAGTACCAGAGGCAGGTCCGCTAAATAAGCCTTTTCATCATCTTTATTGGTAATGGTAATCGTATGCGTGGTATCTACTTGGCAATATCCATCTGCTTCCTTTTGGATCTGCAACAAGACTTGATATACACCGGGCTCTGTAAAAGTATGGTTTACCGATCTTCCGCTTGTGTCTGAGTCATCTCCAAATTTCCAATTATACTGCCACTCCGAATTGGCATCCTGTCCCAAACGGAAGGACACCAAAGAATCCTTAAAGGCCTTGATCGGCGCTATGATTCTAGGTTTATCTGGCAATTCCGTGCAGTGCACCTGAAAACGCTTCTTGTAAGTGGAGCGTTCGTTTCGAAGGGTATCCCTCGCCGTTAGTGTAATAAATTTATCAGGGGATTCGCCCAGGTTCGGAAAGGGCAACCGCCATTCCATCTCACTGACTATCGTGTCAAGCTCCCGCTCTCCCCGCTCTTCATCATAAAGCTCCCAACGGAAAAGCGTATTAACTGTATCTACATGTAGGGAGGTATTTTGGATAATAATATCCTCTCCTAGTGTGACCTGATTCGGTGCATCAAAACGAGCTTCCAAGGGTGGTTCTACAGCCGTAGCTCTTAGCCTTTCCTCGATAAGTATAAGTGGTAAAATAAAAAGGGCCATCGCAATGATCCCCCATTGCCAACGATACATTCTTTGCCACCAGGGCTTTGAAACCGGTGGAGGTGGTGGCGTGTAATCGACTGCTTCTGCGATAAACTCCTCGAATAGCTGATGTATTCGATGTTGCTGGGCTGCATTTTTGGCCAGTAGTGGCGCTATCTTATACTTAAGCTGGGAAGGATCATCTAAGACCTCTGGGCCAAAACGACTCAACATATCCAACAGCTGGAGCCGTTGGGGCACACTCGCTTCGATTCCCTCCAGCGCTAATCGCTCTAGAAAGGAATCCAGCGGAAACCTTATGTTGTCATTATTTGGCAAGTGTAAAGGTGATTTCTGTAAGATTAGGTAAACATGCGATGAATGGCCTTCCAGTCTTCTTGCGTTTTAACCAAAACGGAAAGGTTTTGTCTCATGATCTTTTTCTGTTCGGCATCATTCGCACCCAGATAGTCACGCAACTCCAAGATTCGCACCCAGGCCAACAACTCGGCAGTAGCTGGTTTCTTGCGTACGGAATTTTCTCTGATCTCATTAAAAAGATCGATCAGGGAGTCTAAGGTTTGATCTGTATACTTACTTCCCTCCCCCAATTGGCTCTTCACGATCTTCAAGAGGATATCATCACTAGGGAAAGGAATATGATAAAAGACACAACGCCTCAGAAAAGCATCTGGCAAGTTTTTCTCCGAATTACTCGTCATGATCACCGCAATCTGCTGATTGGTGTTCATGTCAATGCGGTGGTTATTTTGTTCTTTGATGGAGAAGGAAAACTTATCGATTTCCATCAATATATCGTTGGTGAAATCTCGCGGTGCTTTATCTATTTCGTCAATTAATACCACGGAGCTTTGAGGTTCTTTCGGCAATGCTGTGGTAAAAAAGGGCTGGTCCTTCTCCTGCGGGTTACTAAAAGCGATAGCCTTTCCTAAAGCCTGCAACTCAATGAAGTCCGCCGTAGCAGGAGCTTCTTCATTCGATTGTCGGCGTATATTGGCCGTTTGAAAATGGGAGATGGCATCATAGGTATAGAAAAGATCTCTAGCCGTGGAAGTGGTTTTGGTATTAAACTCCAATACTTCAGGATAGAAATTCGCATCCTTACGCTGGCTCAATTCATAAGCTACTTTAGCCGCCAACAAGGTCTTTCCCGTGCCAGGTTCTCCCGTTAGCAGGAGCGGCTGTCCCAGCTCCACTGCTACCTCATAGGCATTCTGCAAAGCCTCATGCATAATATACTTATCCGCCTTAGCTTTTAAGGCCTTCAGTTTTTCTGGACTTATGCTCATGAATAGAATCTTTTGTTGTGTTTGATAATGATCTGGGCCAAAATCTGCTCCACATCTTCCATATAGAATTCATCCTCACTTTGAAAATGCTCCGCTATAATCGCTTTGCGTTCGTCCGTGCTTAGATCCAAACTATTCTTGTATTTGGCTAGCCATTTTTTGACATCTCTAACTCTGACGGTATTTAATTCTGGTAAGATTTGAATGTGTCCCCCTTCGCGAATGGCCTCTTGTACTTCTTCTTCTATCTCTCCCTCATCTTCCTCATAAATTAGACCGAAAAAGAACAAGAATGTGGGTGCGGTGTCTGGCAAGTCAACCGTACAAAAAGTGGTAATAAACCAATTTACGACAGCAGGCGTGATATCGGGGTCCCAATCCCACTCCTGAATACTCAAGAAGATACACACGTAATCCTCCTCCGTCAAGCCCTTCAAAACTGGGCTGCAATCGAAGAGATCACTCAATCTCTTTTCCAACAGAGGAGCCTGGTCATCCACTAGCACATTAAGTCCCCCAAAAAGGTTCTTTAGGACATTACGCTTATAGCCATCTTCATTGCGGCTTTCTTCAAATGGAATGGGAGGAAGCTTTAGCGCCTGACAATTGCCCTGCAGGGTGGTGGTATTCAAGTAGTCTTGCAATTTTCCTTCCAAGTCAAAAGCGAAGCGTTGGAAGAGCCCTTCATGGGCATGCTGCTCCATACCATAAATATAGTAGTAGTGGACCTTTTCCGATCGTCTAGCTTCAAAGAGCTCGTAGAATCGATCACTTTGATCCACCCGGTCACAGGTGAGTCGATGATAGTCTTGGAGCGGTTTACCCTCCGTAGGCATCTCGGCTTCGTCAGGCAGAGCATCGATCAGCTCCAATAAGCTTCGCGATATCTGAGCCATTTTGGTGGTGAACTCACCATCCGTAATGGTGGCTCCGAGTTTGGATTTATGAAGTTCTTTGTAATTGGTCCTGAGGGTAATGATTACATTGGTCTTATCAGGATACGCGGAGAAGGCCTCTCCTAGAACATTGAAGAGTTGTTCATGCTCATTCTTTCTGACTAAATCTTTTAAGCGTTTCTTTTCGCTCATTGACCTTGACTACTCTGGGTTTAGAGGTGCCTGCGAGCAAGCCGTTATTCCTCGTTTTGTATTATTTGTAAATATAATAATTTCAGGCATGAATGCCGCGGCAGGACACAAGAGGGGGCATATACTTCTACTGCAATCAACGCCTCTTTGTTGCAAGCTGGCTAGCGAGCGTAAGTAGCTATCCAATCCTCCGTACTTGTCTTCCCTTTAATCCAAACGATCGCCCCCTGCTTTATGATATATTCACTCATTCCGAAATGCGTTCGATTACGTGGATGCCAGTCATAGGTATAGCCCATACGTGTCCAAGGGGCCCAGTAAGAGGCTTGATCTACCGTGGGTTCCTTTCGTTCATTGTTCTTAATCAATTCTTCGTAGATGGTGTCATAGGCCGGATCCTTACCTGCATAGGCTCCTAAAGGAAAATGGAGGCTACAGGAAAGGTCTGAGATTTCAGGGTCTCTACAGGGTCTAAATAGGTCTGATTCTTTCACCCAAATCTCAATGAATACCCTGCTAGCGTCCTTCTGAGGGCGTGGCTCCAAGCCAAGTAGCTGTTCCATTCTGAGGGCTAAGCGCGTTCCTGAAAAGCGTTGCATATTGAGCGCTTGGGTTCGTTGGATCATTTCGCTCTTCTTCGTCACCCAAGTCAGATAGCTAGAGGAGAAGGTATCCAAAGAACCTACCGCTGCATAGTACTGTTCGGCATCTCTGCTATCTTTCCAAGCTAGCATCGGAATATAACCTTCACCATTCCGATCCTTAGAACTGATCGCCGAAAGCGCTTCATCGGCTATTCCTGCACCCTTCGGGCCCATTTGGTTCGTTACCAATAAGAATCGGATTTTGGCCTTTTCCAATTGGCGTTCGCTAACTCGGCTAGTTGAACAGGCTGTCAACAGGAGTATAGCTAGACTGCTGTAGAGTATACTTTTCATAAATCACAAAATGAATGAGCCCCTATCCAGAGGACAGAGGCTCAATATAATTTTTACTTCTCGGTTGCGAGAATTCTACTAGGATTTCTTGAACAATCCACCTAGTAAAGAACCTCCCGCACCCCCAACTAAGGCGGAAATGATCGACATAATCATATCATTTGATCCGCCACCGCCGAACATTCCGGCAGCGCTTAGTATAGCAGGTAATGCGTTTCCGCCGACTGCACCTGCAAGAAGATTGCCTACAAGTCCGAGGCCATTTTTCTTAAGCATGTTGCCCAGAAAGCCTCCACCACCGCCTGCGATGGTGTTGATTAAAATTGATGTTAAATCCATAATTGGTTTTGTTGTTTGTACGTTAGTTTGTACTCTCAAGATAACAATTTACGCTCCTACAACAAAACCGCTCGTCACCCCATCTAAGCAACAAGTACCCGTAGTTATTCTACATGATCTAATCTCATGCGCACTTCACCTCGCATAATCTCGGCCACGTCAAAGATCTTATCAATCATGGTGTTAGGGTCTTTACCTGGGTGTACTTTCTTAAAGTAATCCGGAACATTTTGAGGTGACATGAACTGTTTCATATCCTTGTATATATCAATAGTAGCGTCTTGGTAGGCCTGCTCTGTACCGTAAGGCATCATCATCGTAAGAGAAGCCCAGCCTTTCATAGCGCCATCATCTACACGCGCCTTGTGTACGGGCATCCAGATGTCTCGTTCCATCTTTTGATGCTCAGCTGAAGTGTGTCCTTCTTTTATGCTAAAGAAATTAAACACCTGCACTTTAGCCTCCAAAAAGTCTTCCGCGAAGGCCACATCAACGGCACGCCAAACTTCTGATTTTACGATATCGCGAAACTCTCCGGTCTTTTGCACCATTGCTCTTTCTTTCTCATTCAGCAATTTCTCGGCACCCTCAGGAATGAAAGATGGGCTTTCATATACAGCAGCTAATTGTTCTTCACCGGAAAATCGATTAATAGTAACATAGTCATACTCCGTATTGGCTCCGCGTGGAGAGGCTACACCGAAAAAGTACCAACCTTCAGACATTCCAGCCTCGATCCGAGCCTTGTGGATCTTTTTCCATATCCCCTCCAAGGTTTCGTAATTATCGAATTGCCCATCTTTAACTTTCATATAGTCAATCATCAAATACGTATTGGGCTGGTCGGCATCCTGGGCGAAAGAAGAGGTATTGGAAAAACACACTAAAACTAAAAGTGCGGCAAAGGAAAAGATCAAGTTTTTCATAGGTTAAGTATTGGTTATAAAATCATGTTATGGTCCACATTTTTGGATCAAAGACTTTAAGACAACACTTGTTTGTACTGATGACTTCCTTTTGATCATTCATCTATTCAAAGAGCGGAGAACGAGGCCGTCCCCTTATTCAGGTTCAACAATAGCCTATAACAAAGGTCTTAAATTGTTTCATGGGGTGCACCACATCTTAATGTGGTCGAAAAAGGGGAGAGAAAATTCGTGGGAGTGGCATCTACTACTTCCAAATTCTATTACATTTTTGCTAGCTTCACTCCTATGGAAACAAACGAAAAATCTAGCCGCTTTCAAGCAGATGAATTACTGCAGTTTGCCAGCGAAGTATTCAACAAGGCAGGCATCGAAGAAGAAAAGGCCCTATGTATGGCTGAGACCCTATTGGAGTCTGACCTAATGGGGCATACCACCCATGGGCTCGCCCTCCTCAAGCCCTATCTAATCTCTATCGAGCAAGGCCATATGACCAAAGAAGGGCAACCTGAGGTGATCAGAGACACAGGCGCAAGTATTACCTGGAATGGCCGCCGTTTGCCCGGAGCTTGGCTTACCCACAAAGCCATCGATCTCGCCTTCGAACGCATTAAAGATCAACCCGTGGTCACAATCGCCATTCAACATAGTCATCACATCGGCTGCCTGGCCGCCTACCCAGAACGAGCTACGGAGAAAGGCTTGATGATGCTTCTCTCTTGTTCCGATCCGGGCTTTGATCGCGTAGCTCCCTACGGAGGTACAACTGGAGCCTATAGCCCCAATCCGATAGCAGCCGGAATCCCGACCAGCGGTTTACCCATCATATTTGACATTAGTACTTCAGAAACAGCAGCGGGCATGGTCAATCAAACCCATAAATCCGGACAGCGACTCCCTCACCCCTGGCTCCTCGACAACAAGGGCAATGCTACAGATGATCCCGCCACCTTCTACGACCCCGAGGTAGCTTCCACTATCCTACCACTGGGGGGCCTAGCCACTGGGTATAAGGGATTCGCACTGGGAATCATGGTAGAAGCCATGACTACGGCCCTCAGTGGCCATGGTCGTGCTGATCAGCCGATTATCGGCTGGCTTTCCTCCGTATTTCTGCAGATCATAGATCCTGAAGCTTTTGCCGGCTCTGCCGCCTTTACCAATCAGATGGATTATTTGGTGGATAAATGTCTAAACTCGGCTGTTCCTGAAGGAAAGCCCCCGGTTCGTCTGCCCGGACAAAGAGCGCTGCGCTTGAGAAATCAATACAAGGAAGAAGGGGTGCCTATTAAAGATTTCGTAGCTAAGCAGCTTTCAGATATGGGTGAGCGCTATAAGGTGAAGATGCCAGAGCACTGGTAGGAAGGCTCTATACGACTCAGAATAGGATTTTGTTTGAATTTCGTAAGTTCTTATTTGGATATCGTTATTTATTTCGACGAAGGTATCGCTTTTTTGTAACTTAGTATAGTTCTCATATATCACCAAAACACAGCTAATCTATGGCCATATTTACGATAAAGATCAACGGCAAAAAACAACAAGTAGATGTAGATCCGAATACCCCCTTGCTGTGGGTACTGAGAGACCACTTACAACTAACTGGGACAAAGTATGGCTGTGGTATAGCCCAGTGTGGAGCTTGTACCGTACATTTAGATGGCGTCGCCATGCGTTCTTGCTCCCTTCCTATCAGCAGCATCAATGACCAGGCTATTACGACCATTGAGGGGCTTTCTGAAAAAGCGGATCATCCCGTTCAAAAAGCATGGCTAGAGCATGATGTACCACAATGTGGCTATTGTCAAGCTGGCCAGATTATGAATGCAGCAGCATTGCTCAAGACTAATCCCAGTCCCACTGATGCTGAAATTGATGCTGCTATGAACGGCAATATCTGCCGTTGTGGTACTTACACGAGGATTAAGGCTGCCATCAAAACAGCAGCGAAGGTTGGATAAAACTTCACCTTCAGTCCGCAAAGTTTTTCTATCCATTTCAAAGATTAAGTAACATGTCTATCATAAAAACATCCATTGGAAGACGTTCTTTTTTGAAATCCACCGCAGCCACTGGAGGTGGGATGTTATTGGGGTTTAGCTGGCTAGCTTCTTGTCAGACAAAAACAGAAGAAGAAGTAATGGCCATGCCTGAAGAATGGTTTGAAATAAACTCTTACCTAAAGATTGGAGATAACGGCGTGGTAACTATCATTGCTCCTAATCCTGAATTTGGACAGAACGTCCGAACCTCGATGCCGATGCTAATTGCAGAAGAATTGGACTTGGATTGGGAGAAGGTCTTGGTGGAGCAAGCGCCCTTTCACACGGAAAACTTTGGTTTCCAATTTACGGGCGGTAGCCGCGGGATAATGTCAAGATGGGAACCGCTACGAATGGTTGGTGCCTCTGCCAGACAAATGCTGCGAACAGCCGCGGCAGAGACCTGGCAAGTTCCCGTAGAAGAAATCACTACAGATGCGGGAATGCTATATCACGAAGCCACTAAACAATCAGCAGGCTATGGTGAGATGGCGTCAATCGCATCCGGACTCCCCGTGCCGGAGGAAGTAGAATTAAAGGCCGTTCAGGACTTCAAAATTATAGGTACTTCGCGAAAGAATGTGGATGGGAAACGAATCGTCACCGGTGAACCTATGTTCGGGCTTGACTACCACAAGGAGGGCATGCTAATTGCGATGATTGAGCACCCTCCCGCATTTGGTATGACCCTGAAGTCAGTTAATGATGTCGAAGCAAAGGCCATGCCTGGCATTAAAGATGTGGTCACGATCAAAAGCTACAAAAATGGGTTTGAAAAAGGAGGATTTGATACCAATGCTTTTCCCGATGTGGTGGCTGTAGTTGGCAATTCCACTTGGGAAGTCATGCAAGCCAAAAAGAAATTACAGGTCGAATGGCAGCCTTTCAATGCCTATTCAGAAACGATCGTTGGGTTTAGAGGAGATAAGCAGACTAAGAACGTTCCTGCCGGTCTAGAGTCTACGGCTGATCACCAATCTAAAATGGTAGCCCGAGCAGCCAAAGCCGGAAAGGTCGTACGCAAGGATGGTAATCCCAAAGCAGCTTTCGACAAGGCTGCAAAGATCATAGAGCGCACCTACTCCGCACCTTTCCTCGCCCACAATTGCATGGAGCCGCTCAACTCTTTTGCACATGTGGAAGGAGATAAGGTACACATTGCTGCAGCTCTTCAAATACCGGCCTTGATTATGCCAGCGCTGGCTTCTAGCTTGGGAATCCCTGCGGAGAATATCAGCATGGATATCACGCGCATGGGGGGTGGTTTTGGGCGAAAGGCTTATGCTCATTATGTGGTAGAAGCAGCCTTAATCTCCCAACAGGTTGAAGCGCCGGTTAAACTGATGTATACCAGGGAAGACGATATGAGTAATGGCATTTATCGTCCAACCTATCAGGCCACCTACAGAGCCGCCCTGGATGAAAACAATAATCTAACTGCACTTCATGTAAAGGCAGGAGGAATTCCTGAAAGTCCTTTGTTTGCGGATCGTTTTCCTGCAGGAGCCCTTGATAACTATCTGGCAGAAGAATGGTCTCTAGATTCGAATATTACTATTGGTGCTTTCCGCGCCCCTAGGTCCAATTTCATGGCTGGTGCCGAACAAGCCTTTCTGGATGAAGTAGCAGAAGCGGCTGGCCAAGACCCCATCCAGTTCCGATTAGATCTGTTGAAGCGGGCTATTGAAGACCCAGTTGGTGAGAAGAATGATTACGATGCGGAACGCTACGCGGGGGTGCTTGAGCTGGTTAGGGAAAAATCGGGCTGGGAACAAGCAACTGAGAACGGCAATCGAGGGGTTTCTGCCTATTTCTGTCACAACACCTATGCGGCTCACGTTTTGGACGTAACGATTGACAAGGGAAAACCCATTGTGCAAAAAGTATGCTGCGCCATTGATTGTGGAATTGTAGTGAACCCGGACGCCGCCAAGAATATGGCAGAGGGGGCCATCACGGATGGCATTGGCAATGCTTTTTATGGAGAAATGACTTTCAAAGATGGAGCTCCTGAAAAGACGAATTTTCACGAGTATCGCATGATAAGAATGAGCGAAGCGCCTAAAGCTATTGAAGTGCATTTTGTGCGGAATGAGATCAAACCTACGGGAATGGGAGAACCTCCATTTCCACCAATTTTTGGTGCAGTAGCCAACGCTATTTATAAAGCAACGGGCAAACGCCATTATCAGCAGCCGTTCCTGGGAGATAAGGAGATGCTGGGGTAATTAACTAGCATTATGGATAAGACGGAATCCTTAGAAGCCTTCTACAAGCGCAAGTTTGATTGGGTAATGTTGGTCATTAGAGATAGCTCCTGGAACATTTCAGAGATTGCTTATGCGTTGGGCTTGAAAGAGGTCACGCACTTTAATAACTTCTTCAAAAAGTATGTCCCCCTTAGTCCTTCGAAGTTTAGGAAGCAATAGAAGGCAGAGGGCAGAAGACAGAAATAAGAAGAGAGAAGACAGAGGTCAGATATTGTATCTGGCCTCTGTCTTCTTATTTCTGTTATCTGTTTCTTGAACCCTAATTACTAAGTCCCCAAACCTTCACCACCTCCACATAAAAGATGAGATCAGAATTTGGTGGGATAACTGGAGGAGATCCTCGTTCTCCATAGCCCATATGGCTGGGCACAAAGATAGTGGCTTTGTCTCCCTCTCTTAACAATTGGAAACCCTGGTCCCAACCATCGATCACTCGCCCACGACCTAAGGGGAACAAAAAGTACTGTCCTCTTTGGAAAGAGTTATCAAACATGGTTCCATCCGGGAGCACGCCATAGTAATTCACTTCTACAGTTCTTCCAGCCTCAGCGACCTGGCCATTGCCCTGCTCATGAATGATATAGTCTAGTCCACGATCTGTTTTGACCTGATCATCTAGCTCGCCCGCCTTATATTGCTTGAGCATATCCTGCACAAAAGCAGCAACCTCCTTCTCTCTAGCCTGCAATACTCTGCGTTTCTTCGCATCGGCTAAACGCTTCTCCATTTCATTCAACTCGTGTTCCGTTTCACTGACGATATCCGTGACGGTCATGGTGAAGTAGAGGTAGTCCGAATTTTCAAAACCTGGAGGTTTAGAGGGTAAAGTATCCAGTCTTATGGTTATGGTAATACTGTCTCCTAGAGCCAAATCCGGAAGGATATCCTGCACCGGATTGGCCGGTTTGATATCAGCCTGGGGGATCTGGTAAAAGGGAGTAGCGCCAGCACTCCTACTGGAACTCACCACTCTTTGATCATTGGAAGTGCGGGCGTGAAAGTAGACGTAATCGCCCTTCTCTGCCGGTTTGCCTCCCGAAGAATAGTTGAGTCGGTAAGTCGTGCCATTGGAGGAGATTAGTTCCTTCGGTTGGAAGTTGGCCAACGGGACATCTTCTTTCTTGCGATCTAAAGACTCGTAGAGCGCCGTATGTATCCTCGGCCGGATATTGAGTCGATAGATCTTAGGATTATTTCGGGTTGGAAAAACGCGGTTGGAAAAGAAGATGTATAATAGATCTGTTTCCGGATCCGCCCAGACAAAGGTGCCAGTATAACCGGAGTGGCCATAGCTGTCTGCACTAGCCTGTTCCGCCACGGAACTAGAGGATTTATCGTATTCAATCAGTGGTTTATCAAAGCCTAGTCCTCGTCGATTTCCTTCTTCACAGTATTGACATCTGGTAAATTCTTGCAGTGCTTTACTTGCGATAACTTGTTCCCCTCCATAACTTCCTTCCTTCAAATACATTTGGAACAACTTGGCCAAGTCGTTGGCAGAGCCAAATAAACCAGCATTCGCCGATACCCCTCCCATCATCGCTGCTCCTTCATCATGTACTGTACCGTGCAATTGAGTCAAACGGAAGAAAGTATCTCTCTCCGTAGGAACGATCCTTTCCTTAGGATAGAAACGCATGGGATTATAGCGTAAGGTGTGCGCTCCTATTTTGTCGTAAAGATTCTTGTATAGATAGGTTTCGTAATCTTCATTTGCCAGGCCAGAAACGATGTCTGGTAAAAGATAAAATAGGAGACCTGAATACACATACTCCTTTTTCTCTCGAAGCGGTGATTTCTTAATCGCCTTCATCATCTTCTTCCGGAAGGTCTTATGCTGATAGAGGTCATCGGTGATTTTGACGCTATAGTCTGCGGAAGGAGTTGGGCTAAAGGTCCTAGCTCGATAACGCCCATCGTTGATCCGGTTAGTGTCCCATTTTTTCTGCCAGGGATACTTCGCATTCCCCTTCAAGGTTCCTTGCCAATAGGGAATCCAGGGTCTGAGCCTTGCGTAGTGGGCTAACATTTCACGATAGGTCAAATCAGCTTTATTGGAGCCAGAGAAATAAGGAGCATACTCCTTTAATGGAGCATCAAGATTAAATTTGTCTTCTCCATACAACTTCATAACGGCTGGCAATGCACTTGTAACCTTTGAAACAGAAGCAAAATCGTAGATATCCGTTAGATCCACTGCTCGACTGCTGTCATAGGTGTGATGACCAAAGGCTTTATGATATACAACTGCTCCATCCTTGGCTACTAAGACCTGAGCACCGGGGAAAGCTCCTTCTCTGATGCCTTCTTCCACGATACTCTTAACCTGCTGATCCAGGTAATAGCCATCAATCCCAAGTACCGCTGGAGGCATATAAGCCAAGCGAGCCTTGCCCGTTGATACAAAGGTGCGGCCCTTCTTGAATTCGTCGCTAAAATCCTCGCTCATTTCTCCTCTAGCGCCAAGTGCCCCGAAAATAATCTGAGCGGCTACTGATTCACCCCATACGGTCGAGGGGGGCACTTGGATCAACGCCTTGATTCCAGGAGGTACCTTGAGGCTATTGGGGCCCGTATTACGCGCGACTACGATTACATTGGCGGCCTGACTCAAGGCTTCAAGTTTAGCATAATAACTATCGTCCGCCATTCTAATGTTGCCTTGGTTATCCAGGATTCCGTCTTGTAAGCCTACTATGAAAAGGCTATACTTCTTCGTCAATGCTCCTATATCAATCTGCTCCATGGAGAGCGTATCTATTCGAGTATACTTCTGCAGGACGGTCAACAGGTCATTCCCTTGCTGCAAAGCGGGGATGACCGTATTGTCTTCGAATTCATGTTCTAAATAGGCTATCTTTTGCTCTCCTAATCCCGTGATAGGGATAATCTCACCATCGTTTTTGAGTAAAGAAACCCGATTTCGGGCTGCTTCAAATAGCTCAATGGTTTTACTATCTCGTAGGGGTTGAGCAGTAAGTGATCCAATTCCAAAGGTCAGAATAAGGATCAAGGCTATAAATTGGGTAATCTGTCTCATTTTGGTATTTTCATCCGGATTTGTACGCATTAAAACATTAGAACGCTAATAAACGCAAAGTATTAAACCTTGAGCAAAAAGTTACTGAATAATTGTGTAATAGGGCTATGTCTGTGCTTAATGGGCTGTTCTTCTGCTAAAGTCCTTAACAAAGGAAATGCAAAAACACTTGATGCCCTGATAACGGAATCGGCAGTCTTCTCCAAGAGTTTTACGGGCTTTATGCTCTATGACCCAGCTACCAAAACGACGCTTTACAGTCAGGATGCCGATAAGTATTTCACGCCCGCTTCAAATACCAAGATCTTTACCTTATATACCTCCACACAGTTTCTTGGCGATTCTTTACCCATACTTAATTACCAAATTTCCGGAGATAGTCTCTTCTTTTGGGGAACCGGAAACCCTGTATTTTTGCACCCTTATCTCCCCCAGAACGATCGCATTATCAACTTGCTAAAGCAACATGAGGGACCTTTGTTCTACTCCTCGCATAATTACCGAGACGAACATTTTGGACCGGGATGGGCTTGGGATGATTTCACCTATGCTTTTCAAGCCGAAAAATCCCCCTTCCCTATTCATGGAAACGTGGTGCGTTTTAGTCGGGATTCTCTTCAGACTACGAATAGCATCACGGTAGCTCCACCTCATTTTAAGGAACAACTCGGCAGAAACCCAGCATTCTCTGAAGATTCCCCGTACTTCCGCAGAAAGGCTTTTGAAAACCAGTTCGAACATAACCTCCAAGCCCTGAATGATACGGCCTACCAGATTGAAAAGCCTTTTATCAGCAGTCCAAAGGTGATTGCACAACTGCTATCGGACACCTTAGGGCGCAGCGTCGGGCTTTCTTCCCGTACAGGCAAGGGATTGGAAGACGGCAAGACGCTCTATATCCCTTTTCCAGACACTATCTATCAATTGCTAATGAAGGATAGTGATAATTTCATTGCGGAGCAACTCTTATTGATGTGTGCAGATCAGCAATTGGGTTTTATTGAAACCACCCCCTTGATTGACAAAGCAAAGCAGGATCTTTTTGCGGATGCTCCGGATGAATTATTGTGGTTTGATGGCTCCGGCTTGACACGCTACAATATGTTCACTCCGCGAACCGTGGTTTCCGTGCTGGAAAAGCTGCTCCATACATTCGACCGTGAATGGCTATTTTCCATCTTTCCCGGAGGAGGACAAGCCGGCACCATTAGCAAGTGGTACGGGAATACTGAAGAACCCTATGTCTATGCTAAAACAGGAACCCTCAGTAACAAGCATTGTTTAAGCGGCTACCTGCTCACCGATAGCGGAAAAACCTTGATATTCAGCTTTATGCACAACAACTTCCCCACCGGTTCCGAACCATTGAAGAAAGAGATGGAAAAGATACTGGCTTGGATGAAACGAGAATTGTAAATAAGCCAAAAAAGAAAGGCAAAGATGAGTACACCTACTTTCACCAAAATTATTGACTGGTTAGAAGAGGAAAATATCCCAAAGCGAGTGTTGCATCATGAGCCGACGCCGACCTCTGAGGACTCTGCTCGGGTACGTGGGGAGGATATTGCCATTGGTGGAAAGGCCTTATTATTAAAATGTGGCGATGCGTTTCACCTTTTCGTAATTAGTGCAGCTAAAAGATTAGACAGTAAGGCTATTCGAAAACATTTGGGTGTGAAAAAAGTGAGATTTGCCAGTGCAGAAGAGTTAATGGAGCGGACGGGGCTTATACCTGGTTCCGTACCACCATTTGGGCGCCCCATTCTAGATTTCAAGCTGTATATTGATACAAGCATTGCCGAAAACCCAAGGATAGCTTTCAATGCTGGATCTATAACCGATTCCGTTATTTTAGAAATTGGAGATTACCTGGCCATAGCCCAGGGTGAGGTTTTTCAATTCTCAAAAGTGGAAACTTAAGCGCTGGTACTCACGCGCAACTTAGTCTTACTCTTGCTCTCTTTCACCTCAAAATTGAAACCGTCGGATAAAAATTCTTGGTATTTACCCTTGTCAAAGCTAAACAGCCGAGCTGGGCGATGTGCTACCCCCTCTTGGCTTTCGTTGAGGTCGATGAGCAGATTCATAGACAGAATCTTCTTGCGGAAATTTCGCTTGTCTAGTGACACTTCTAAAATTGCCTCATACAAGTGCTGTAGCTCCGTCAAGGTGAATTTGGGTGGTAACAATTCGAAGCCTACCGGTCTGGTGCGTACCAAGCGTTTCAACATTTGAAAACAAGCATCCAGTATCTCGCTGTGGTCAAAGGGAAGGTTCGTCACGTCAGAAATGGGAACCCATTTTGCCTTTTTGGCAATTCCTGCTGGCTGCAGTTTATAATCAGCAATCTTGATCAAAGAGAAGTAAGCCACAGTGATAACTCGGCCAAAAGGGTGCCGATTGGCTTCACCAAAGGTATGCACTTGCTCCAGGAAAACGTTATGCAGGCCCGTCATTTCTTCGAGTACGCGTACGGCAGCATTTTCCAAGTCTTCTGAAGGGTAAACAAAGTGTCCGGGCAGTGCCCATTCATCACTAAAAGGTTCTTCCCCCCTTTTGATAAGAAGGATCTTGAGATCCCCTTCGTCAAAACCAAATATCACATTATCTACGGTACAAGCCGCTCCAAAAAATTCTTGTAGTTTCGCCATTATTTTCTGCTGCTAAAGCAATGTAATATGCTGTTAGGGAGCAAGTTAATTATTTTAGTGCAGGAAGACGGTATAATTAGTGTATTTTTTACAATATCCATCTCTTGGAAGACCCTTTTAGGCTTCTTTTCAGACTAAATTTTGTGGCTTCAGGCTTTTTCAACAGCAATCACTTCGTTTTTACATTAGAAAAATTCCTTCTATATTTAATGCCGTACTAAAATTGGATTACCAATAGAAGCAAGAATCTCTTTACAATTGCTTCGAAACGCTCTCTAAATCAAATCACATGACGCTCAACTGGCGCGCTGCACCTTTCGTACGCCTTTTTCCGAGTTTAGGCTTGGGTATTGGAGTGGCTTCTTTCACTTCTTTTCAGCTTAGTCTTTGGATCTTACCTGTTACCCTAGCTTTACTTGTATTCTTCCATAGGCGAAAGCCCCTACCCCATCAACAATGGTGGTTTGGCGGCACCCTATACTTATTCTTGTTTTGCTTAGGCTTTATTCTGTATCAGAAACAGCAAACTCAGTTTTATCCGAAGGAGCTACAGCAATACGAAGGCCATGAAATGAGCGCAAGTGGCAAAATTCTCCAGGCGGAAACTGGAGCTCGATTTACCCGAATTGGGTTACAGTTGGAGTGGGTGGATAGTATGAATGGGGAAGGACAACCGCCACATGGCA
>CAJXPD010000053.1 GCA_913057785.1 uncultured Lewinella sp. | reverse complement strand
TACTCACCGGGTGACTAGTCACCCGGTGAGTATTTGACCACCTACGCTCCTACAAGCAGAAACAACAACCCTACAAACACCTAATTACCAGCAAGTTAATCATCAAAATAGCTCAACCCTCACCCCCGAGTTGTTAATAGCAAATAGGTTGAAAATTGCTACCTTGAATCCAATCACCCACCCGGTGACTAGTCAGGGTGGGTGAGCAAAAAAATCTATGACTTCAGATAAAGAATTAATCCAAGCCGCCTTAGCGGGAGAAAAGTCCGCTCTAGAAGACCTGATCAAAAGACACCAAGATTGGGTATTTAATATCGCCTTGGCCTTTACCGGGGATCGCCAGGACGCAGCCGACCTTAGTCAAGAAGTGTTGATCAAGGCGATCACCAAGTTGAGTAATTTCAAAGGGAATAGCGAATTTAGAACCTGGCTCTATCGCATCATTAAGAATCATTTTCTTAACCTGAAACGGAGTAACAAGACAGTCCTATCCTTTGAAGCATTTGCCGCGGGACTGGATCAAACGCCTGATACGGCCTTACCACAAAACTTTCAGGGTGTGGAACATAGCTTGGTGGTTAAGGAAGCCAAGCTGAGCTGTATGAAGGGCATGTTGCTTTGCCTCACCCCCGAACAGCGAATGGTCTACATTATTGGAGAGTTGCTGGAGTTACCCGATACGGTTGGAGCAGAGATCATGGAAATTTCCAGAGCCAACTTCAGGGTAAAATTGCACCGGGTGAAGAAAGACCTTTACAGCTTCATGCAAGAAAAATGTGGTCTTATCAACAAGAATAACCCTTGTCGCTGTGCGAAGAAAACGGTAGGTTTTATCAAACAAGGTTATGTTGACCCCGTTCATCTCCACTTCCAGAAAAACACAATCGCCACTATCGATAAAGTGATCGGTACAAAACTGGAGGCTTATCAAGAAGATATGATGGAACAGTATCGCGCTTTGTATCAAAGTCATCCCTTTCTGAAGAGCCCAGACCTCATGGAATCGATCAAGGACCTACTCGCCTCCAAAGCGGTGAAGGACATCTTTGATCTAGATGGCCCTAGTAGAAACTAGATTTTGCAAAATCCGATACCCTAAGCTCGCCCCTAACTTCGCCGTACGTTGATCTATGTCAAAGGAGGGGTTTAGCTCGCAGATATCGCAGAGGACTAGCTTAGCGGAAGCAGTGATGTATTTCAGCCAAGGCAAGACTTGCAGCGGATACAACCCCAGGCTGGCCGGAGCACTGACACCTGGCGCAAAGGCAGCATCAAATGCATCTAAATCGATAGACAGGTATATATAATCATGGGCCTGTACAAACTGCCTAAGTTGCTGCGGTACACTGTTATGTGGGGCAGAGGAAAGCTGATCAGTTGTCAGGTACTCAACGCCCAAGGCATCCGCGACATCGAAAAGGGATCGCGTATTACCCGTAGGGTTTATCCCTAAGCAGAGATAGCCAAAGTTAGCGGCATGCGCCTTTGCCCAATCCGCCATTTGCCAGAAAGGCGTCCCGGAATTACCCGCTTCAATCGGTGTTCGAAGGTCAAAATGGGCATCGATATTGACGATGCCGATCTTGGCTTCAGTCCCAAAGGCCCGACGAAGGCCCAAGTAACTTCCCCAAGCGGTCTCATGCCCCCCTCCCAGAACTAATGGGAAGGCCCCCAATCCAAGAAGGTGAGAAACAGCTTCAGCCAAAGTATCTTGTGCTACCTCCAGATTTCCGTCGCGACAGAAAACATTTCCAGTATCCACAAGGTCAAAATCCTTTGAGAAGTGCCAAGCAAAGTTACTTAGTGCTTTTCGCAAGGCGGAGGGTCCATCGGCAGCCCCAACCCGGCCTTTATTACGACGAACGCCTTCTTCACTACAGAAGCCAAGGACAGCTGCTACCCCTTTTGAATTCCAATTTTCATTGAGATCCACAACAGAGACTCGCTGATGCACTCTAAGGTCAACTTCTGTATCCATTCGACCAATCCATTGCTTGGCATCCCCTGCTTGATAATAGCTTGATTTTACCATAACTTCCTAACCTAAATTAACTGCCCTTTTTTCCATACAGAGCTTGGCCGCAGCTGCCCTTGTTGATAAAAGATCTCTCGATAATCCGTCGTTTCAAATCCGGTGATATCCGCCAATTGGCCTTCAACCAATCTTCCACGATCATTCAAGCCTAAGGCAGCGGCCCCTCTAAAAGTTATCCCCGATAGTACTTCAGCTAAACTGAGTTTCTCCGCCATCCCAAAAATGCTTGCACTTGTCAGCAGATCGCCCATGGGAGCTGAGCCAGGATTCCAGTCCGAAGCGATCGCGAGCGAGGCCCCAGCGTCTAATAATCGACGACCGGGAGTAAAAGCACAACCAAGCCCCAAGGAAGCGCCAGGTAAGGCAACAGGGATAACATCACTCTTGGCCAAAGCCTGAATTTCAGTTTCTCCAGAAGCTTCTAAATGATCGGCGCTATAAGCCCCGCAATCTATAGCTACTTGACTACCACCGACACTAAACTGATCGGCGTGCACCGTGAGATCAAATCCTCGCTCCTGCAAAGTGGATAGGTAGTGTCTAGCTTCTGCCAAACCAAATGCCTCGGCCTCCACAAAAATGTCAGCGCGTTTAGCTAATTGCTCACGCTGCACGATTGGAAAAAATTCGGCGAGTAGATACGCTACGTATTCCATGGCATTCCCACCAAAATCCTTCGGGACAATATGGGCAGGCAAGCAGGTAGGGATAATGTCTATCGGGCCACGCTCACGAGCAGCTTGGATGGCCCTCAACATCTTCAGCTCTCCTTCAACGGTCAACGCATATCCGCTCTTGACTTCCACCGTGGTAATACCCGATTGAAGAAGACGAGCACTCCTCTGTAAGACTGATTTGCTGAGCTCCTCTTGGGACGCAGCTCGAGTTTTCAAGACCGTATCCCAAATCCCGCCACCGGCTTGCGCGATTTCCAAATACGTTTTACCCGCAGACCGTGCTGCATAATCTTTGGCTCTCGAACCGGCAAAACAGATATGCGTATGCGCATCGATCAGCCCAGGGGTCGCAACCTGCGGCTTTTCCAATTCATGCCATGTAGCCCCAACTTCCGTAGCCATCGATCGAATGGCTTTAGCTTTAGCGACTGCCGATACTCGACCACTCTCCACTAATAAAGCCCCATCCTCTACAATCTCGAGTTGGTCATCAGATAAAGCGCCCTTTAGGGGAAGCCCTTTCATCGTAATGATCTGTGCGAAAGGGCCGATAGCTATTGCATTAGACATCTTGAGTTCTATTAAGGATTTTATAGAAGCAAGGCATGTTCCCGCCCAGTATGTTGAGCTAACTCATACCCGGCGTCGGCATGTCGAAATATGCCCATAGCTGGATCGTTGTACAAACACCTTCTTAGTCTTTCGGCAGCCTCTTCAGTCCCATCAGCTAGAATAACCATACCCGCGTGCTGCGAAAATCCCATACCTACCCCTCCACCATGATGGAAGGAAACCCAGGTTGCTCCACCAGCAGTATTAGACATCAAATTGAGCAAGGGCCAGTCGGAGACGGCATCACTACCATCCATCATGCCTTCCGTTTCACGATTCGGAGAGGCTACCGAACCGCAATCCAGATGATCTCTTCCAATCACGATCGGGGCTTTTACCGCTCCTGTTTTAACCAAATCGTTGAATATCAAACCAGCTTTTTCTCTTTCCCCCATACCCAACCAACAGATTCGGCATGGGATACCTTGAAAGGCTACTTTCTCTTGCGCTTGCTTCAACCAGTTAATGAGGTGTATATTTTCTGGGAAGGCTTCCATCAAGGCACGATCCGTTACATGAATATCTTCTGGGTCGCCGGATAAGGCAGCCCAGCGGAAAGGCCCTTTGCCTTCGCAAAAAAGAGGGCGGATAAATTCCGGAACAAAGCCCTGAAAATCGAAGGCATTTTCTTCCCCTCCTTGCCGAGCGAACTCCCGTAGGTTATTGCCATAGTCAAAGACTATGCTCCCTTGTTTTTGCATTTCCAACATCAAGCCGACATGCCTCGCCATGGATTTTAAGGATCGATCTTTATAACAAATTGGATCACTGTTTCGAAGCGTTTGCGCCTCTGCTAAGGTCATTCCATTCGGTACATAGCCGTGCACCGGATCGTGGGCTGAAGTTTGATCTGTTAGGATATCAGGAACAATCCCATCTGCTAAAAGCCTTTCCAGTACATCTCCGATATCACCCACAAGACCGATGGAAACTGCCTCACCTTTTTCCTTGGCTGACATAGCCCAAGCAATAGCCTCCTCATAGCTATCTGTCATCTTATCAATGTATCGAGTAGCTATCCTTTTTTCAATTCGGGCAGGATCAATGTCTACGCCCAGGAAGGTTGCTCCCGCCATTGTTGCTGCAAGGGGTTGAGCACCGCCCATTCCTCCCAATCCACCCGTAACCAACAATCGATGCTTAAGGTTGTCTTGAAAGTATTTTCGACCACAAGCAGCGAAAGTCTCATAGGTCCCTTGCAAGATTCCCTGTGTGCCAATATATATCCAACTACCGGCCGTCATCTGACCAAACATCATAAGTCCTCTTTCCTTCAGGTCCTCAAAGTGCTCCCAATTGGCCCAAGCTGGTACTAGGTTACTGTTGGCGATTAACACCCGTGGGGCATCTCGATGAGTCCGAACAACACCTACAGGTTTACCGGACTGTACCAACAAACTATGGTCTTCATCCAACTCCAGAAGCACCTTTATGATTAGCTGCAAAGCAGATGTATTCCGTGCGGCCTGACCTGTTCCACCGTATACGATTAGCTCATTAGGATCCTCCGCCACAGCCGCATCCAGGTTGTTTAGCAGCATGCGCAAGGCTGCCTCAGTTTGCCAGGATTTGGCATGGAGCTGAAGCCCTTTAGGCGCCAGATAATGTGGATGGGAGGCATATTTTTTAATAAAGTCCGTATAATTCATGGGTACTGTTTTTAAATAAAATTTGATGTTGTTCAGCTAGTTCATCCGTCAGTTGTTGCAGCTGACCTTCACTTACCATCTGAATAACTATTTCTAATTCTTCCTCAAAAAGAGTATCAGAAGTGCGATGTGAAATCTTAGATCTGACTGACTCGTAACAGGCTTCAACTAGGACACTTGAGCGTAGTGGGCGATGAAAATCCAAGCCTTGTGCCGCGTACAATAGTTCAATCCCTAAGATCTGCTCCAGGTTGTGTACTACTTGGTATGCCTTCCGTCCGCTGATCGACCCCATGCTGACATGATCTTCTTGTCCTAAGGATGTTGGAACACTGTCTACAGAGGCGGGGAAGCAAAGACTCTTATTCTCACTGACTAGAGCTGCCGTCGTATACTGGGGAATCATGAAGCCGGAATTAAGGCCTACTTCATCCATCAGCAGCTTAGGGACTCCGGGCATTTTGCCTTCAATACTCAAGTAAATACGCCGGTCCGCGATGTTGCCGATCTCTGCCGCCGCCATTGCTGCATAGTCTAATGGTAGAGCAATGGGTTGGCCATGGAAATTCCCCCCACTGATGATATTGATATCATCTAGGATAATCGGATTATCGGTGACGGAGTTGATTTCGGTGTGAATGCTTTCTTTGAGGTGACGCCAAGCCTGCCGAGAGGCACCATGTACTTGTGGGATGCAGCGCAGGGAGTAGGGATCTTGGACTCGTTCGCAATTCTCGTGAGATTTCATAATGGCTGAGCCATGCAGCAACTGACGTAGCCGCTCCGCCACATAGTTGCAGCCAGGATGAGGGCGCAGGCGATGAAGATCAGCATGAAAAGGTTTAGCCGAACCCGTCAAGGCCTCCAGCATCATAGCTGCGGTAATATCTGCTTGGTCCAAGCAGCGTTGTAGACGCTCTGCCACAACAATACCATAAGCCGCCATGAATTGTGTGCCATTGATCAAGGCTAGGCCTTCTTTTGCCTCTAGCTGAAGCGGGGACAAGCCATGCGCCTGCAGCACAGCACCCGTCGGCTGGTAGCTTCCTTGATGGTATACTTTACCAAGGCCAATTAGCGGTAGGAAGAGGTGTGAGAGAGGAGCCAAGTCCCCAGAAGCGCCAACAGATCCTTTTTCAGGCACGAAGGGAATTACATCATTGTCAATATGCCATAGTATCCGCTCCAGGGTCTGCAGTCTGATCCCTGAGTAGCCTTGCGACAAAGCTTGTGCTTTCAGTATCAGCATCAATTTGGCCACCTTCTTAGGGATGGGCTTGCCTACCCCAACACTGTGGCTTTTAAGGAGATTATGCTGTAATTCCTGAGTCAATTCCTTGGCTACTAAAGTCGTACAAAGGGGCCCGAAACCAGTGGTGACGCCATAGACTACTTGCTCATTGCTTACTACCGCATTCACCCATGCGCGACTTTGCTGTATCTTTTCGCAGGCTTCTTTATTCAAAATCCCAGCTAGTCTTCCCTCAGCAATTTCTAACGCTAATCCAATCGAAAGTTGATCCACTCCATAACGAAAATTTTGTTTGTTCATAAGCTGCTATTTATTAGGCGCAACGGTAAAGGTGACCTTAGCCTTGATTAGGAGTTGAATCAAAGGTAATTGTGGATCTTCTACCTTCAGTTCCGCATTATTAACGGTATCGAGCGTACGCAGCGCCTCTTTAATCATACTAGTAGCCAACCCTTTACGACGATATTCTATCTGCACAAAAACCTGCCACAGATGTAACGCTTGATCGGATTGTGGCAGGATAGCCAAAGCTCCGATCACTTGCCCCTTGTATTTGGTGAGCCAAACCTCTACCCCTTCAGGCAAATCATCGAATTGGCCGTCACTTTCCAGCTTGAATGCCTCAAATGCAGCATCAGGTTTGGATGTATCCCATCGTACCAACTCATAATCAATTTCCGGTACCAGCGCTAAGGTCTTAGCAGAAAAAACCTTCTGGGATAACCTTTCTTCCAATGCACCCAATTCATCCAAGAACTGAGCTTGCCGCCGGCTATCACTCTCCCACAAACTAGGCATCGCTAACTGCATAGAATGCCAAACTGGAATCACCTTTTGTAGAAGGTTTTCTCCAAGATGGGTCAGACTTACCTTCTTCCTACGGGCATCTTGTGGATCTTCTACCAACTGTATCAATTCCCGCTTTCGCAAACTGCTTATCATCTGACTAATAGCAGAATGTGAAACATCCATAGCAGAAGCAATATCTGTCATAGATAAGTCCCCTTTTTCTCGCATAAGGAAAAATACCGGAAACCAACTGGGTTCAAATTCGATCTCTAACTGTTGATATATCTGACCCACCTCCTGTAAAAAGCGATCGCTCAATCGCTTCAATCTTGTCCCTAGTATGAGTCCTCCAGCAGCCTTGTAGAAGTTCATTGTAAAAGCATTTATATAAGCACTTATACAAAGTAGCGAAATTTTTGTTGCTTATGCAAGTAAATCATCAAAAAGAAGGCTTCAGATAAGCCTTCTTCTGTACATACTATACCTCCATATGCCGACTAAGCGGCAAAGATCGCACCCGCAAGCCGCAAGCATCGAAAATAGCATTGGTTACCGCAGCGAAGGTGGGAATATTAGACAACTCACCCGCCCCGCAGGCCGGGCGGTTGGAGGGAAGTAGCAGGATCTCAATTTCTGGGCATTCTTCATAAATTAAAGTTGGATAATCGCCAAAACTATGTTCTACCACTCTACCGCCTTCGAAATTAATCGAAGCTTTCAGCATAGCCGATAATGCAAAAACAATCCCACCTTCCACTTGGGCACGCACTAGATTTGGATTCACTACTTGACCGCATTCTACCACACAGCTGAGCTTGTGGATATGGAGTTTTTTCTTTCCCACCACACTCACTTCAGCCACAATGGCGGCATAGGATTCGAAAAAGGTAAAGCAGGCCGCCACTCCTTTCCCATGATTCTTCTTTCGTTCCTCCTTCCAGTTGGATAACTTGGCCACCTCCTCTATTACTTGCCGAAATATGCCCTTATCCATCATTTCCTCTCCACGAACCTGTATCAAACCATCGGTTTCCTGCAAGAGAGAAAGGCGAAACTCCAATGGATCAGCCTGCCCAATATGCGCTAATTCATCAATCCAACTTTCCATAACAAATCCGGCAGTATTTGCGAAAGTGCCTCGCCACCATAAGGCAGGGATCTGGATATTGTTAGCGAGTACCTGTTCGTACTTCAAGTGAGGTATCTCATAAGGATACCTCAAAAAGTCATCTCCAAGGGAATGATCCACTCCATCTTTCAACTGATCAGGCTCTCTCTGCGCATAAATACTCAGGCTTACTACTTTCATATTGAGGCTCGTTGGGCGACCTCCCTTTATACTACTTTTCATACGGTATTTACCCGCAGGCATGTAGTGCCCTTGTTGGGTCTCATCGATTCTGGTATTTAGTAAATGAACGGGCTTACCGCTTGCCTTGGATAGCAAGAGGGCCTCAAGGGCATAATCTACTAGCAATCGCCTCCCGAAGCTTCCACCAAGGTAGGTCGTATGAATTTTAATCTGCTGATCTGAAAACCCAGTGAGCTTCTTAATCGCTGCTAATAGTCGACTTTGCATATGGCAAGGGGTCCAAATCTCACAGCCTTCGACTGTATAATGAGCCAAGGTGTTCATCGGTTCCATCGGGCTATGGGACCAAAAGGGGGTATCATAGATAGCTGTCAAAGTGGTTCCTGTTTCATCGGTATCTGATTTGGTACCTTTCTCATGAAATAGGACACCTTCTTCATCCAGCTTCTCACTAAAGTGCTTCTGTATGAAGGCATTATTTAGTTTTTGATTCCCCCCAAGATCCCATTCGATTTCTAACAAATGCCGACCTTGCTGTGCTGCCCAGCTATTGGTCGCCAATACAGCCACTCCTGCTGGAAAATAATCGTAAACCTCCCAGTCTGTCCCCTCCAATGGAATAACTGCTTTCACACCGGCAAACTTGAGCGTAGCAGTACTGTCCAACTCCTTCAACTTCCCTCCTGTGACTGGACAGCGCTCAATAGATGCATACAGCATCCCGTCCACCTGTTGGTCTACCCCATAAGTTAAAGTGCCATTCAATTGCTGCTCCAAGTGGGCATGCGGATGGGGTTTTCCAATGAACTTAAATTCCCCAGCTGAAATTAGCGGGGCTTCTTCCGGAACTTCCAGCTGGCTGGCGAGTTCTAGCAAAGATGAATACGTTAAGCTTTCAGCCTTGCTCGGGTGTCTGAATTTGCCATCCGTTACCGTCACTTGAGAGGGATCCACTGCCCAATACTTTCCTGCAGCATTGACAAATAGTTGGCGAGCGGTGGCAAAAATGGGTCTGCCTCCCCGGTAATAGCCAGCCATACCCCAACTTCCCCCAGTGCCCACAAAGCTCTTTTCATCTGGAATTCTCACTTCCTGGCGGATCCATTCCAACGGAACACAGAGTTCTTCAGCCGCGAGGAGAGCTATACTAGAATTGGTCCCTTGTCCCATCTCCGCTTTATTTGTGATGAGCCGTATTAATCCATCCTTTTGAAAAATCAATAAGCGATTGGGCTGGAAATCTTCGATGCTAGGAGAGATTAAGGTATTTGCTCTCGTCTTTACCCCTACAATCAAACTCCCACTAGCCAAAGTTGCCGTGCTTAAAAATAGTCGTCGGTTCATGATCATGGTCTTTTTGATAATTCAATGGCTGATTGAATGGCCTTCTTAATGCGAGGATAGGTACCGCATCGACAGAGCACCTGAGACATCGCTTCTTGGATTTGTTCATTACTAGGGTTGGTGTCCTTTTGCAGCAGCGCAACGGCCTGCATAATCTGTCCAGATTGACAATAGCCACATTGTGGGACATGCTCCTCCCGCCAGGCCTGTTGTACGGGATGATCATTGTTGTCCGAAAGGCCTTCTATTGTAGTTATCGCCCGTCGATCCATTGCCTGAACGGGCAATAGGCAAGCCCTTCTCGCTTCTCCTTCAACCATCAGCGTACAGCTCCCACAAATCCCTAAACCGCATCCGTATTTAGTTCCTTTCAAATGTAGCAGATCCCTCAACACCCAAAGCAATGGCATTTCGCCAGGGGCTTCCACCTCGTGCGTGGTCCCGTTGATCAATAAGTTATAGGTTGGCATATTGCTTTATGATACTTTGATTCACAACCAAAGTAAAAGCATTACACACCGGCATGATGTAAGGAAATGCTGAGCAGCGAAATTGAAAGGGTAAGTCGAGGCGGAGGTTAGATCTCAGTCTGCTGGAGGTGTTTTAGCATAGCTGCCTTGTAAGCCCGGCTGAAGCGAATGGTCTCTTGATTCTTCAACAAGAGTGTACCATCTCCGTTGCCGTTAGGGTGCATCTCAAGCACATGGTCCATATTGACGAGTGTGGAGCGATGGACCCGAAGAAATTGCGTACAACTAAGTTCCTGTTGAAAGGCTTTTAAGCTTTGGTATTTTACATACCTACGTTCCTTGGTATGAATCGTAATAGCATTGTGACTTACGGTTGCATGACTAATGCTATCTAGCCACACGCGGACGGAGGCGTTTTGATGTTGTAACAGGATATATTTTGGAACGATGGCAGGTACTTGTTCTCTCTCCGGTTTCGATAATGGCAGTTCCTTGTCTTTAACAAAAGTCGCAATTAAGGCTACAAAGCAAAAAAGATTACCCGCCACATTATTGGTAAGCGATGCAGTTAAGGTGTTGAAAGAGGGGCTTTCACAATTGAACAAGAAACCGAAACCGGCAATCAAAAATATTTGGCAGAAGAAAAGATTGAGTACGCTGGTCAATAATCCAATCCCACTTAATCCCAAAAGATTTTTACTACTTAGCGAGCCCGTGCCTACCATTTTACGAGTTAATCGCTTAAGTGGTCGATACAAAGCTGCCCAAAACAAAATACCTCCCACCGCTAAAAAACTAAGTTCGGTGAAACAGATGATTCCGTTACTAATTTGGTAGAGATAGCCTAAGGTCAAGTTTATAGTTAAGACAAGTCCAAACAACAACAATTCTTTCTTCATGAGACAATTCTGAAATTAAAAACGATAAACTGTTTCTACGACAATAATAAACGAAACATTACACCTCTTCAGTAGCTGCCCCCCCGCCTTGTTTACCCATAAATCGATGAAGGAAGTATCCAAAGAGTAAACCTCCAACGAGCCAGATTGGAATTCCAAGTAGTATCCCTTTTTTCGTAATCGGATCGTTGGTCAATAAAGGGAAAATAAAGGTCATCAATACATACATAAAAGCAGCCCAAATTATTCCATATCTCACCCAACCCTTACCAGAGTATGGATTATATATGTTTTCGACTTCTAGCTGCTCGAATCGTTGGGGCTGTTTCGCCAACCAAGCTCTCTTTAATGTCCCCTTGAACCAACCCCATAGCGGAAAAGTAAACGCTAGGATAATAAAGGTGAAGGCATTCATTAAGCAAGGGATTACCTCCCCACAGTTGGGACAATACAAGCCAAACCAATTCTTAAAGCCCGTCCCATTCTGTGTAGACCAGGTTCGGGAATCGTGCAGCGTTTCACAGTGAGGGCATGGCACGTAAGAACGTTCCAGTCTTGGTTTGTTGGAAGTCCGATCTTCCAAGTTGATTTTTGGTATCCTTTGCCCAAGAATTAGTTCATTGATCAGCAGTCCTGGATTGATGATCCAATGAAGCATCACCCCACTCTTCCAGGTATAGATCTTGTATCTTTTTGGATCAAATTTCATAATTATTTATTTCCAGTTTTGAACGCAATTCATTTAGTACAACTACAGAAAAAAAATATCATTCTGCTTTCTGCATCCGAATGACTACCTCATATTCAAAGTCCTTTACACGTTTAGCTATCGGTATGGCATCTGTATTCCCCCTATTCAATAGAACAGTATCTGTATCAAAGGAAAATTCACTGGCGTAGGTTCGATATCCTTCCTTCTCCAAGGTAAAATGAATGTGGGCAGGCACCCATTCGTCTTCATCATCGCGATACCTTCCCGGAAGTATAGTTTCAATGGCAAATTCTCCCACTGCATTGGTCTTCAAATAGGCGAATAAGCGAGGATTCCAAAGTGATTCTTCTTCGAAATACTTCCCCTCCGCGTCTGTCTGCACCAGTTCCACCAATACGCCCTCCAGTGGCTGATCTGTACGCTCGTCCAAAAGTACCCCCTGAACCTTGATCCGTTGACCTACCTCCTCCTCGCCTTTCATGATTCCCGATTCATCTTCAGCAAAGCTTCTTAAAAGTGTTCTAATCTTGGGTCTATATGCTGGATGCTGGATAAGCCGATCAATATCCTTGTCTAAAACCAAGCTCATCGGCTTCACTGAACCTTGCTCCAAGATTGTCCTCAATTCCACCAAGGCCGAATCATATTGGGAATTTTGAATCATGCCCCGAACAGCGGAAAGATCTTGTGTATGATCCGTAACCTTGCAAGCTGCGATGGAAATGGACAATGCAAACAAAATCTGCGGTAGTTTCATTTTCATGATCAGGTGTGATTTTAGCTAATAATAAGCTGTCTCATCCCACACCCTTAAAGGTAAAGATAATTGCCTGCTCCCCCTCCTTCCAAGGGGTCCCGGCAATGGGATTAACAATTCATTATGAAAACCTATACAAGTGGTTTACTTCCTGGACGAGGTTTTTCTATGTCCAGGGTAGGGATGAAGGCTATTGTCCTCTCATTAGACTGGTTTAGCGATCATGAAAACCTTTACCGGTGAGAATTTTGGGTATATACTTTGCAATCCGAGCCGTTCTGGTTTTTGATTGCTTCGGAGCAGAAAAATAGAGGATATACCCTCTTTGTCGGCCCGGTGTTAATGCCTCAAAAGCTAATTTCAGATCGGGGTTAAGCTCCAATTCGAGTTGTAGCTCCTCGGGAATGGGTTCTGGATTCTTTTTGAATTCTACCTTTAATCCAGCCTTTTCAATCTCAATAGCCTCTTCCACACATGCCTTAATAATGGGTTCTAGTTCCAATATTTGCTCAACAGCCGTAAATTTCAAAACCCGGCTAGCCTGCGAATTTTTTCCAGGAGTATGTAAAAGTTTGTGATGATCTTTCAGCAATACCCCTTTGAAAAAGCTGAGCGCAGCATACGCTTTAAAGGCACTAACCACCAGGACATTTTTACCTTCCCAGGTATAACAAGGAACACCCCATTTCAGCTCCTCTTTCAGGCCTGAGCCCGATAGGATACGCCGTAGTCGCTGAAGTTCTGCTTCCCAGGTATGAACCTTGCAGTCAGGCGTACCGCCAAATTTACAGCGCCCACAGCCTTCTAACAGATATTGATCAACTTCAGGAATCATCAGATGATTTTAAGATTAGAAAAAAGGGGTGAAAACTTTATCCTACTGGTTTACTTCATCAGTTCCTTAAGGCCATCAAGGTTGGCCTTTAATACTTGCTCTACATCTTCCTCTTCTATATGGCCAAGAATACCAAAATCACCCTGGTACCCCGCCGACAGCAGTAAATCAATCATTTCTTTTTCATGGTCACCTTGGCCAATTGTCAAAATCTTAGGGCCTCCTTTCCGCAAGCCGTTAAGATTAACAAACCAAAGATAAGGGAGCATTTCCGGCACCAATTCTGGGAAGGCATCAATCTGATGATGCCCATGATGAAAATTATAAATGAGTCCCAAATCCTGATCTGGCAAGGCTTTGATAAGCTTAATTTGATGGGCCGGTTCTCCGAACCAATCTCCATGATTATACAACCCAACTTTACAGCCCAAAGCCGCAGCTCGCTGGCTCAAATAGGCAATCATCTCAGCTCCTCTCTTCACCGCTTCTTGATCCGGCAGACCTTCGAAAAAATTGGCATTAAAACTCACCCAGAGTTGTCCCTTATAACCGGACGCTTCAATGATCTTGAAAACTTCTTCATTAGGTCCGTTAAGTCTTCCAACGGAATCCCATTGCGCGTCTATCCACATCCATATGGATATCACCTCAATATCATTTTCTTTAGCCAGTTGCAATTCCTGTGCCATGCTTTCCAAATGCTTTACGCGCCAATCATAGGCGTAACGCTTGATATTGAGCCGTTTCAACATGGCCATCCGTTGCGCTGGCGTGCGTTCCATACTATCAAAAGGAACGATGCACCAGGCGTAGATCTCATCGAAATTCATGGCTGGCGAAGAAGGATAGCGGGTACAGGATAAGCAAAATAGAACGGGAAGTAATAATAGACAGTATTTCATATCAGAAGATTCAAGCCTAGGAAGAGTCATTTAAAATAGCAAAATTCAGGCGAATCTCCTCAGGCACCTCTATAAGGATTGCCAATAGTATTATGAACAGCTGCTTTTGTATTATCTTTCTGGGGTTAGGACTACAGACTTTTAAAAACACAAGCTACATGATCAAGAAAGTGCTACTTGGCTTCGCTGCCTTACTCGCTATTGCTATTCTTTCCTTCTTTTACTACATAAACTCAAGCCAAGTTGAGTTGCCAAAAGATACCCAGGACATCGTGGAAGAGGCTATGAACTCGGAGATTCCCAATTTTGTGACGGGTGAAACAGGTATGGCCAGCAACGGCGATGTCAAAATTTGGTATGAATCGAAGACACCTTCCGATTCCATCAAAGGAACCGTTCTATTTGTTATGGGCCTTGGCGCCTCTGCTATGATTTGGGACAACGAATTTATGCAACCCTTCTTAGCCGCAGGCTATCAGGTAGTCCGCTTTGACAATCGTGATGTGGGGCTCTCCTCCTGGATCAAGGACTGGGATGAGGATGTTCCTTATACGCTGGAAGACATGGCCAAAGACGGCATAGCTGTGCTAGATGCACTCAATGTATCCCAAGCACACGTTATTGGTGCTTCGATGGGAGGCATGATTGTGCAGCAAATGGCTATCAGTTTTCCGGGTCGGGTCGCCTCCCTTACTTCTATTATGTCCTCTGGCCACATCACTGATCCTGATGTCCCTACCGGTTCCGATGCCTTAACTAGCGAATTCACGAAACTCGCATTAAAGCAATTAGTAGATCGATCAGATCGCAGCTATATCCACAACCAGATAATGACTCGTCACCTACTAAAAGGTGATGGTCCCTATGCCATCAACATTAAATATACCGCCCAAAACACCTTATACGAATTAAAAGAAAGGAATGGCTACAATCCTAACGCCGCTACCCACCAAATAAAGGCCATGGAAGTTTCAGGATCAAGGCTAGCAGATTTATCTAAGATCACGGTTCCCACCTTAGTATTGCATGGAAAAGCTGATCCGCTTGTCAAGTTTGAGCACGCACAGAAATATGCCCCTCTAATCCCAGGTGCCGACACCCTATTTATTGAAGGTATGGGTCATGATATTCCTGCGATCTATCGAGAAAAGATTCAAGCCGGAATTCTGAATACGATGGGAAAGGTTTTATGAATCGCGGAAGGGGTTCCATTTGTTGGTAAGGACCTGTCAGGCCAGGCAGGCACGCAACAAAGGTCGCGCCCTTGTATTGGCCGGTATTTTTCTATCTAATGATTTAAAAACACCGGCCAACTGGCTTGACTGCTGACTAGAACCACTTAATCGTTAAATCAATCAGCTTCTGCTTAAAGTCATTGTAAGGAGGCAGCAGCAGTTCCAATGCATTAGGTATATGTTGCTTGAAAACGCCTCGCTCATTGGAGAACTCCAGGAAGCCGGCGTGACCGTGCGCCTTACCAATTCCACTGTTATTGGATCCTCCGAACGGTAGATTTGTATTGAAGAAGTGAGCGGCATTGTGGTTAATGCAACTTCCTCCAGCCCGCGTATTGGCCAGTATGTAATTGATATTCTTCTTCTTACTGCTGTAAATGTACAGTGCTAGTGGTTTCTCCCGGGAATTAATCTCGTCTATGACTGTATCGATATTAGTAAAGCTATAGACAGGCAATACCGGCCCAAAGATTTCCTCAGTCATTAATTTCGAATCCTTAGCCACATTGGTCATCAGCGTCGGGGAGATGTAATCCTGACTTTCGTCAAAATTTCCTCCTGCTTCCATTTTCGCCCCTTTCGACATGGCATCATCCACATATCCTTTCACACGATTGTAATGCTTCCCATTCACTATCCTTGCATAAGAAGATTCCTTGGAGGCATCTTCAGAGTAGAAAGCAGTCATATTTTTTTTGAAAGCAGCCATAAACTCCTCCTGCTTACTTTCGTGTACAAACAAATAATCAGGAGCGATACAAACTTGTCCATTATTGACGAATTTCCCCCAGGCTATTCTTCTTGCAGCTGTTTCCACATTGGCTGTCTCATCTACAATCGTAGGCGACTTACCACCTAACTCCAGGGTCACTGAACTTAAATGCTCGGCAGCGGCCCTCATCACGATTTTCCCTATACTAGGAGCCCCGGTAAAGAAAATGTGATTAAAAGGAAGCTTCAACAATTCCGTAGAAGTACTGACCCCGCCTTCCAGAACCGCTATTTCTTTCTCCTCAAAGATTTCTCCCAACAATTTTTTCATGACTCCAGAGGCATTAGGCGTCATCTCGGAAGGCTTGATTATAACCGTATTTCCGGCGGCAATCGCGGACACCAAAGGCCCCAAGGTTAAGTTGATCGGAAAATTCCAGGGAGAGATTAACAATACCACACCTTTGGGCTCATACACCACCCGAGAACTTGATCCCATCAAGGCCAGAGGCGTAGGAACTCGCTTACTGCTCATCCAAGAACGAATATTGCGCTTGGTATGCTTGATCTCCGAAGTCACCGGATAAATCTCCGTTAAGTCTACTTCACTGGGATGCTTACGGTAATCCTGATACAATGCCTCTTTGATCTCAGGTCGATAGCGCAAGACGGCATCATGCAGTTTATTCAGTTTGGCAATACGCTGCGCTGCAGTTGTATTTCCTAGTTCATATTGATGCTTTTGTTGCAGATCAAATATTCTCTGAATATCTTCTATTTGTGTGTCCACTACTGGTTCCGATACGGCTGTGTTCATATGTTGAGGATTTTACTTTTTAATAGAAAAAAATATCAATAACAAAATGGGTGGGGATTGGTGATTCTTACTGGGGTATTTGGGGTTTATGAGTCCAGTTACGACTCCTTGAATCAATCCTAGCTCTTTCTACATCAATGGAGAGAGAATAAAAAAGAGCAATTTCAACAACTTTGCAAAATATAATGTCGTAAATCTTTTGCCAATTAGGACAAAACAAGGTTTTTCTCTACAACTTTGGAATTAGCACTGGTGTATTTGCCTTGTATGACTCATATTCATCTTGCCCACCCCATTTCTTTTCGGCCTTGGCCTCTAGCATGGGCACGCCACTCACGCGGGTTAGTAATAAGAACACAAAAAGCGGAGAGATGAGTGCTACCCATTGCCATCCCTGCAATACGGGTAAAGCAATCAATGTAACGCCTACCCAAAGGACTATTTCTCCAAAGTAATTTGGATGACGAGAACGCGACCAAAGTCCGGATGAGATGAATTTTTCTCGATTGGCTGGATCTTTACGGAACTGCGTCTTCTGCTGATCTGCCACCACCTCAACACTAAAACCAAGCAACCAGACAACTATACCAGCAATGGCTAAAGGGCCAATTTCGACGACTTTGGCAGAAGAAATGGCGATAAAAGCTGGGGCAGCCGTAAGGGTTACCCAAAGTGCCTGAATAGTCCAGGCATTTAAGAAGCGATAAAAGTCCGGCTTTATAGCATCGAATCGATCATCTTTCCCAGCTTTTTGTACACGTCTTAACAAGAAAGTACCTAGACGTATCGCCCAAATCATTACGAGCGTAGTAAGAATCATCGATCGAAGATCAAATTTCCCACTTAAGAGCAAGGCGACGATCGTCACTGAGATATAAGTAAGACTTCCTGTGAAATCATAGAATTTCTCGGACTGCATGCGATAAGCCGGAACAAAGGCAATCCAATTAACGAGAAATGCCATTGCTACACAGATGGCAAATATCGGATACCCATTAAAGTCTAGCCCATTTTGGGATCCGGCCAAGGCCACAAGGAATCCGATGGTAGGAACGATAATTAAGCTCTTAATGGTTTGTGATCTATTCATGATAATCAGCTCTAGTTTAGTCGAATATGCTCAGCAAGGGTATGATGCTTGTAACAAGAAATTAAAGTAATGGTTCTAGACTCGCTCCACCACCAAAGCGGCTCCAAGTCCCGCTCCGCCACTAATGCTCGCCACACCAAACGGTGTGTCTCTTCGCTCCATTTCATCCAATAAGGTGGTAGTAATCATTGCTCCACTAGCACCTTGTGCATGCCCCATGGTCATCGTTCCCCCATTTACATTGAAGCAATCTGGATCAACAGCCAGATCTCTTTGGTATTTGAGGCAAGAGGCTGAAAAAGCCTCCGCAAAATTGTGCAGGCCTATATGCTTTATCTCTAAACCTGCTTTCGTCACGGCCTTCTCTGCGGAGTATTGTCCGCCCAGCAACATGATCAGGGGCTCGCAGGCCGTGCTATCCAAGGAACGAATCCTTGCCTTGGGCTGTAAGCCTAGCGCTTGCCCTTTCTCCAAGCTGCCCAATAACAGTAGGCTAGCTCCATCGGCCATAGTCGGAGATGTTCCTACCGTATGAAAGTGCTCAAGCTGTTGCAGTCGAGGATAGGTTTGAGTAATTTTTGCCCGGATTTGGGGTGTGGTAAAGGCTTCGAAAACAGGCGGGAGTTGGTTGAGCCTTTCCAGGCTTGTATTACCTCGGATACATTCGTCTTTGTCCAACAAAATCTCCCCTGTATCATCTTGTATGGGGATTAAAGAGTCCTTAAAATATCCTTTTTTCGTGGCATTTTCAGCTCTTTGATGCGATTGTACTGCATATTGATTCAATGCATCAAAGGAAAAGCCCTCCATAGAAGCAATCAAATCAGCCGAAACACCCATGATGGTATAGCCTGTTTTTTCAGCCACCTGAGGATCTGAGAACCAAGCACCTTTGTCGGCGAACATAGGTACTTGAGAAAGCATTTCAATTCCTCCCGCTACAATCATGTCGTTTAAGCCGGCCTTGACCTTAGCATAGGCGAGACCAATAGCCGTCATGCCTGAGGAGCAAAAGGTGTTGACCGTCATGCCTTCGATGTGATCTCCCCAGCCATGGTACAAAGTAGAAATCTTGGCTATATTCGCCCCTTGTCCTTTGACCTGGCCCACGCAGCCCAGAATTACCGATTCTACATCACCACCCCTTATGCCATTTCGCTTCTCTAGCGCACCGTACAACTGAGACAATAAGTCCACAGGCTTGACCTCCCGTAGGGCTCCTTTCTCCCGATGCCCCTTTCCTCTAGGACTCCTAACTGCATCAAATATGTATACCTCCATAGTTTTTCTTTTGTTCCTCCTGTCTCTGTTATCGCAATAGTCGGTCTCCATTCACCCAACAACCATGAAACCCGAGCGGGACCCGCTGCGGCAATTGAATTCTAGCTAAAGGCTCTTGGTCCAGATTTTGGGCATCCACGATTACCACTTCAGAAGTGCCTTCCACTGCATCTGTGACAAAACTGATCACGTAGCCATCATCTTCTGACTGCGCATTTTCTCTGGGAATAAAAGGCGACTCGCTACCAAATTTGTTTTTCCCGTATTCAAATACTTGCCTTGTATCTGACTCGGTATCGTATTTCACGATGGCATCAAAACGGAGTGTTTCAGAAAGGTCAAAACGCTGATTGTAAGCATATCTGGATGGCCGGCCAAGGTATTGGCTGTTCATCAAAGGAAATTCAGTGACCAGATCGTCCAGTCGATATTCTTTAGTCTCTCCCGTTTTAAGGTTAAAACGATAGCGGTGCATATATGCCTTGAGTCGAAGGTATTCATTGAGTTTTTCGACGGCACTGGCACCTTTTGGGAGCTCCTTCTGCGGTGTAGGATCGTCATTGACGCAGCAGTCCATCACAATCTCATCCCCTTCTTCCCAGGCGTTGATGGTATGGTAAATGTAGCAAGGGTTCGCCTCGAACCATCTGACATCCTCTGGATTTCCAAAACGAGGAATCACCCCAAAGCGACTGGGCATATCTCTTTTGAAAACAGGAATAGCTCTACCTATTTTCATCATGAGTTGTAAATCGTAGATCAAGGGTAAATCCATCAGGATGGAATAGTTCTCTGTAATCCCCAAATCATGAGGGATACGAGGTCCTGGAGTAGGTATTTTGGTGAAATGCTTGACTGTTCCGTTCCCGTTAATCACACCATACGCCAAATAGGGCTGGGTAAGTTCATAGTCGAAGAACATCATCTCATTGGCCTGTTCATCTACCTTGACATGTGCCATGGCTTTGGAAGTCAAAGTCCCATTGTAGTCCTGTACACCTTTCGTTTCCAAGGTAATGGGATCAATTTCATACAAATCTCCGCACATATACCAACCCGCCAACAATTTCCCATCGTGGAAGGCGACCGCTGTATTGGCTGTATCCTTCAACGGAACGCCCCGATTGAAAGGCAAATGCATATTAGCGGCCAACTTCCCCATTAAACCTTGCCAAAGAGAATGGCCGGCGGCTTCTTCGGTAGCCAAGTTCTTCGTACGTACCCAACGGTTGCGGTAGGTTGCTTTGCCATTTTCGATATGCACAGCATGTAGCATTCCGTCTCCATCAAACCAGTGATAGTGCCCTTTAGGTTCGAACTTCGGGTTGGGACCATTCCGTACGTAGATGCCATTGATGTCTTTAGGAATCTCTCCGATCACCTTCAAATTATCGTCCACCACTTCCTCGAAGACGGGGGCATACGCTCCAAGCAGATAAGGATTGGCTGCTTCCAGCGCATAGTTCATTACATCATTTTTCATGAGCTTATAGTTTTAGTTTTGATACTTTATTTACCCACTACAAAACTGGCCACCGTTGTAAAACTGCCGCCTATATTGAGAATCCCTACGTTATCAGCATTGGCCACTTGATAGTCTCCAGCTGTGCCTGATACTTGCTTGTAAGCATCTAGTAACATACGTACTCCAGTAGCGCCCACTGGGTGCCCTGCCCCAATCAAGCCCCCACTGGGATTGACGGGTAGACTGCCGGAAAAGGCAATGCTATCGTTTTCGATCAACTGCCATCCTTTACCCGCCTCGGCCAAGCCGAAGTGCTCCAAGGCTACGTATTCTGAAATGGTAAAACAGTCATGGGTTTCGATCGCATCGAGTTGTGAAGCAGTAGACAGATTTGCACGTTGTAGTGCATCCTGAATAGCTCCATGCAGGTGAGGGAAGGGGTAGGCTGATGATGGGGCCTGATCCAGTTTATGTTGTAGTTCGATTGGTGCGGTACGATGCCCCCAGCCTTTGATGTAGGGTAGGCTAGCCAAAGCAATATTGCGTTGAGCAGCATAGGTTTTCGCATATTTCTCGGAGGCGAGGAATACAGTAGCACTGCCATCGGTAATGCGTGCGCAGTCAGATTTACGCAGACTGCCTTCTATTACTGGATTTTGGACATCATCGCTGCTAAAGTCGGCTTCGCTTAAGCTCCACTGGCGAGTCTGGGCGGCTGGATTGCGTTTGGCATTGGCGTAATTGTTCTTGGCTATAGCTGCCAGGTGCTCCGCCTTAACTCCATAGCGATCTTGGTAAAAATCGCGGATATTAGCAAAAAGATATACCCATGGATAGTTTGCCTCCTTTGCTTCATACCCTTTCCATGCAGCCGCTCCCAGGTATTCCGACGCCGTTTTACCATCTACATTCCGCATGAGTTCAACACCTGTCACGGCAACCAAATCATACCACCCCGCCTCTATCTCGCGCATAGCGGCAAAGGCCGCCATACTTCCTGAGGCACAGGCCGCTTCATGCCTGGCAGTTGGAATGCCTGCCAGCGCCGGAAAGTGCTGAAGCAGTACTCCTCCTAACTGACCTTGCCCACAGAATAATTCCCCGACAAAATTCCCGACTTGTATCGACTCAATGTGGGATGCGTCCAACTGAGTCTCTTGCAAAGCACGTTCAAAACTAGTGGCCATCAGGTCTCCGATATCTCGCCCTTCTCGTTCCCAACGAAGGGAAAAATCTGTTTGTGCCCCGCCGAGGAGGTAGACTTTTTTATTACTCATCTTATTGTATTTTCAAAAAATGAACACGGTGTTCATTTTTCAAAAATACAAAACTTGGACACAATGTCCATTTTTATGGCCCTAATTTTTTTATGCCTAATTTTATGACATGAAAGCAGTGATCAAGGAAAGTAGATCGGATCATATCATTCAGCATGCGAAAGAAGTATTCTTTACAAAGGGATATTCGATGACTGCCATTTCGGACGTCTGTAAGCTAGCCGGCTGTAGTAGAACGACGCTCTATTCTTATTTTGAATCCAAGGAGAATCTATATTTGGCCGTAGTGAAGAAGACCTTAAGTCGTTTTCTCAATCATTTTGCTGCATTAGAATTGGAGGGGAAAACGGGGATGGAAAGAGTTTTAACCTTAGCCGAGGGATACCTCGCCTATGCGAAAGCTGCACCGCAGTATTACCAGGTGATGCTTGACTTCTATGGCATTCTGAGAAGTATTAATGAAACTGCGGTCCAAATTGAGGCTCATGTAAAAATAAAGGAGTGCATCTACTTTGAACATGTAAATGAGTTGGCCCAGCTTCCCTTCAAACTTCTTACGGAGGAGATTCAAAAGGGACAAGCCGATCGGACGATAAACTCCAACACCAATTCGGTAGAACATATGATGAATATTTGGGCTTATCTTAAGGGGATCTCTGATGTATCACCGATTGTAGTAAACTTGGATATCAATACGGAAAAGAATTCAGATCTAACGACATTGGCTCTCGGCATCATCCGGAAAATGCTGGAAATTTAGAGCGTATCTCAAATGTAGTTTACTATAAAAAAGGAAATCTCCTGCTGGCCGTATGATATCGCCAGCAGGAGATTTTCAAATTAGACAGACTATCGTCTATCCTATATATGTAGCACGCAGAGAGCCTACATTTGTGTCACTTTCAAACTACCATGCGATAGACGAGCCTTCATCAGGGCATTTCCTGAATCTCCCCCTATCGAACCTTTAATGGTCTTATTGTGGTTTTTCTCCACGTGATATCGTACATCCATTCCACTAGGGTAAGTAAGGCCGCCATGTTGTGTACTTGCTTCCATACTAAATGCCGCTGAACGATCTACCTCAATGCCAAAATTAGCATGAGAACCGACCAGACTCACATTGGTAAAACCAGCACTCAAACCTGCCGTTCCACCACCATGACTCAAATCCAATTCCAATTCCTTAGTAGCTTTTCCGACACGTACGCTAGAATGGCTACCGTTCACTTTTACCACTTCAGCATTTTGAATGCGAATGCGATCGTGGCTACTACTGCTGGATCGGAAGCCAGCTATAGCGCCTAAATTGAAGTTACTATGACCCGATCGACTAGTCACTAAACCGCCTTCTTCCAATTCAAAAGTAGCATGACGAACATCTACATCTGAATCTCCCGCCGTTCTACCGTATAGTCCACCGTGAGCAACAGAAGCATCAAGGTTTCCAGTGTCTCCAAAATAACCTTTAGAATGTGCCATGTCGATTCTGGCATTTGTACCTAAATCTCCGGCTCTGAATTCACCATGACGAAAGTTGATATCTACACTAGCTTTCATGTCATCGATAGCAGCATGTCCATGTCGGTGAGTAAGCGATAGATCATTGGTAGCAGGAAGGTGAACCGTATAATCAATCTTCATCCGGTTATTGTTCCCATTCCACCATTTATTTGAAATCTTCTCAATTACAGTTGTAGCAGATACGGAATTTGAAGTATTCGAAAAATCAACATCAATAGCATCGAGCAAACGTTGTGCGTCCTCCTGGCGACGTGAATCAACACGAATCACTACTTCAATTTTCACTTTATTCTGATTCCAAGTATTGATCTCTACCTTTCCATGCTTATTGGAAATACTAGTACTACCATCGGCGGTGATATTGAAATCACGCTTAATTGTTTTACTTAGTTCTCCTACTTTAGCGGCTGAAAGTTGAGTGGAAACCATTACTGCTAAGAACAAAACAAGATGTTGCGCAGCTCTTTTCATCGGATAATTTTTTAATTAATGGATAATTAGTTGTGTGGCTATGTTAGGTCCTTAACTTGCGGACCTAATCTCATTTCACAGGTCATTCATCTCGATCCTGGGGAGTTTCCAGCCAGGACAAAGAATGATTGTGGGTTTACGTAGCTATTGATGTCGTAATTAAGATGCAGGTAAGTAGACATTCCCCCTATTCCAATCCATAATCTAAGTGAGGAATGAAAACAGACAGGACAAAAAAGTCTGCAATTCTTTTCTTTTCCTAAGCTTTTCTACTAACTATGTCCTTTACTAGACTTTAGTTCCTAAATGATAGAAAAGTGTCATGTGGGAACGAGTCTTTGAAGTAGATAAACCCTCTAAGTTGACTCTTCGAGCAGATTGCTTAAGAAAGGGTGGAAAGAACTAACCAATCTTTCTTATGACGTACAGGGAGGCTATACCTAAATCAGTAAAACCTTACTCATGAAATCAATCAGTGCCTTTGAGATTATCAAAGTAGGCATTGGTCCCTCCAGTTCTCACACTATGGGCCCCTGGAAGGCAGCAGAGATGTTCTTGGACCTCCTGCAAACCCGAAATCAACTCACCGAAGTTCGCCAACTCAAAGTTCATTTATATGGATCTCTAGCCCTCACCGGAGTCGGACATGGTACCGATGTAGCTGTCCTCATGGGATTAAGTGGTGAGGACTATACATTAATTGATACGGATACCATTCCCTCCCGGGTTGACAGCATCAAATACAATCGAAAGCTAAATTTAAATGGGCAATATATCATTCCTTTCTCCTACGAAGATGACATCATCTTCTCTGGTAATGAGTTTCTTGACTTTCATGCCAATGGCATGCGTTTTGAAGCCTTTTTAGCTAATGGTGAAGGTTTTTCAAAAGAGTATTACTCAGTTGGTGGAGGATTCGTAGCTACAGAAGAAGATAAGATTATCAATAAGGACCCTATCAATACCCCCTACCCTTGTCACAAGGCTGAGGAAATTGCCATTAACTGCAAAAAGCTAGATCTATCCGTCAGTGAATTGGTCTGGTTAAACGAGCAGGCCTGGCGGTCGACAGGAGAAACCAAAGATTTAGCACTATCCATTTGGGACGAGATCAAGGCGTGCATTTATAGAGGCGTGAATAAGACAGGCCAGCTGCCAGGTGGACTAGGCGTGAAGAGGCGTGCTGCTGAAATAAATAGAAAACTATTAAAGGAACAAGATCACCATTCCGTGGAGGATTGGATTGATCTAATCAAACAGACTCATCCTTCCTTCACCACTATCAATAAATGGGTCAGTTGCTTCGCCTTGGCGGTGAATGAGGAAAACGCTTCCTTTGGCCGCGTAGTGACAGCACCTACCAATGGAGCATCAGGTGTTATACCAGCTGTCCTGATGTATGCCTATTGCTTTGAGCAATTCAGTTTGGAGCAAGTAGTAAAATTCCTTTTGGTGGCAGGGGAGATCGGGACAATTTTCAAGAAAAACGCAACCATATCAGCAGCTATGGGCGGATGCCAAGCCGAGATTGGAGTATCCTCAGCCATGGCCGCAGCTGGTTTGACAGAATGCTTAGGCGGTGATCCTGATCAGGTGCTAATGGCTGCGGAAATTGCCATGGAACACCACCTGGGCCTCACTTGCGATCCGATAGCAGGGCTGGTACAAATTCCCTGTATTGAAAGGAATACCATGGGCTCTATCAAAGCCATCACCGCCGCACACATTGCCCTCGAAAGTGATCCAAGTGCAGCCAAGGTGAGCCTGGACGGTGTGATCAAGTCGATGTGGGAAACAGCTAAGGATATGCACCATAAATATAAGGAGACTTCCGAAGGGGGCCTAGCCGTAAATGTTCCGGTCTATCTACCTGAATGCTAAGAGAAACGAACAACCTTGATTAAGCATAGAAGTGGGCTTGAGACTAGAATTATTGCCGAAGAATTTTATCTTTACTAGGAACGGCTAGAGCGTAGGCAACCTAGCGTCACTTCTTCACTGGCTCTTTATTAAATAGTATCTGCATGAAAAGCATGATTTCCCATCGAGGAACGGTAAATTCTTGGCATTGTGACTTCAATGGACACATGAATGTTCAACACTATATGGGAAAATTTGATGAAGCTACCTGGCATTTTTATGCACATCTTGGCATTACGCCTTCTTATATGAAGGCCCATAATGTAGGGATGTTTACGGTAGAACAAAACATCAACTACTTTCATGAATTGGTTGCGGGAGACCTTATTTACATTAAGACCCAAATGGTAGAGTTCAAATCCAAGGCCATTGTTTTTCTCCATCAGATGTTCAACGCAGAGGATGACGAGCTAGTCGCTAAAGCAAAGATCGTAGGGGTTCACATCAATAAAACAACTCGTAAGACCATTCCTTTCACTAAATCTGTCCTGGCGAAGTACGAATTACTCAATGCTGAAGAATAGGTGTAAGCAGGGACTCTCTGTGGAGCCCCCATTAACCTATCTGTATTTGTTCTTAGTTTGCAATCGGAGTAATGGTGTAACCTGCTTCTTTCAGTAAATTCACCACTCCCAACTCGCCACCAAGGTGTCCACTACCTACCGCGAAGAAGGTAGTTTTATCCTTTGCTAGCTCTCCTATTTTAGGAATCCAATTCTTATTGCGCTTGTAAATCATGAATTGAGCAATCTCTTCTCCGCCTGACTGATCTGCAATCATGTCATGCAAAGCGTTGATATCTTGTGTCTTATAAACACCAACCAAGTCCGCAAAAATCTTTTTCATGCCTTCCATATCGTTAACCGTTTCCATCAGGAGTTCCGCCTGCTTTTTGTACGGGATCTCTCCCATGGCATTCACCTGATCCGAAACAGTCTCTAGCCCCAACAACTCTTTGTTCGCCTCCTTGGCCATGGCCATGAAACTACCCTCATAGGAGGCAGGCGTGCCATCAATAAATTTGGTTAGGAAAAGAGAAGAGGTTAGCATGGGTTGCCAGCCATTGAAAGGTGCTACGCCCATCCCCAAAGCAGATTTAAGCAACTCATCTACTTTCTTATAGTCCTCTTCACTAACGAGTTTATCCAAAGTCGATCCATCTTTCATGGCGGCGTTCTGCATGATGGCCATCTGCATATTAGGGTCATCCATTTTCAATTCCATTACTACCTGTTCACTGGAAAGCATTGCTGTCTTTGTAGCATCAGCAATGAAGAAATCTGCTTGGGGAATCAAGTGAATCGTTCCATACAAGTAGGAAGTTTGAATGCCATTTCCCTCAATCTTCCACAACAACGTATTGTTATTTTCAGCTTTTTCGAGCGCGACAAGCGTAGTAGCCGTTGCTGCTGCAGCCTTTTCTTGAGCTGTAGTGTAGCTTATAAAGCTGACCATTAGACATACTAAAGCTACCAATGCTTTCGACATTACATTTTTCATTTTCTTGATTTTTATAAGTTTTATGTTAAGCTATTATTGTGCGTTATTTTAAGTTCAATGAATCTTTCAGAGAGACTCTTCTTGGTCTTCTTGCCCATCTGTATTCGGTTTATCAGCTACTTTCGTAACCAGCTCGTAGGTGGGTAGTATTATGCCAAGCAAGAAAAACAGCATGGTAATGACAAAGGGGAAGCCATCAATCGACATGAAGGTAGTACCCAGCATGGCAAAGCTTAAACCTATCGAAGTATACCCTGAATCCTCCTCCGAACAAAATTCAATCTGAATTCCTTTTTTCGATTTTTCCATTTCTTATCCCGTTTTGATTATTGGTTTTGATAGGTAGCTTGCAAGCTGGATAGATTTTTCGATATCGTAATCAATCTTTGTTTACTTGGTTAGTATGACTCCTGTATGTATTATTACAACCCAATTAGAAAAAAGCAGTTATAATTCGGTGAACTGTAATAAAAATCGGATTAAGGTTACTAATTAGAAGACCAGTGGAAGAAACTTTCAAGCATATCATCGCTGAGCATAACGGGATTCTATATAAGATTGCCCGAGCATATGCTTCCGAGAAAGTGGATTTCGATGATCTCTATCAGGAGATGCTGATCCAACTTTGGAATTCTTTCGCGCGTTTCCAAGGTAAAGCAAAGATTTCAACCTGGATTTATCGAGTGGCCTTGAATACAGCGCTGACCTTTACTAAAAAGAAAAAAAGAAAACCGCAGACCACTGAGGTGACGGCCTGGATGATGGAGCAAGCGGATGATGGCGGGGCACAATTGGATTTAGAAAAGAAACAACAGCAGAAAATAGATCTACTTTATCAAAGTATCAACGAACTACCTAAAGATGAAAGAGCATTGATCCTTTTGCACCTGGAAGGCAAATCCTACGAAGAATCTGCCGAGATCATGGGTATAACGACCAATTATGTGGGCGTAAAGATCATGCGAATCAAAAAAAGACTGTTTAAGCTATTAAGCGATAAGGGATATGGAAGAATTTGATCTGAATGCCATATGGAAAAACAGTGATAAGGAAGCCAGTGATTACTATCACCAGCTAGAGGGGGACGTCATGCGCATGGCTCGTCAACGATCTTCTAATATCATCCAGCGGATGAAACAAAATGCATTGATCGAATTGATCGCCGGTATTGTACTCTGGCTGGGTCTTTTTTACTTTTTTGCGGAGAACCCGCTGATTGGTTATCTGCTGGGCGGAGGGATATTGCTATATCTGGGTACGGGCTATGGCGTATACCGAATGCTTAAGAAGTTTCGGTCAATCAATACCAAAAATGTCAAGGAAAGTGTTGCAGGATATCTTCAACTCTTCAGAAAGTCTTATCAGCGAACTAAAATCCTTTTATATATAGTAATGCCCCTGGGGTATACGCTAGGATTCCTGATGGGATTTATTGAAGCTGGCGGGGACTGGTCGGATATGGCAAGTCCATGGAAGCTACTCCTTATCTTAGGTATTTCAGCGGTAGTCTTAGGAATAATAATGTGGTTCGTAACCCGCAAGTATATGCACTGGATGTATGGTCAGTACATCGAAGAACTACAGGAAGTGCATAACAGTCTTTCCCTTGAGGAAATAGATCCTTCCTCTACGGTATAGAGGACGAGACACTTTTATCTACCTCTTTTCTTTTTACGCATCTGTTTAGGAAATAGACTGGAATTACCGCGTCGCGTTGGCAATTCTCCTTTGCGATTGGTTTTCACCTGTACGTTCTCAGCGGTAGGACAGCCCGTCTTGCGGCTGCAGGAGCTGGTGGTAAAGAAAATACTCAAGGAAAATATAAAAGCAAGACTAAAAATTACTCTTTTCATTGTCATGAATCGTTTGAAATATCTGGTAACATTACCAACAAAGATACATATAAATAACACATATGTATTGTCCTCGCCTATTCATTTACCTCGATCTGATATCAGCAGTTTCACAGGCTAGGCCCTAACAAATTGAATTCAGCGGCTTTGAAAACCGATTTTACTGCAATAATAACGAATCTGAGTATAGTTTCGTATGTGATAAAATCTCTTAAATCCCCCGTATTTTCTGGCTTTCGTGCTTTTTTTGCTGAGGATTACTTGTTTTTACAAAACCAAGGGTATAAATTTGCCCGACCAATTTTAAAAATCATCAAAAATTGTTGAAATGAACAAAGGAGATTTAATCAGCAAGGTTGCAGAAGGTGCAGGTGTATCTAAAGGTCAAGCTGAAGATGCATTGAATGCTGTTCTAGAAGGTATCGGTGGCGCTCTTAAAGATGGCGACTCAGTTACTCTAGTAGGCTTCGGTACTTTCTCAATATCTCGTCGCGAGGCTCGTAGTGGTAGAAACCCACAAACCGGTGAAACAATTCAAATTGCGGCTAAGAACGTTATCAAGTTCAAGCCCGGTAAGAAATTGAGCGATTCTGTGAACTAATCCCAATTAGTTCCCTATTTTACAAGATATAAAGATAAAGGGCTAGCAGGATCATACCTGGTAGCCCTTTTACACGTCCCTACCTAAAGCTAGCTGTTTTCCCATCATACCTTATCCCCCTCCAGCACTAAACATCTTCCCTATTCTCCAGCAATGCCAGTCCCGATCATAAAATCCTCCCGGATCTACGATCGTTTCTTTGTCCATTTGCTCTTCTTTCCTGCTAAATAATCCTGCGCTATAGATTTTTTGCAAATAAGTGTGCGTTAGGCAGGAAAACTCGAAGTCATGTTATACATTTGTGCTCAATTCACTCGCGAGCAGGGTTATAGCTTTCAGCAAACCCTCCATTTGAATACAATTGCTTTGTCCAAATCACAGTACGGCACCTGAGTAAGCGGCTGCATTCTTCCAGCCAACTACCCTTCGCAATGTACTGGCATAGAATTAGCGAAAACAAAACAGAGACCATTTTTCAAATGGTTGCCCTAGCCGCTTTGAAGATCTTTACCAAATCAGTAGATATGAAGAAGATAGAAGCGAGTAAAATGCCTTATCTGTTCCGTTTTGAATGGCTATTTGGACCGGCATTGATCTTTACCTTCTCATCTGACCTTTCTACACCTAGAAATAGTCAATCTTTACCAACGAATATATAATCATGGCTGATATTCAAAAGCTAAAACAAATTGCCTCTCAAGTTCGCCGAGATATCATTCGGCAAACCAATAGTGCTGCCAGTGGGCACCCAGGTGGTTCACTAGGATGCACCGACTTTCTAGTGGCACTTTACTTCGACTTAATGAAACATGATCCCGCTTTCAACATGAAAGCTAAAGGTGAGGATGTATTCTTCCTTTCTAACGGACATATTTCTCCAGTTTGGTACAGCGTACTAGCTCGTAGCGGATATTTCCCTCCTGCGGAATTAGCTACCTTCCGACAGATCAATTCTCGTATGCAAGGGCACCCTGCCACGCACGAAGGCTTGCCAGGTATCCGGGTTGCCTCGGGTTCTCTAGGACAGGGACTTTCGGTAGCCATCGGCATGGCTTTGGCCAAAAAACTGGATGGAGACGATAAAACCATATATGCATTGACTGGAGATGGTGAATTAGAAGAGGGGCAGGTTTGGGAAGCCATGATGTTTGCAGCTCATCATAAGGTGGACAATTTGGTGGTTGCGGTAGACTGGAATGGTCAGCAAATTGACGGGCCTACAGAAGAGGTAATGTCTTTGGGAGATCTTCCTGCCAAGTGGGCAGCTTTTGGATGGGAAATCGTGCATTTGGAAGATGGTAATGACATGGAGCAAGTGGTAGCCAAACTGAATGAAGCCAAATCCAAAACCGGTCAGGGCAAACCGATTGTCATTCTGATGAAGACAGAAATGGGATTTGGTGTAGACTTTATGCAAGGTACGCACCATTGGCATGGAAAAGCGCCTAATGCTGAGCAAACCGAAAATGCCTTGTCTCAATTGGAAGAAACCCTAGGAGATTATTAATCAGAATACTGAACCTCGAAGTTTCCGTAGACTAGAATAGAGTATTAAAGAAAGAGCTTCGAAAGTAAACCAATTAGTATTCTACTTGACCACCCTTATACTTTAAAATAATGTTAGATCAAATAATAGATTCAGGTAAGAAAGCTACTCGTGATGGATTTGGTGCCGGGCTTCATGCCATCGGCCAGCAGAACGATGAAGTGGTAGCGCTATGTGCCGACCTAATCGGCTCACTTAAAATGCAAGCCTTTATCAAAGAGTTTCCTGAGCGTTTCTTCCAAGTAGGTATTGCAGAGGCCAATATGATGGGTATTGCTGCGGGCTTGGCTACCGCAGGTAAAATCCCTTATACGGGTACTTTTGCCAACTTCTCTACAGGACGGGTTTACGATCAGATTCGCCAGTCGATAGCCTACTCTCACAAGAATGTCAAGGTTTGTGCCTCACATGCGGGTTTAACCTTAGGAGAGGATGGTGCTACCCACCAGATCCTAGAGGACATGGGTATGATGCGCATGCTACCTGGTTTTACAGTGATCAATCCTTGTGATTACAATCAAACCAAAGCAGCTACCATCGCTATTGCTGAGCACTATGGCCCTGTCTACTTGCGTTTCGGCCGTCCAAGTTGGCCCAATTTCACAGCAGAAGATCAGAAGTTTGAGATCGGTAAAGCCTTGTTGATGAGTGAAGGGAGTGATGTTAGTGTATTTGCGACTGGGCATATGGTTTGGAATGCAGTTGAAGCAGCCAAAATCGTAGCGGCTGAGGGAATCAGCGTAGAATTAATCAACATTCATACGATCAAGCCTTTGGATGAAGAGGCAATTTTAGAGTCCGCTCTGAAGACAAAAGCAGTGGTTACAGCAGAAGAACACCAGCGCAATGGCGGTTTGGGTGATGCCGTAGCACAAGTATTGTCAAGAAAAGCACCGACTCCTCAGGAATACATTGCTGTTAATGATAGCTTCGGAGAAAGTGGCAAACCAGTAGAACTTTTGTCAAAATATGGTCTTGGCGTAGACGATATAGTAGCAGCAATCCGCAACGTGATTAAACGTAAATAAGTATAATGTTGTTTGGGTATTGAGGTTAGGCATAGATATAGACCATCGGTAGTATATCAGGTTCTGGATATTTCGGCCGAATTTTCTGCGCACGTAATTCCAGATCGTTTACCTCCACCACACAGGTCGCCGATACCTCAATACCCAATGACTATCTCTAAAGGGATCGATAGTTAGTTCGGGTTCCTTTCCCCATGATAGAAGAGCGAGTATTTCCCTAAGCTAGCTGGACTTCATGCGGATAGATCATTAACAACATTCATTCACCATTATAATCCCTAATCAGTAATGAAATTTGGAACGAAAGTAATCCATGCTGGGGTTGAACCAGACCCCACTACAGGAGCCGTAATGACTCCTATTTACCAGACCTCTACCTACGCGCAAGAAGCGCCAGGTAAACACAAAGGCTTCGAATACGCAAGAACGCAGAACCCTACTCGTACTGTTCTAGAAAACAATCTAGCAGCACTAGAAAATGGAACCGCTGGCATTTGCTTCGGTAGCGGCCTTGCAGCGATGGACGCCATCTTGAAACTCCTCAACCCAGGAGATGAGATCATTTCAACTAATGATCTTTATGGAGGCTCCTATCGCTTGATGGTAAGGGTATACGAAAGATATGGGATCAAGGCCCATTTCATAGACCTTAGCGACACGAGGAAGTTAGAGAAGAAGATCAACAAGAACACTAAGTTGATCTGGATGGAAACCCCCACAAATCCCATGCTGAATATCATCGATATTAAAGCAGTTTGTGAGGTAGCACAAAAGCATAAGATCTGGACCTGTGTTGATAATACCTTTGCTTCACCTTATTTGCAGACTCCACTGGACCTAGGAGCGGATATCGTATTACACTCCGCGACCAAATACTTGGGAGGGCACAGTGATGTAGTGCTAGGCGCATTGATAGTGAAGGACGAAAAACTGGCAGAGGAGCTCTACTTTTTACAAAACGCATCAGGTGCAGTTCCTGGTCCCCAAGATTGCTTCTTGGTACTTCGTGGCATCAAGACTTTACACCTGAGGGTAGAAAGAGCTTGTAAGAACGCTAAGAAGATCGCGAAGTTTTTGCAAAGTCATCCTAAGACCAAAAACGTTTATTATCCAGGATTTAAGGAGCATCCAGGGCATGAAATCGCCAAAGCGCAGATGAGAGACTATGGTGGAATGGTTTCCTTCGATCTGGTACGAGATACTTTCGAAGATGCCATCCGAGTCTTGAGTGGAACGAAGGTATTTACTTTGGCGGAGTCGTTGGGCGGCGTAGAATCCTTGATTGGGCATCCAGCTTCTATGACGCATGCGTCAATTCCTAAGCCAGAGCGCTTGAAAGTGGGTTTGACAGATTCGCTAATCCGCTTGAGCGTAGGGGTAGAAGATGTGGATGACCTGATTGCTGACCTGGAGGAAGCATTGGTTAATCTATAATAGTCTTGTATTCATGATTTGTCCGACTGGTAGTTATTTCTATCGGTCGAAGGTTTCATGGCTAAACAAGACTTAGTTTACCATAAAACAGTATTGAAATGTTACTATTAGGCTATGATGTAGGTAGTTCTTCCATCAAGGCATCCATTGTCGATTCCACTACCGGCGCAACAGTAGGGGTAGCCCAACATCCAGAACAAGAACTGGGGATGATCTCACATCAGGCGGGTTGGGCCGAGCAAGATCCTGCGATGTGGTGGGACTGTATTTGCAAAGCAACTCAAAAGTTGCTGCAGCAAACTGGAGCAAACCCAGAAGATATTGGAGCCATTGGAATTGCTTACCAAATGCATGGCCTAGTAGTAGTAGATGAGCAGCAAGAAGTACTTCGTCCTTCCATTATCTGGTGTGACAGCCGAGCGGTTTCCATCGGCGATGACGCATTTGATGCGATAGGAGCGGAACAGAGTTTACAACATCTATTGAATTCCCCAGGTAATTTTACCGCCTCTAAATTAAAGTGGGTTAAGGAAAACGAACCCGAGCTTTACGATAAGATCGCACATATCATGCTTCCGGGTGATTACATCGCCATGAAGCTTACAGGCGAGGTAAATACGACCATATCTGGGCTTTCAGAGGGTATACTTTGGGACTTCAAGGAAAATGATGTGGCACAACTAGTGCTAGACCAGTACGGTATCGACCGTAGCCTCATTCCCGCAATCGTCCCAACGATCAGCGTGCAAGGCAAGCTCACGGCTGATGCCGCCGCCGCTACAGGCCTGAAGGCGGGAATCCCTGTAACTTACCGAGCTGGCGACCAGCCCAATAATGCCTTGGCATTAAACGTCTTTGAACCTGGAGAAGTAGCGGGGACAGGGGGCACTTCTGGCGTAATTTACGCGGTAGTGGATCAAGCGGTTTACGACAAATATTCTCGAGTTAATGGCTTTGCACACGTCAATTATACTAAAGAACAACCACGCATTGGTATACTACTATGCATCAATGGAGCAGGGATACAGTATAGTTGGCTCAAACATCAAGTAGCTGACCCTACGCTATCCTATCCGGATCTTGAGGCGAAGGCAGCGGGCATACCGATTGGTGCTGATGGTCTGAGTATTCTACCCTTTGGAAATGGTGCCGAACGCATGTTGCGCAATCTCGACCTGGGCGCCCATATTGATGGGCTGCAATTTAATCGCCACCAACAAGCCCACCTGATTCGGGCCGGTTTAGAAGGAGTGGCCTTCTCCTTCGTATATGGTGTAGATATCATCAAGGAAATGGGACTCAATTTGGACGTCATGCGCGTTGGTAATGATAATATGTTCCAATCCAAGATCTTTGCCGAAACGATTGCCACTTTGTTAGGAAGTCGGATTGAAGTGATGGAAACTACAGGTGCCAGTGGTGCGGCTAGAGCAGCCGGCGTAGCGGTGGGTGCATTTTCTAGCTTGCAAGAAGGGCTAGGTCAATTGCAGCTTGCGCACGTCTATGAGCCAGGGGATCAGTTGGCGGCTTATCAGGCAGCTTACGGCAGGTGGAAGGAGAGTTTAGAAGGAAGACTTTTGAATGGATAATGATGCATTAATAAGGTAGAATTAAGAGGGAATAATGAACAGCGGAGATTAATAAACGAGGCAAAAACCAGACTTTAATAAATAAAAACGAAAAATATGTCGGTAGTTCTAGGAGCTAAGGAGTATTTCCCAGGCATAGGGAAGATTCCATTTGAAGGTAGAGAATCAGATAATCCGTTGGCATTTAAGTTCTATGAGGAGGACAAAGTTGTAGCCGGAAAAACAATGAAGGAACACTTCAAGTTTGCAGTAGCCTACTGGCATACCCTGTGCAATACGGGAGGAGATCCTTTCGGTGTGGGTACTAAAGCCTTCCCTTGGTTGACAGCAGCCGATCCAATTCAGCAAGCTAAGGATAAAATGGATGCCGCTTTCGAATTCATTACCAAACTAGGTGTTCCCTATTTCTGTTTCCACGATGTGGATCTAGTGGACGAAGGAGAATCAGTGGCAGAGTTGCAAAGAAGATTGCAGATCATCACGGACTACGCCAAAGAGAAGATGGCAAGCTCAGGCGTGAAAGTACTTTGGGGGACGGCCAACCTATTCTCCAATCCAAGATACATGAACGGAGGAGCTACGAATCCAAATTTTCAGGTAGTAGCCAAAGCAGGGGCCCAAGTCAAGAACGCCTTAGATGCGACCATTGCTTTGAATGGTGAGAATTATGTTTTCTGGGGTGGTAGAGAGGGCTATATGTCCTTGCTGAATACCGACATGAAGCGGGAGCTAGACCATATGGCACGTTTTCTACATATGGCTAAAGATTATGCGCGCGGGCAAGGTTTTGAAGGAACTTTCTTTATTGAGCCTAAGCCAATGGAGCCCTCCAAACACCAGTATGATTTTGATTCTGCTACCGTATTGGGCTTCTTGCGCCAATACGACTTGATGGATGATTTCAAAATCAACGTGGAAGTGAATCACGCTACCTTAGCCAACCATACCTTCCAGCACGAACTGCAAGTGGCTGCTGATGCTGGGGCTTTGGGTAGTATTGATGCCAACCGAGGTGACTACCAAAATGGCTGGGATACCGATCAATTCCCCAATAACGTAATGGAGATCACCGAGGCGATGTTGGTGATCCTAGAATCCGGAGGAATCCAAGGTGGTGGAGTGAATTTTGATGCCAAGACCCGAAGAAATTCTACTGATTTAGTAGATCTGTTCCATGCTCATATCGGCGGAATGGATGTCTTTGCTCGTGCCCTCTTGGCAGCAGATGCCATTCTCGAGAAATCTGCCTACCGCAGCATGCGTAAAGACCGCTATAGCTCCTTCGACGCCGGAGACGGACAGACTTTTGAAAGTGGGAAAATGGATTTGGGCAGTCTAGCAGCCATAGGAATGGCTAGTGACGAACCTGCCCTACAGAGTGGTCAGCAAGAACTGTATGAAAATATCTTGAATCAGTTTGTATAAACAATAAGGAGAGATAGAGAGAAGGAGAGATGGTTTCCACCTAGGAAATCATCTCTCCTCATTTTAGAACGTACCTTCTACTTCTACATCATGCCATTGGGCTTTACCCATTGCATTTGTACCGGTGTTTCAGGCACCATCAAACGCTCTGCCACACGCATTAATCTCGCGGGTAGATTCATAACGTAATCTCGTGCTTTCTCGGCTTCTTCGGTCAAAGAGCTCAAATGCTCAATATCCCAGTAAGCTGTAAGCTTGTTCATAATGTCTACATAATCCAAGCTAGTGTAAACCCCCATGCGTTGAGCCGCATCGGAAAAGTTTACAAAGGCCTCGGAAATCTTTTGTCCTGATTCCCGGATGAAGTGAGCTGGCATTACAATTTTGCGTTTCATCATATCCGCAAAAGCCAACATCATTTGGCTAGGATCGTATTCGAAGATAAGCTTGACAAATTCTCGGTAAGCTAGATAATGACGCATTTCGTCACCAGCAATGATTCGGCACATATTGCCGAGTCGTTGATTCCCCTTATCCAAGGCAAGTTTGGAAACTCTCTTATGAGAAATGTGAGTGGCTAGTTCTTGAAAACTAGTATAAACAAAGTTCTTGTAAGGATCTCGCCCAGTACCAATATCAAAACCATCAGCGATTAGATATTGAATGGTCTTTTCCACTTCTTTCATTTCTGTCCTACCAGACAAAAATAGATACTTGTTTAACACATCCCCGTGTCGGTTTTCCTCAGCGGTCCAATGTCGAACCCACTTTGCCCAAGGGTTTCTCGTTTGTTGGTCAACGCCTACGACATCCATTAACCAGGATTCGTAGGTAGGTAAAGCCTCTTCTGTGATCATGTCACCGATGAGGACTACCCAAAAGTCATAATCCAGTTCCTTTGCCTCTTCTCTAATTTCCTTGATCTCATCAATAAATTCTTCTGACTGCGAATCGGGTAAAAAATCAGACGGCTGCCAGATCTTATCTATTGGGATCAGGTACTTTTCCATGAAACCGTCCAATTGTTTTTCCACGGCTTTCATGACATCTAGACGGATGTTAAAGATTGACATAATATGGATCTGTTTAATAAAGAGCACAAGAAACGAGCTTTTCAGCTAGATTTATAGGATATGCGGCTTTATCTTATTTTTACCCTACTTACCGGCCTAGTGCATGTTTGGCAATCACCAATCATGCACTTATAGCACTGATTCACAACTCAATCTCTACAAAACCGTACAACATTTAGCACATCCTTAAACACCATATTGAACTAACATGAACTTTAAAGAGAAAGTTTTTGAAATCCTAGATGGGGGAGAAAAGAAAAAAACAACGCTAAACAAGCAGGTCAATGCCATTATTATGGCCTTGATCATTCTAAGTGTAATCGCTATAATCTTGGCTTCTTATGCGCCCTTACGCGAACGCTTCGGAACAACCTTTAACATCTTTGAGGTATTAACCATCATTATTTTTAGTTTGGAGTATGGTCTCCGCATCTGGATAGCCGATCTTAAGTACCCAGCGCTTTCCGCTAGCAAAGCTAGGCTAAAGTTCATTAGCTCTCCGATGGGGATGGTGGACTTAATAGCTATTCTGCCCTTTTATTTGCCCTTTGTCGTTGCTTTTGACTTACGATTCCTTAGGCTACTACGCATCTTGCGTCTACTGCGCGTACTAAAGCTGAAGCGGCATTCTCGCGCCCTAAAGATTATCGTTCGCATTTTTTCGGAGAAAAGGTCCGAACTCTCTATCACCCTATTCGTAACCTTTATCCTTCTACTAATCTCTTCTAGTGTAATGTACAACCTGGAAAATGAAGCCCAACCGGATAAATTTCCAGATATCATATCCACTTTTTGGTGGGCCATTGCCACGCTGACCACCGTCGGATATGGTGACGTATTTCCTATTACCCCACTGGGCAAATTTTTTGGCGGGATTATTGCACTGCTAGGAATTGGTATGGTTGCCTTGCCGACCGGCATTATCAGTGCCGCTTTTATTGAAGGCTTAGAAAAGGAAAAGAAGAAGAAAAAGAAAAAGCGAGGGATGCCGGAAAATGCCGAAGACTATAAGTTTTGTCCTTGTTGCGGTCAGCCGCTACCGGAAAACTAATAGCCGTGCTACCCAAATGGTTATTCACCCAAATTCTTTTTTTAACAATAATCAAAACCACCTATGTTATTCTTGTACATTCTATTGGCTCTAGTCGCCATCATAGCAATTCTAGGTTTCATAGCCCCCAAAGATTTTGCTGTTGAAAGAACAATTGATCTCTCCGTGTCGCAGCAGACCGCCTACGATGCCCTTCGCTCCTTAAAACAGCAGGATGAATGGTCAGTCTGGGCTAAGAAAGACCCCAATATGGAAAAAGACTTTCGTGGTACTGATGGAGAAGTGGGCTCCGTTTCCTATTGGAACGGGAATAAAGATGTAGGAGAAGGTGAGCAAGAGATCATGGGCTTGCAGCCACCTCATCGAATTGATACACAACTGCGTTTTCTTAAGCCATTCAAAGCCACCAATGATGCTTACTTTAAAATCGATGCTAAAGGCGAAGGAAGTCATGTGGCTTGGGGATTTAGCGGCAGCAGTTCATTCCCTATGAATATCTTTTTGATGTTCATGAATATGGATAAATCCGTCGGCGGAGATTTTGAGCAAGGGCTTGCCAATTTCAAAACTTATATCGAGGCGTAAATTCTCACTTTTGACATCTCCGAAGTCATTGCTGCTTGGCGATGACTTTGGAGGTGTGTACGTCCGTAGGTACGTGGGAAGGATTTTGTTTCTGCGGGCAGGAGCCCGCGACGTGGTTGGTGGACGAGCGGAGCTCGTCACCGACTTGGCTTGAATCTTCGCTGAATGTGCTACAAGACTCTCCTTTAAAAGGGGCAAAATCAAGCAATTTTACGGCCTTATTCATTTTAGTAGTGGAGTGCACGAAAATCCGTTAAAAACGATATCCTGTTTGAGCTGCGAGAAACTCAGCTTGAAAAGATCTTAGTACGTAACCTATTACGTTCTTAGTGAAAGAGAAAAGATCCTGCGAGTTTATATCGTTTAGGATTTTCGTGCGATTCACGCGTAAAGAAATGAATACAGCCATGATTTTTTGGTTCTTTTTTATCAGAGAAAAAAGAACGAAGTACTGAAGAATAGAGGCTTAATAAGGCAAGCTGAAGCCAACATTGATACCAATGAACCGAAGGACCTCGTCACCGACTTGGCTTGAATCTTTGCAGTACGTACTGCCATTCTGTCCTATCTCAGCTATCGGCCCGAAGTTTGATATAGTTCTAATATGGATAGGATCAAACGATCAGGTCATTTCTCACTTCTATCTTTGCTGCCCTGGCTGCTCTTAGCGCTTGCTATTGAGCAAGGTACAGCCTTATCTTTCTATCCTGACTCTAATTTTAGTCGGCAAACAGAACTGGTAGAACAAACTGCCACCAATGCTGATTATCATCTTCAGTTAGAGAAGAATACGGAGCTTAATCGTGGGAACTATACCAGCGATGATACTGCCTTTCTGGCCATTCTTCCTACGACAACGGGCCTCTTAGCACTTGATTCTTCCTCTACTTTTGTTCATCTCCATTATCAAAACCTACTAATTACCTGGATGCATAGTAGGTCACTCCCCTATCAGTTAAGCTAATTTTTTCCATAACCGCAGAAACTAAGTGCTCGCTGCCAACTTATCAATGGCAGGCCGATCGCTTCTGGAATTTATTAGCTAACTTGTTTTAACACTATTGAAGATGAAACTTCTGCATAAACTCCATCATTGGGGGATTGGCAGTCCTACCTATATTCAAACTGATCTTTCCACTTACGAGAATAGATTAGATAAAATCTATGAGTCTTTTCGATCAGTCACCAATTTAACCAATGCGAAATTACAGGCTTTCGCGGCTCAGCTAAAAGCAAAGGCACAAGCTGGAATAGATCTAGAAGAATTACTAGCGCCCACCTACGCCCTCGTACAAGAAGTCATACATCGCCAGCAAAAACTGCAAGTATTTGATGTGCAATTGATGGCTGCCATCCCCTTGCACCAACGCAAACTAGTCGAAATGCAGACGGGCGAAGGGAAAACGCTAACCGCTGTGTTCCCCGCTATACTCAATGCCTGGCAAGGCAAAGGGGTGCATATCTTGACCTTCAATGATTATCTCGCAAAACGAGATGCACAGTGGATGGGCTCCATCTACACCTTTCTTGGTCTTACTGTAGGATACATCACGAATGAAATGTCATTGGCAGAGAAGAAAGCCGCCTACAACTGTGATATCACCTATGCTACCGCTAAAGAAGTAGGTTTTGACTTCTTGAGATCTACTGGGGCTTTCGACGATAGTGAGCGATTACTTCGTCCTTTCAATTATGCCATCGTGGATGAGGCGGATGCCATTATGATCGATGAAGCCCGAAATCCTCTGGTGATTGCTGGACGCATGCAACAAAATGATGTCGATCTCCGGAAAGTGGCTGAACTGGTAGGTCAATTAAAGGAAGAGGAAGACTTTGTGCTTTCTACCGAAGCACGTACGGTTTATCTAACCGATCAGGGTATTGAAAAAGCAGAAAGGTTTTACGGTGTGATAGACCTGATCGAAGATGTTCACTACGAGCTTCATACCGCCATTAATCTTTCCTTGCAAGCGCATACGCTTTTAACCAAAGATGTAGATTATATAGTTAGAGAAAGTAGAATCTGGTTAATTGATGAATTCACTGGTCGAGTCGTAGAGGATCGGCGCTGGCGAAATGGCTTGCAAAGCGCCGTAGAAGCCAAGGAAGGCCTTCCTCTCCAATCCGAAGGGAGCGTACTCAACTCCATTAGTCTTCAACATCTACTACAAAAGTATCCGAGAATTGCCGGAATGACCGCCACCGCACAAGCATCAGCCACTGAGTTTGCAGAATTCTATGGTCTAAAAACCGTCGTCATTCCTCCAAATAAACCTTCTCGCCGAACAGACTATCCGGATCACATCTTCGTAGATAAAGCGAGCAAGGTAGCTGCACTGGTAGAAGAAATTAGTCGTGTTCATAGAATTGGGCAACCCATTCTCGTCGGGACATTAACGGTTAGGGAATCTGAGTATTTAGCTCAACTTCTTCGACAAAAGGATATTCCCTGCCAGGTATTAAATGCTCGCAATGATGAAGAGGAAGCCAAGATTATCGCTGATGCCGGTCGAGTTGGGGCTGTGACTATCGCCACTAATATGGCGGGTAGAGGTACAGATATTAAATTAGGAGGGCAGAATGAAGAGGAGAGACGACAGGTAGTTCGCTATGGAGGACTGTATGTAATAGGTACCAATCGACATGAGAGTATTCGGATAGATCAACAGCTTCGCGGCCGAGCAGGTAGACAGGGAGATGTGGGGAAAAGTCGCTTTTTCATCAGTTTAGAGGATGACCTGATGATCAAGTATAGGCTCCGAGAAGTATTACCTCGGAAATTCCAGAAACTGGAAGGACCCGATCCAATAATCTCTTTGAAATTAGAGAAGTCAATCCGCTCTATGCAGCACATGATAGAGTCCCAGCTACTGGATATGCGGAAAAGCCTGTACCAATATGCAGCATTCACTGAGAAACAAAGGATCGTTCTACAAGATGAACGGCTGAAGATTTTAAATGCCCCTAGTACCTTAACACAATTGTTCCCACCACTTCCTGCACTCGGGAAGGCTTCTTCCCAACAGATGGCCGCGATTCAATCCTTTGCTTTGTTACAATACGATCAGCAATGGGCTTTGCACCTGGATGAATTGGCCCAGTCTCGTGATGGTGTACACCTCGTCCGATTAGGAGGGCAGAATCCACTAAATACTTTTCGAAAGATGGCGGATGCTTCTTTCTCTAAACTCTACGAACGCTTGGAAATTCAAATTCGAGACTGGGTACAAAAAGTCTTGGAAGAAGGGATTTCCCCGGAAGAGGCTACCGATCTAGAACGCCCGGCTTCTACTTGGACCTACGTCATCAATGATAATCCGTTTGAAGATCAGCTATCCATCATGCTCTTGGATAATGCTAATACGGGGATGCATGTCGACTTTATTGCGGCACCTTTTCTATTTACAGTTGCCATGATGCGCTGGATGAAGAAAAAGCGCTCCTAGCCCTTTTCCCCATTGGTGCCACTGCGCCTAAAGTGGCACCACTTACTATCTTACCTTTGTATAATTATTTCAAATCAATTCTGGTGTAAAAAATCCTATACTTTATTTCTAACATACGTAGAACACTCATTCAATACAGGTTATGCTATTTTAGCAAGTATACTGATTATGAATTAATTGCAAATGGTGGTAAGCTTATCCTAAACCGATTAACGGGCTTGTAGAGACTGCTAAAACCTCCTATAAAGCCTAAATTTTGTTCTTTTTTTCGCTGTCAAATGCAACTAGTATTGTGGTGAAATACAAGGGGATTCACCCCGATCATTACAATAATCCTAAAACACAAATCACCATGATCAGAACTAGATTGCTAGTAGTGCTAGCGCTTACCCTCACCTTTGCAGCTTGCACTAAAGAAAACAGTACACCTGCTGAAGAAACAGTAGTAGAACAAGAAAGGGAAAGCCTTGAAGAGGCCGAATTGCTCACCGCTAATGAAAAACGCCGCAATTTTTTACTATTCAAATTGGATAACGCCAATGTCTCAGCTGGCTCATCCTTCTGTGTAGATGTAAAAGCAACTGGCTTTAATGACATCGTTACCTGGCAGTACAGCGTAGCCTGGGATGACGATGTCCTAGCTTTTTCACACGTAGACAACTTCAATTTGCCAGGCTTAGATGCCAACAGCTTTGGTACCCCACAGAGTGATCGACTAACTACGTCTTGGATAGATCTGACCTTAGCTGGCGCAAGTGTCCCGCGTGGCACGCCATTGTATAGCATCTGCTTTGATGCCATAGGCAACCCTGGCGACCGTACCCGCATATCCATCACGGATAACCCCACCGATATTGAGGTGATCAATACTAGCTTTGAGGAGGTGAGTGTATGGGCGCTTCCAGGGCGAGTTAGATTGCGATAATATAGCCCAAACATCCCCCCCACTTAGCCCTAAAAGGGCTTATATTTCTCTTTCATTCTAATCCCAAGAATCAAAGTACTATTTATTCGAAGTAGGGAAGGACAGGCCTTTTATCCTGTCCTTTTTTTGTGTGCTCCATGTTAGTTCATTATTTTCAATAATTATTGAAAATAATGA
>CAJXPD010000052.1 GCA_913057785.1 uncultured Lewinella sp. | reverse complement strand
AGGCATTTGCCTTCTACTTGGAGCGTTTTCAACTTATAAACTGCAAATGCTTTTGAGAGGTCTTTTGCCCGGAAGAGTCAAGGCATGGACGTGCCTTAGAGTGATCTTCTTTCGGGCTTTTTTCTTTTACCTTTAGTGTACATTCACTAGGGCAAGGAACAAATGTAATTGAAAGACAACAATATAGCAACTCTGCCCAAAGTCAAAAAGCCATCGCAAATTACTGCGATGGCTTCAAATCCTGTTATTCCTGTTGTTTATGCTTCTTCAAGCCTTTCGGCAATTTCTTTTTCTGAAACTAGTTAGATGATGATTCGAGTTCTAGAAATTTTCCTTTTGATTACGGGCTTCATCTGTTCTGCTGCAGTGAATAGTAAATCTGCGTTTTCTGGAAATGGTAATGGTCGATTGCCTATCCTTTGTCTTGATTCATCACTAAGTGCTCGCTCATCCCCTCTAAAGGTAGCAGCATAGTTCTCAAATATCGCTTCCACCGCCACCTGATCGGTATCTATTATTTGGTTTCTCTGCAAATCGATATACTCTAATCGCCCTATTACGTTAGCCGCTTTATTCTGATAGGTTTCTAGGACCTCCGCCTTGATAATCACTCTTCGAGGCACCTTGATGTCGTTACCAGAAGTGTCTTTCATTACATTTCCATTTTCATCCAACACATAGTCAAAGCCATCCTCAATCTCTCGATCATCGACATATTGTCGTTCTTGTACCACACCAGGGCTTATATTGATATTCGTGATATTCATCACCACTTTGTAATCATATTCCACACCGGACTGCTGTCTAACATGATATTCCTTCCACTGGCTATTAAGATCGTTCACCTGCATTCTGGTAATCTCTCTTTCGAAACCGATCGGCAACACTACTGGGGCATTATTAGTCATTTCAAAAAGGACATAAGAAGTACCCAACTCATGTGCTAGGTTCATCAATTGACCTTTGTCTTTATAGGTTCTATAGTATCTTCCAATCTTCTCCAATTGACCATAAGCTCTGCGGGCCGCTAACTTATCACCTTCTTGGGCCTGAGTTAAATGTTTTCTTGCGTCTGCATACAGGAACTTTGCCGCATTTTCCCGTGACTCTCTTTCCAAACCTTCTACTTTTACAAAACGGAAATTAGCTTTGATGCCATCCTTATCTATCAGTGGCAGCAACGGCATGATCTTATCTTGGCGATTCTTAATCCTTTTATAGATCGAGTTTACCTTCTCCCAATTCTCAGGTTGCCCTTCACGTTTCAAGTTATCGGCCATGTTCATATCACGTGTAGTGATTTTGGCAAAGGCTTCTTCCAACGCCTGCACATACTTTACCTTTTTGTTCTTCTTCCCGGCCAGTCGCTTCACCGCTACTTCTATAGCTTCATCATAGTTCCCTGTTTCAACCATCTTCATGGGGGAAGCACAAGCTCCTAAGATTAAAGCACAAAGCATCAAAATGAAGGTCTGTTTGTTGCTGAAATTAGGTAACTGTCTCATACGCTTTTCTTTAAATGGGTTATAGTGGTCGGTTTGTCTTATGGGGACAATTTCATCGAATTACTGTCCATTTGTCACTAATGAATCGTTAAATAGATTTGCCTTATGGTTAAAAACTCCTAAATAATTTTAAGAAAATGTTACAAAGAGAATATTCAGAGGGATGTGTATGGAGGTCACCGGCAAGTACAAGCAGAGAGGGTGTCTACTAACAGAGGAAAGCACCAATTACAAAAACGATATACTGAAAGCGCATTATTTCTGATAAAAACTAAGTTTTATCGTAAAAACTTCGCAGATTTAGTTCGGTTTACTAATTTGTTAATTGAAAAACGTTATTGATCAACCCAAAATATAAATTATGGAACCAGGAATGATCATTCCTTTTATTGTACTCGCGCTCATACTCATGTCAGGTATTTTTACCGTTAAACAACAGACGGTAGCCATTCTCGAGAGATTAGGTAAATTTCACAGTATTAAAAACCCAGGATTACAGTTTAAAGTCCCATTTATTGATCGGGTTGCTGGTAAATTGAGTCTGAAGATCAATCAGTTGGACGTATTGGTAGAAACAAAAACAAAAGACAATGTATTTGTAAAGCTGAAGGTATCTGTACAGTTCAAAGTACTAGGAGATGCAGTATATGACGCTTTTTACAAATTAGAAAATCCATATGAGCAGATTACCTCATACGTATTTGACACAGTAAGAGCTGAAGTTCCCAAGTTGAAACTGGATGATGTTTTTGAACGTAAAGATGACATCGCCGTTGCCATTCGTCGTGAGCTAGAGGAGGCAATGAATGAATATGGCTATGGTATTGTTAAGGCACTCGTGACAGATATCGACCCGGATCAGGAAGTGAAGATCTCCATGAACCGTATTAATGCCGCGGAGCGTGAAAAGCTTGCAGCAGAATATGAAGCAGAAGCTGATCGTATTCGAATTGTGGCCAAAGCAAAAGCGGAGGCTGAGAGTAAGCGTTTGCAAGGTCAAGGTATTGCCGATCAGCGTAGAGAAATCGCTAAAGGCCTTGAAGAGTCCGTAGAAGTGTTGAATAAAGTGGGGATTAACTCTCAGGAGGCATCAGCCCTGATCGTTGTTACTCAGCACTATGACACATTGCAGTCCATGGGTGAAAATGCCAACAGTAATCTTATTCTCTTACCTAATAGCCCATCTTCAGGTAGTGATATGTTATCGCAAATGGTTACCTCATTTACGGCATCACAGCAAATTGGAGAGGCTATGAAGGAAAGGAATAATGCCCTTGAGCTAAAGGAGAAGGAGACTATTAAGTTACCTCCCAAAAGATAATTAGAGGTCGTCGCCGAATCGAGATGATCTCAGAAGAACTTATTTTTTCTGAATTGAATGTAAAAGTCAAACCTCTTAGCGGGTTTGGCTTTTCTTTTTATTGCGGGTTGAAAGAGGAATCATCATTCCAAAGTCAAAGTAAAGTGATTCCAGGTAAAACACATTTTCTTGGTTTTTATTGAGGTTTAGTAGGCCTTGATAATATCGGACATCTACGAATATCTTTTGCTTTTTTCGAATTCTCTTTTCAAAGCCCAATCCGATCGTACCTCCCCAATCCCAAGACTTCACTTCGTAGGAAGCAAGTGGCACTCGTACTCGTTGATAGATTTCATCATCTCCCTCAAAAACGGCAATTGCCCCACCAAACCTGCTTACCGAAGGTCCAACCAGAAGATATATTGATAAATCTGAAAATTGTAGTCTAAACTTGGCAAGAAGAGAAGTGGAAAAGACATCAATAGCTCCGTAACCTAATCCTGGCGGTTCCTCAAATAATCGATCCACCAAACTGGGATGCCCCTTCTGCAAGTAGGAGATTTCTGACTGCATACTCAGCCAAGGCTTGAAATTGCGTTCGTAAAATGCAGCCAGTCTTAGGCTCGTAATAGGGTCAACGCTTGCTCCGCCACTTAATCCAATTTGTTGACTAAAAGCTGAGTTGACGCAAAAGAGTAGAAGGAGTAGTGTACCAAAAGTGCCTATACCTTTCATGGGATGCCAAAATGTTAAGGTGCTCTATTAAGATAGAACGGCAGGTAGCGATCTGTATTTTGAGATAGTAGAAATTTATCATTTTAAGCACAATAGAGGACAGTTAACGGATTAAAGTTACATTTCCCTTAGTAATAAATTCTTCTCCGTTAAAGCAAAGTACTCTTACGTAATAGGCATAAACATCGGGTGCTAAAGTCTTCCCGCGAAAGGTGCCATCCCAACCATCTTCTTTCTGGCTCGATTCAAAGACTTTCTCCCCCCAACGGTCATAAATGATCAGCTCCAATTCATCTATCGGGTCACCGTAGACCTTGAATTCGTCATTACGACCGTCACCATTTGGTGTAAAGGCATTGGGTACATAAATGAAAGGAGGTAGACAAGCCGGGTTAAAAACTACAATCGTGATAAATGCCTCATTGAGGCAACCATTCTGATCCCTGATATTTAGGCGATATGTGGTAGTTTCTGTGGGCATTGCGATTGGGTCAGAAATATCTACTGCATCCAAGCTTGGATCAGGTTGCCAAGAATAAACATAGCCTCCGTTTTCAGTAGCCATCAACTGCGCACTCTCTCCATCTCGAACTGTATCCCGATCAGCAGTAATCTCTAAAGGGGGGACAAAATTGAATATGTTCACTGTCACTGAAGTATCAAGACGGCAACCCGCGGCATTGCTAACGCTAAGATTATATGTACTTTCCTCCAGGGGATTCACTAAAATAGAAGTCGTATTTGTAGCACCTATTATACCCTCTGCAGGACTCCAGTTGATTAACAAATCCTCTTGGCCTAAGACATCTACAAAAAGTTCTGCAGTATCCCCTATACAAATCGTCTCTTCTCCTCCCAAGGAAACCCTGATGGCTTGACCATCTAAGGTTACTTCGTCTTGTACTTCACAGCCCTGCTCATCAACCAAACGAAGATAATAGGTCTGTACTCCAGCCGGTTCAACTGTAATATTGGCTCCTGAGCCCAGAATATTCTGGAATTGGGGATCGCTTGCCCAATTCACTTGTAAATTGGCTTCAGCGTCTACCATTAGTTCAAAGCTCTCCTCGCACAAGGTTTGATCCGGAGAAAGCTGGAATTCAATGGGATCACTTACCTCGACAAAAACTTCCTGCTGCAGTTGACAAAGAGAATCAGTCGTGTTGACAGAGACCGAATAGATCGTAGAGTTAGTTGGCGACGCCAAGGGGCTAAATATCAATGGATTATCTAGATCTTGAGAAGGCATCCAACTGTATTGAAGATCGGGATTTCCAAGTGGATTTAAACCCACAGTATCTCCGAAGCAAATCGACAAGGAGTCTTGTAGCAAGGCTTCAATTATTGGAACCGAGATTTCTTGAGTTAAGCTATCTAGGCAACCATCAGAAGACTCCAGAACTAAAGTCGTCTGGATGAGTTCGGCCATATCGAAGGTCAACTCTATCACCTCCATTCCCATTATGACGGTATCATCCAAGCGCCATGTCCAGCCTAGCACACTGCTTTGAAAGTTGGTGGAGGTGTTTTCAAATCGTATAGTAGTACTATCTCCGCAGGACTCAATCTGCCACTCGAAATCAGGATTTATCTTTGGATCTTCCAGTATAACTTCATTCGTAAAAGTGTCTAAACAGGCATCATTGCCTTCCACAAATATCGTAACCTGGTATGTTCCGGCGGTATCATATTGATGGGTCACTGGAACTCCAAACGCTGTCTCATTGGGTGTCGATGGATCTCCAAAATCCCAACGGTAGAAAACTGCGTTCGGGCTCTCCGAAATGAACTGAACATTATAGTCACTACAAGTCGTAATCGAGAAGAAATTTACATCCTCCCCCGTATCTACAGTTCGAATTTGGATAGAATCTTGGGCTTGGCATCCAAACTGGTTTTCCACGTTAACAGCAAATGTATTGACTCCCCCACGGTCTGCCAATACCGTAGCCATCAGCTCATTAGTTCCTAAAATACTAGGATTACTCAACCATTCAACTAGCAGTTGATCATTTGGATCCTCATTCAAAAATTGCACCTCAATCGTATCTCCTAAACAGCTTACTTCCAAATCAACGGCTTCTATATCAACCCCATTGCCAAAAATCAATATAGAATCTTCCAACTGGCATCCGAATTCATTTTCTACCTTGAAATAATATCGAGTAGTCCCCATCGGTTCCACCTCAACGTCCGCACCTGTACCAAGAATCTCTGAAAAATCAGGGCTTTCTGACCACTGATACCTCAATTCCGAATCCGATTCTATGGAGAGGGTTAGCAGCTGTTCACAAGTTGTCGTATCGGACGGGAATGCAAGCTCTATCTTATCCACTTCTACCAGTATGCTATCTTGGTAAAAGCATTGATCTTGGCTCGAAATCAGTACCTGGTAAAGTGTAGAACTGTCTGGGTTTGCTTGTGGATTAGAAAGATTAGGATTATCAAGACTACCTTCCGGAGTCCATTCAAACTGATAATCTTGAGCTATAAAGCTGCCTATCCGAATAGATTCACCCTGACATATTTGGAGGGTATCCGCATAATTGGGTACTTGAATTGCATTAGAGACAATAGTTTTTTCAATCTCACTCACACAGCCATTGGCCGCCGTCACAGTTAGCAGTACGCCTACTTCTCCAGCAATCGTCGTAAAGAGATCAGGGCTTTGGCCTTGGAACTTCAACCCTTCGGGTTGCACTTCCCAGTCCCACATCAGAGGGGTTCCATTTGGATCGATACTATTTTCCTCAATATTAATAAACAGTGTGTCGCTACATTCCTCTATTCCCAAATTGAAATCGGGCACTAGGGAATTTTCATTCAGCTGTACTTCCCTCAGAAAAGTATCTCGACAAGATTCTCCAGGTTCAGCAATTAACATTATCTGATAAGTACCGGTATCAGGGAAGGCAAAAGAGGGGCTAATCTCAGTACTGGTGCCAAGAACGGTCTCATCCTCTAGAAAGAGCCATTGAAAATTATTAGCTCCCTCGCTCGTGTTTTCAAACTCTACGGTCAAATCATCACATTGGATATCGGGTGCAAAAAAGGAAGAAACAGATTGACCACAGATTCCTACATTGTATTGGAAATCTCGGCGGGTAGTAGAAATCAGTCTTCCATCCCTATATTCTTCAATACAAATTCCGACCACGAATTGTCCGATCGTATTCGGCAAGCCCGTTAAAAGCCCAGTTTCAGGGTTAATTTGCAAAGGTTCTCCTCCAGGTGCTCCATTCAGCATATTATCTACATTATAGGGAGGATCAATCCATGTGATGGGCTGATAGGGAGGGGGATTAGGAGGTTGTGGTTGTGGAATCATCTGATTAGCACCCTGCAAGGGTGTGCAAAGCCTATAGACGATTGAGTCTCCATCCAAGTCTATGGCAGATTGGTCAAATGAGATGGGTTGATCCACACAGATATATAAAGGTGGCCATTCCTGAAATTTTGGGTTGCTGTTGCACTCCAGCAAAGCTTGTTCAGAAATGGTTACACCGTAAGTAGCTCCTGTTGCTAATGGCTCCACGATATTAACTATCGTTTGATTTCGACAGCAACGTTGATAAGCTAATTGATAGCCACCAATAATGGGAGGCAAAGTGATCGTGGTTCGATAGGTAGTAGTGTGAACACAAACATTCGGTGGCACTACAAAACACTCTCCACTAAGCACAGGATTCAAAGTATCATTATTCATCAGCGGTACTAGAACTTCTTGTAGCAATTGATTCTCTCTATCAAAAATGCCTATAGATGCCGGATTATCAAACCATGCATTCGGATCCCCGTTGAAACAATCTCGGAAAATGGTTAAAGTGATCTCATACTGATCGTCTCCAAGGCAAGTGTAATTCATTTCCCCACCTACGATATGAGTGGCCTTTAAGGCTGGAATAAATGAAAGGAATAGTAAGACAAGAAAAGTCAATTCAGAAATACGCCGCATAAGATTCAGGTACTGTTGGCAACACTATAATCACAGAAAACTCAATATATAATAACCTCATTATAAATCAAATTATTTCTCAATTTGCAAACTAGAGATGTCTACCCACCTTCATGTAAAATCTTTTTGGCTCAGCTGAGTGTAAATACCTTTAGAACCGCATCTATATATTATCTTTAGCAGCAATACCCGGTAATCTATGAAGATTTTTTCCGCTGCCCAGATTCGAGAATGGGATCAATTCACCATACAAAACGAGCCTATTTCTTCCTACGATTTAATGGAAAGAGCCTCCACAAGATTTGTGGAGTGGTTCATTACGGAATACCCAAACCCCGATCAACCAATTTTCATATTTTGCGGTAGTGGAAATAACGGTGGAGATGGATTAGCTGTTGCCCGCTTAATGCATCAAGCCTTTTATCAACCCACAGTTTTCCAATGTAACATCGGGACTCGATCGGAAGACTGCGAAAAGAATTTTCAGCGTTTAAAGACACTTAAAACCGTAGAAGTCCAGTCGATACAGAAAGAAGATTCCTTCCCCCAACTCACCCCCCAACACTTAGTTATTGATGCTCTATTCGGATCTGGATTAAATCGACCAGTGCAAGGTTACTGGGGAAGATTGATAGAGCACATTAATAAGAATAGTGGCAAAATTATAGCGCTTGATATACCCTCCGGACTTTACAGTGATAGCACTAGTAAAGGCCAGATTACTATCCAGGCTGATGCTACGCTCAGCTTTGAAAGGCCTAAATTATCTTTCTTTTTTCCGGAGAACCAGTCGGCCGTTGGAGATTGGGCATATACTTCAATCGGATTGCATACCAAATATGATCAAGCAACTCCAAGTAAATACCACTTGATCACTGAGACGGATATAAAGTCAAGAATTCTTACCCGAAATAAATTCGACCATAAAGGAACCTATGGCCATGCTTTGCTTGTTGTAGGAAGTTATGGGAAGATAGGTGCAGGAGTGCTTGCAGCGAGGGCCTGCTTGCGTACTGGAGTGGGCTTGCTTACCGTCAACGCTCCCAGATGTGGATATGAGATTCTGCAAAGTCAAGTTCCGGAAGCCATGGTACTAGCTGATCCACAAGATGAATATTGGTCAAGGGTGCCAAACATAGATAGTTATAAAGCCATTGGCGTGGGCTGCGGGCTTGGCCAGGAAAAACTTTCAATAACAGCCTTAGAAGAATTGCTACAATCTACCGATGATCCGATGGTTTTGGATGCTGATGCCTTGAACCTCATTGCCCAAAACCCTACTTGGCTTGAGGAGATTCCTGCAAATAGTGTTCTAACTCCACATCCAAAAGAATTTCAACGCCTTTTCGGCGCCACGAACGATGATTTTGAACGATTGGAGCTGCTAAGCGCAAAGGCGGTAGAACATAAATTGGTTTTACTATTAAAAGGGGCTCACACTATTATAGCCTTACCAACGGGTGAGTGTTACTTCAATAACACGGGAAACCCAGGAATGGCAACTGGAGGGAGCGGAGATGTATTAACGGGTATGATTACAGGTCTATTGGCCCAAGGATATTCTCCTGCCGATGCTACGATTGTAGGAGTCTATATTCATGGGAAGGCGGGAGATCTTGCTGCGACAGACTTTGGCGAAAATGCATTGTTACCAAGTGATCTTATTCTCTATATTGGAAAAGTTTTTAAAAGTATAAAGCAAAAGTAAATGAAAAAGATTGCCGTATTGACAGGTGCAGGAATTAGTCAGGAAAGTGGTATTAAAACTTTTAGAGATGCTGATGGCTTATGGGAGGGGCATGACGTCATGGAAGTGGCATCACCACAAGGTTGGGCCAGAAACCCAAGTCTAGTCTTGGATTTCTATAACCAGCGGCGGCGGCTTCTACATGAAGTGCAACCAAACCTAGCTCACATTACTTTGGCAGAACTAGAATCTCAGTACGCCGTGACGATAATTACTCAAAATATTGATGACCTTCATGAACGCGGTGGAAGCACAAATATCATCCACCTGCATGGCGAGCTCCTGAAGTCGAGAGGAGTGAAATATCCATATGAAGTTTATGATCAACCTGGAGATATCAACCTAGGCGATATGTGCCCTAAGGGCAGTCAACTTAGACCACATATCGTCTGGTTCGGTGAAGCTGTACCTATGCTAGAACAAGCCGTCCCTGTGGTTGCCGGTGCTGATATCGTCATAATTATTGGAACTTCCATGCAAGTGTATCCTGCCGCGGGGCTAGTAGGGCTGGCTCAAAATCATGCCGATATCTACTATATCGACCCCAGGCCCGCCATCAATCATGAATTGTCCTTGGTTAGGAATTTGGAAGTGATTGAGGCGAAGGCTACTGCAGGAGTTAGAGATCTGGCAGATCGATTACTTGGGTAGTCGATCTACTCCTTTCCTTTATTCTGAATTTTTATTCTCCCGCTCTCTCTGTACCTTGAAGTCGATGGAAAAGAGTAATACCTCCAAAATTATACCAATCGCGATTCTCCCTAATTCCTGCATGGCTGATTCCATCAAGGTAGTCAGTAAAAGCATAATGCATTCCAAATTCAAAACCAACTACCCATAGATCATTGATATCATACTTGACCCCTGCTCCAACTTTGACAATAAATCTGGTCTTAAAGTAGCTTTCGTTCAGGTCTCTTTCTATGTCTACTAAGAAAAAATCCCGTGAAGTTCTACTGAAGTCGATTTTTGGGTTAGTAAAGGCTATACCCGGTCCAAGGAACACATAGGGGGAGAAAAATGATTTTGATTCATTCAATGATAGGTAATGCTGTTCTCCAAACGGTTCCCATTCTACCGTAAAAGATATCTCAGTAAAGGGATTTTCAAAGCTGACTCCTCGCTGATTATGGAACTCAATGGGTGAGTTAAAGTCATCACCTGTGAGCTTCCCAAACAACACGCTTCCCCTAATGGCCCAATTATAGTTGACAAGATATCTTCCTGTGATGGCTAGAGCGAGATTCCCTTCTTTAAATAGTGGCAAGGCTCCTTCTACCAAATCTCCCTGGTAATTTGACAACCCCACAACAGCACCTGCCTCCCAACGATATTGACCAGCCAGCTGTCCGCTCAGAATCAGAGTAAAAACCAATAGTATGTAGTTCTTCTTCATTTTCGAATAGTTTTAATACAAAAGAAGTAATGAATTGAAAACTGATTTGTTAAAGCGAGATGAAGCTAATATTCACCTTTGGAAGTATGGCCGTTTTATTTTATGTAAAGATTGAACTCGACACGGCGGTTTAGTTTTCGACCGGCAGTTGTAGTGTTATCGCCAATCGGTTGGTCTTCGCCAAACCCTTGATAGTTCATGCGGGTTTTGTCAATGCCTTTTGTAGATAAGTAGTTGTAGCAAGAGCGTGCACGACGCCGGGAAAGGTCTAAATTTAGTTTATCATTTCCGCGACTATCCGTGTGACCCCCAATTTTTAGTGAGTAGTACGGATATTCAATTAAAATGTTCGCAATTTCTTCAAGAGTTTTCAAAGAATTTTTCTTGATTACATCGCTACCGGTTTCAAACTCGATCGCCTTAGAAGCAAAGGTCAGTACTTTCTTTGCTTCCTCCGAAATATCTGGACAACCCTCCTTGGACTTTAAACCTGCTAAATCTGGGCATTTATCAGCGAAATCCGCCACGCCATCCCGATCCTGGTCTGGGCAACCATTAGCTCCTAGGAGACCTGGGATGTCCGGACATAGATCGTCACTATCTGGTGTGCCGTCCTGGTCTGCGTCAGTAAATAGGCAGCCATAGCAATCCACGTAGCCGGCTTGGTCTGGGCAGGAATCCTCCCAGTCCGCCACTCCGTCTTCATCTGCATCTGGACAGCCATTCAATTCCTGAAGACCAGCAACAAATGGGCAAGTATCATCCTTATCTGCAATTCCATCTTTGTCAGAATCTGGACAGCCGTTGGTGGCCTCTGTTCCTGGCTCATCTGGGCATTGATCCAGGATATCATTTACCAGGTCATGATCACGATCAGGACAACCATTCATAGCAATGGTACCTTTCTGATCAGGGCAAACATCCTCCAAATCTTCGACGCCGTCTCCATCTCTATCAGGACAGCCATAGGCTGAATAACTTCCAGCTACACGAGGACATCTATCCTCCTTATCCACTATTCCGTCATTATCCGCATCCTTAGGACCAAACCTGAATGAATAGGTCAATCCTCCAAAGGTATACCAATCATTTTTTTCAGGATTTCCTGTATGACTTATACCATCTATATAATCACTAAAAGCAGTCCTCAACCCCAACTCCAGGCTGATCACTGCTTTTTTGCCTAAGTCTCTTTTCAAGCCAACTCCTACAGGAAGACTCAAACTTGACTGAGCCCCCTCGTTGGGTCTATCCCTCTGGATTCTTTCAAACCATTTTTCACGTGAAGCTAAAGAAAAATCAGGTTGAGCATCCCAAAAGGTCATACCAACTCCTGCAAAAATGTAAGGTGAAAATATTTTCCTGAACCGGTGATCTTCACGGTATCTTTTCTTGCCGAATGGCTCCCAGGTGAGTACTAAGCTTGCTTCCGTGATTTCTGTATTAAAACTGAAACTTCTATCGACGATCCCCTGATCCTTAAAATTGCTGTCTTGGCCTGAAATATTGCCTCGTATCCCCCCTAAACGAATACCCCATTCATTACCAAATATGAAGGTTCCACTCAGGCCATAGGCGACCTGAGTCTCATTAAAGAATGGAAAGCGGGTTTCAACTAAATCTCCTAAATAATTGGCTCCCCCTCCAAAAAACCCAAGCTCAAATTGAGCTTGCGAATTGGCCTTCATCGCCAATAGCAAAATAATTGTGGTGTAGTAATACCTTCTCATTTCCAACACTTTTGTACCCCAGAATGATTTCTCAAAACAAAAAACGTTCTTAAAGACCATGATTTGCATGCTCTAATTCAATGTAAGGCTGTATGCTTGATCTCGGATTAAAGAGAAGCAATGAAAACCTACGTTATATTGCATTGAGGTAGATCAGCTCCTAGTGAAGCTCATTGAAGTTTTCTCAAGTATGTGATGGGAACGGTACTGAAAAAAGGGGTCAGTGGCGTCCCTTCTAGTTTAGGCCTAACCGGCCTAGGAGGGCGAATTTATTGTATGTGTATTGGACTCTAAATCTATCACTTTATACAAATGTACTAAAAGCCAAGGGATAAAGAGCAAATTATATAAAAAATAACAGTCAAATGTAAACTATAGAACCATCAAAAAAGAAGGCCCAGTGAGATCACTAGGGCCTTCTTTACAAAAGTATCAGTAAATTAGGTTAACCACTATTTTTTAGCTGATTGCTTAGCTACCGCACATCAAGCAATCAGGATCATCAAGATTACAAACTTGGCCTTCGCTATCACCTAAATCATTTTCTATGATAGCCCCTCCCTCGGTTAGGGAAGATGCTGTAGTAGTCCCTCCTGCCGCTACCGCAACTTGCTGGGCCTTCTGCTTCACTGTGAATTTAATAGGATCAGTGGCAGCCTTAGATCTCAGATAGTACATTCCTGTCTTCAGTCCCTTCTGCCAGGCGTAGAAGTGCATAGAGGATAATTTACCAAAGTTTGGATTCTCTACGAATAAATTCATACTCTGACTCTGACAGATATACGCACCACGGTCCGCAGCCATATCGATGATAACTTTCTGACTCAGCTCCCAAACGGTCTTATAAAGATCTTTCAGATCTTGAGGGATATCCGGAAATTCTTGAACAGAACCGTTGGAGGCCATCAGTCTATGCTTCATTTCATCATTCCATAGGCCTAAACCGATAAGATCCTTTAGCAAGTGCTTATTAACCACAATGTATTCACCTGACAAAGTTCTACGTGTGTAGATATTGGAAGTATATGGTTCGAAACACTCATTATTTCCGAGAATCTGTGACGTGGAGGCAGTAGGCATAGGAGCAAGCAGTAAGCTATTTCTTAGACCATTTTTCTTGATCTTCTTCTTCAAGTCTGCCCAATCCCATCTATTGGTTGGTTCTACACCCCACATATCATACTGGAGTTCTCCCTTACTAGCTGGAGAGCCAGGATAAGACTGATAAGCCCCATCCTTCTCTGCTAAGTCATTAGATTCTGTAAGTGCCGCGAAATAGATGGTTTCAAATATATCTTTGTTTAACTGCTTTGCCTCCGGACTATCAAATGGATGACGCATCAAAATGAACGCATCAGCCAGCCCTTGTACTCCGATACCGATAGGGCGATGTCTCATGTTAGAGTTCTCGGCCTCCGGGATTGGATAGTAGTTGATGTCGATAACCTTATTCAGGTTCCTTGTAACAACTCTCGAGATTTCATAGAGACGTTCGAAGTCATAGGTACCATCTTCCTTAACAAATTTCCCCAGAGATATCGAGGCTAGGTTACAAACAGCTACTTCATCGGGAGAGGTATATTCCATAATCTCGGTACACAAGTTACTAGAACGAATGGTACCCAAATTCTTCTGATTAGACTTTCTGTTGGCGGCGTCCTTGTACAGGATGTAAGGTGTCCCAGTCTCAATCTGTGATTCTAAGATAGCAAACCAAAGATCCTGTGCTTTAACGGTCTTTCTAGCTTTACCTTCCTGCTCATATTTGTGATACAAGGCTTCAAATTCTCCGCCATAAGTATCATACAGGCCTGGACATTCATTCGGACAGAAAAGAGACCATTCCGCATTCTCTTTCACTCTTTCCATAAAGAGATCTGAGATCCACATGGCATAGAATAAATCTCTTGCTCTTAATTCCTCCTTACCATGATTCTTCTTCAAATCTAGGAATTCGAACACGTCAGCATGCCATGGTTCTAAGTAAACGGCGAAAGCTCCTTTCCTCTTTCCTCCGCCTTGATCTACATAACGTGCCGTATCATTATATACCCTCAACATCGGAATGATACCATTGGAAGTACCACCTGTGCCCTTAATATAGCTTCCTTGGGCTCTAATGTTGTGAATGCTCAAGCCAATGCCTCCTGCCGACTGCGAGATCTTTGCACAACGAGATAGCGTCTCGAAAATTCCAGAGATACTATCATCTGTCATGCTTAGTAAGAAGCATGAAGAGAGTTGAGGCTTAGGTGTACCTGCATTGAACAAGGTCGGAGTCGCGTGGATAAACCACTTCTCGGACATTAAATTATAGGTCTGTACCGCAGATTCAATATCTTCTCCGTGGATCCCAATAGCCGCACGCATCAACATATGCTGTGGACGTTCAACCACTTCCCCATCCATTCTCAATAGGTAAGAACGTTCAAGCGTCTTGAAGCCAAAGAAATCAAAGCTATAATCGCGATCGTAAATGATCGCCGAATCCAATTGATCTCTATTCTTCCATACCAATTTATAGGTGTCCTCTCCAATCAATCCAGCTTTCTCTCCCGTTTTGGGGTCGATGTAATTGAATAAAGCCTTGACAGTCTTAGAGAAAGACTTATCTGTATTTTTATGTAGATTCGAAATCGATATACGCGCAGCTAACAGTGCATAATCCGGGTGCGTGGTTGCCATCGTGGCAGCTGTTTCTGCAGCCAGATTATCTAGTTCTGTTGTGGTAACACCGTCGTATAATCCAAGAATTACTTTTTTAGCGATTTCGATGTGGCTTACATATCGAGTGTCTAAGCCGTAACACAATTTCTTTACTCTAGCGGTGATTTTGTCAAAACTTACGTCTTCCCGCTTACCGGAGCGTTTTACTACTTGCATAAAAAGGGTCTTTGAAGGTTAATGTTGTGGTTAGAAGTCGGTTAGAAATCCTCATCGAGGGTAAATACTTGCTTCTCGCGGTCCGTCATCACGCCAGATTTCTGGTAATCACCCACCCGCTTTTCGAAGAAGTTCGTCTTCCCTTGTAGGGATATCATATCCATCCAAGGGAATGGATTTTCTACATTGAATATTTTTTCCTGTCCTAGAGCTGCCAATAGACGATCTGCCACGAATTCGATGTATTGGCACATCAAATCGGAATTCATGCCGATCAAGTTTACCGGCAGAGCGTCAGAAACAAATTCTTTTTCAATCGCTACCGCATCTGAGATAATGGTCTTAATGGTATCTTTTGATAGCTTATTCTGAATATGATTATTGTAGAGCAGGCAAGCAAAGTCACAATGCATTCCTTCATCTCTAGAGATCAACTCATTGGAGAAAGATAAGCCAGGCATCAAACCTCTCTTCTTCAACCAAAAGATGGAACAGAATGATCCAGAAAAGAATATGCCTTCTACTGCTGCAAAAGCAATCAAACGTTCTGCAAAAGAAGCCTCTTCGATCCAACGTAAGGCCCACTCGGCTTTCTTCTTCACACAATCCATCGTCTCGATGGCGTTGAACAGATAATCCTTCTCCTTCGTGTCGTTGATGTAGGTATCAATCAATAAGGAGTAGGTTTCGGAGTGGATGTTCTCCATCATGATTTGGAACCCGTAGAAGAACTTTGCCTCTGTATACTGAACCTCGCTAACGAAATTCTCCGCTAAGTTCTCGTTGACTATCCCATCACTAGCTGCGAAAAATGCCAAAACATGCTTTACAAAGTGTCGTTCATCGTCATTCAATTTATTACTCCAGTCCGTAAGATCTTGTGATAGATCAATTTCTTCCGCAGTCCAAAAACTCGCCTCAGATTTCTTGTAAAACTGCCAGATATCATCATGTACAATGGGAAATAGAACGAATCTATTCGGATTTTCCGCCAAAATGGGCTCCAAATTCTTACTCATCTCAATAAAGATTTAAAAATGGTTTATTTAGGTTCAAACGTTAAATAAGGTGTAGAAAGGGGGAGACCAGGCAATAAGACTTAAATGGTTCTCGAGTAAGGTATCTCGAAAACCAGATTTTAATTTCGGCCTATAACTAATTTAGGATTTCCCTTCTTTTGTAATGTCTAAGCGGCTAAGTTTTCTCGTATATGATCCACCAGTATTTTGTCACCACTAAAGTAATAAAAAGGAGTACTGAAAACCGTCGAAGTTATCCACATATTGTGGATAACTATTGCAAAACACTGTAAATCAAACACTTAAAATGTTGTCGTTTTTTTCCACAATGTGGATAACTTTATGTGGAAAACCTACAGCCTGTCAGCAAATAAGTGAGCATTAACATAAAGTTAATGTATAAATAACATGAAAATCAGCTAAAAAAGACGTTTGCGTTGAAAGTACCAGGCGACTAACAGACTACTAAGGACAGATGCAATAATAATACCATATACAGTGAACCCACTATCCATAAACGGTATCGGTACATTCATTCCGTAGAAACTAGCTATCAGGGTGGGGACCATCAAAATGATGGTGATCAGGGTAAGTCTTCTTATGGTAAGGTTCAAGTTATTGGAAATGATCGATCCGTAGGCATCCATAGTACCGTTCAAGATATTGGTGTATACGTTGGCCATTTCCAAGGCTTGACTATTGTCGATGATGATATCTTCGAATTGATCCGACTTGTCCTCGTCTTCTCGGATGCTCAAGAAATCTGAGCGTTTCATTTTCATTTTCAAGAGTTCATTTGAACTCAGAGAGTTCATGAAGTAGACCAAACTCTTTTCTATGCTCAACAGCTCTTTGAGTTCCTTGTTCCGACTCGAATCGTAGAGTTCTTTTTCTATGAGATTTCTTTTCAAGTTTAGTTTCTTCAAACACGTGAGGTAACGATAAACGGTCTGTTCCAGAATCTGTATGACGAATAGCGACTCATTTGCTGGATCAAAATGCTTTACCTTATTGTCTAGAAATAATTGTAGCACCGGATTTTCAAAAGAAGAAATGGTAATGATATGATCAAGTGTCAATATGATCCCAATCGGTACCGTAATATATATGGCGTCGTTCTCTTCCTCTGACTCATTCAGGATAGGTGTATTAACTACGATTAGCCTAACATCATCTTCCTTTTCATACCTTGATCGTTCATCGATATCAAGGGAGTCGATCAGGAAGTCCAATGGGATGAAGAAACGTTGGGCAATTTCTTCTAATTCTTCTTGGCTAAATGGTGGAGAGATATTGATCCAGCAAGATACTTGAGGCTCTTCTAACTCCTTCAGTCTCCGATCAGCCTTGGCATAATACTGTATCATTGCCTTACTCTTTGATTGCTAGAAAATATATAAAAGGCCTTTCAAGCAGCCCGACAAACATACAACTTAAACAGTTATCATCCTAGCTCGGTTTCACAAGCTGATCTACGAAGTATACATACTCCGAAATATCGGTAAGGGTTGCATTTCCCCAGCGCACAGAACGCCCAGTAATTAATCTATAATAGTCCATCACAATATCCGCCTGTTGCTCAAAATTAAAATCCGTCAATTTTCCCCCTAATTCCCTTGCTTTCGCCAATCTACTTCTTCCTCCGTAGTTGTATCCCTCTTCCCGTTGAGCTAGCAGGGCCTTAGCTATATACATGGCTCCAAATCTCTCGTACTGCCAAACATGTACCAACTCATGAATAAAGACATCATCGTGCATTTCGCCCCAACTATTAATGGTATGAAAACTTACATAACAGAACTGATATTGCTGCGGACCTAGCCTAGCACGTTCATCAATTCTGACTCGTCTATAGTTAATTGTGTCCTTAAAAATGGGCTTAGCACGTTGAATCTCTTCTTCCGTTAAAGGCCTAATATTAGTCTTAAATATGGCAGCTAGGCCTTCATACACCTCCACTACACCCAAAAGCTCTAGAAGGAGCAATCCCAACCCAAACCACCACCACAAAATTCTTGACGTTCTAATCCTTAACTCAAGTAACGCCTTCCCCCCATTAAAGACATAGAGCACAAGTCTGCAAGCTCGGGACGGTAATCGAGCAATCAGATCCTTGAGTAGTAGACGGAAATAGCTCAACATCCTTTACTTGAATCGTATAGCCTGTACAGGCGTGATGCGAGTAACTAAGTAGGAAGGAATCACCAGAAATAGCAATGTTACTAAGAGCGTTCCAATATTTAACAACAAAACCGTCCACAGATTCAGTTCCACTGGTGCAACGGAAAGATAGTAGTCCGCTTCTGACAGTTTTATGAATTCAAATTTTTCTTGAAAATAACATAGTCCGATTCCTATGAAGTTCCCCCAAAAAAGTCCCACTCCTATGATGAGACTGGCGTGGTAGAGAAATATTCGCCTGATCTTCCAATTACTGGCACCTAGGGCCTTTAATATCCCTACCATATTCGTTCGCTCCAAAATGAGAATTAGTAGAGCCGTGACCATATTGATGATAGCCACAATAACCATTAACCCAAGAATTACGATCTCATTGATATCTTGAAGATCCAGCCAGTTGAAAATTTCCTGTCGTTTGGAGCGTATTGGTTCTGCATAAAGGTTGTGAGGGAGCTTTTCCATATAGATGTACTCAGCCATTTTGACCATATCATCTAAATCATCCAAATACACCTCAAATCCACTGACCTCATCCTCTTTCCATTTCATTAAGCGCTGAATCTGCCGGATGTCTATCAATGCAAACTGCCGGTCATATTCTTCCAATCCAGTCTTGTAGATACCTGCAACGTAGAATTTGAGCTTGATGGGTTCTTTATCTACAATGAAGTTAACGATAAAGGAATCTTGCACCCCCACCTGGAGGCGGGTTGCGGTTTGTTTTGAGATTAGTATTTCACGGCTTCTTATAGAATCAGGTAATTCTAGCTTGCGGCCCTCCTGCAAATACTGCTCCATGAATTGCCAATCAAAATCTTGACCAATCCCCTTCAGAAATATCCCCTCCATTTCACGCTTAACGGTGATGATGCCGGGCATAATGGCAAAAGTTTGAATGTGACGCACTCCACCTTTACTTGGCTCCACTCGTTCTCTCCCCTCTCCCATCCATTCTTCATACAGCAGAAAATCTACCTGTCTAATCGTATCCAGATGTGGATAAAAATCTTGATTCATGCTGATGGGGTTAACCTCCATCAAGCTCTGGGTTGGAGTTGGTTCTGTGATGTGAATGTGTCCCCAAAAACCAAAAATCTTCTCACTTATCTCCTTCTTGAATCCAGTGACCAAGGCATTGGTAATGATCATCACCGAAAGGCTAATAGCTACGGCCACCATCGCGATCCTAATGATCAAACGGGTAAAGGACTTTTGGCCAGAACCGGCCACTTTTCGTGCTATGAAATACTCTATATTCATATTGTAGGTAAAAGCATCGCAAATTTAGTTTTCTTACTGATTAAGTACACATCTAGATGCTCCCTTTTGCAAGAAAAGTTGTGTTTTGATCATCAGATGGCGCATCCATTGTTTCAAATACTGCTTTGAAGAACGTCTTGAGCCGATACAATTTCGTTTCCTTTTCTATTAATCACAATTCAGTAGTGTCTGTAGTAAAACTGAATTCTACCCCTTCGTATTTTTGTATTCAGCAATATCCTCAAAAAAAGTATTTTTGTGCCCAATCAGTGAAAGCAAGGAACTTTCCCCTGATAAAGACAATTGACAGTTACATACAAAACTTAAGATAATGGATTTTTTGGAAGAACTTAGTTGGAGGGGCATGATCCAAGATCAGACTCCCGGAGTGAAAGAAAAACTGCAAGAAGGCATGGTGACGGCCTATATCGGTTTTGACCCGACGGCCCCCTCTCTGACCATCGGGAATTATGTGCAGATCATGCTGTTGAAGCTTTTCCAATTATCTGGCCACAAGCCGATCGTACTCATGGGCGGTGCAACAGGACGGATCGGGGATCCAAGTGGTAAAGACAAAGAACGTCAACTCAAATCCTATGAAGAGTTAGATGGAAACTTGGCTCGTCAAGCTGAGCAATTCAAAAAGTTCCTGAACTTCGATGAAGGCGAGAACAAGGCCATCATGGTTAACAATCTAGACTTCTATAAGGATATGGACGTGCTTTCCTTCATGAGAAACGTTGGGAAAACGCTGACTGTCAATTATATGATGTCAAAGGAGTCGGTCAAAAAGCGGATTGAAACCGGTATTTCTTTTACCGAATTCAGCTACCAACTCCTGCAAGGATACGATTACCAATGCCTATATGACCAATACAACTGCAGGTTACAAATGGGGGGATCAGATCAATGGGGAAATATCACTACGGGAACTGAGTTTATCCGTAGAAATTCTGGAGGGAAAGCATTTGCCATTACCACCCCGCTTCTGACCAAGGCAGATGGTACTAAGTTTGGTAAATCGGAGCAAGGCAACATTTGGCTTTCTCCAGACTATACCTCTCCGTACAAATTCTACCAATTTTGGATCAATGCTGCGGACGCCGACCTCCCTTCCTTCACTAGATATTTCACCTTGAAATCTAAAGAGGAAATTGAAGATCGTGAAAAGGAGTTTGCTGATAATCCAAGAGAATTGAAAAAATTATTAGCAGAAGAATTAACCAAGAGAGTACACTCCGAAGAAGAATTTGCGGCTGTGTTAAAGGTTTCTGAATTATTGTTTAATAAAAAAGCAAATAAAGACACCTTGCATTCGCTAAGCAAATCTGCTCTAGCTACAGTGGCGGAAGAGATCCCTAGTTTCAGGGTTCCTCTATCTGTATTAACTAGTGGTGTTTCGATTGCCGATCTCCTCGCTGATGAGACCTCTATTTTGGCATCTAAAGGTGAGGTTAGAAGAGCCATCAAAGGTAACGCTATCAGCATAAACAAGGAAAAAATTACTTCACACGAAGCGATGATAAACCATGAGGTTCTTCTCCATGGCCAGTTTTTCATGATCGAGAATGGCAAGAAGAACAAATATATGGTCATTGCTGAATAGCAGTTGGCATGGACCTAGTCCTCAAATCGCAAGACTTTCAGCAAGCCTGGCCTTCCAGAGCGCAGGAACAGATTGATCGCTTCCAACTGCATGAAAATAGTTTTGTCCCAGGAATTATGCCTGAGGCCTTAACTAAACTTGCAGGCAACAAAGTTTTGCAGATTCTAGCTGAGAGATTGGGTACTGGTAGGCTACAGGAAGCCGTCTCACCAAACCATACAATTTCTAGCCCAGCTGAGGTGGAGACAAATTCCAATTGGCTAAAATCTGCTAATATTGTTGGTGTCAATGTGAGAACCGTCGGCAGTTTCTGGAATGTCGTCAAATACGCCCTTAGCTTGCCCGCAGCCCAGGACACAATTCATCTACTACCTATATGGGAACCCGGTGTTGTAAGCAGCTTGTATGGGATGGCTGGTTGGGAAATAAACTCGGCCTTCTTCTCATCAGAATTAGCTATTCTTTTACCTGATTTAAATACTGTCCAAAAGCAATTAAAGGTAGTCGTTAACCTTCTTCATGCCTTGGGCAAAAAGGTGGGGATGGATGTGATTCCTCATACAGATCGCTATGCTGAAATTGTGCTCGCTAATCCACACTTCTTCGAGTGGTTACAAAGAAAGGATCTAGAAATCCTAAATCATGACAATGATCTCCATATCGAAGTCATGCAAGTGATTTTCGACCGCCTGCAACAGATTGGCAGCGCCAGGCCTGAGATTAACATCCCTGCAGATTGGCAATTCTTCTACAGTCCTCAATTTGGAGAGTCAAAACGGCTAAAGGTACTTTTTGGCTCACCAGAGGACGTAGCGAGTCGCAATGCTCGGCGAGAAATCTTCGTTGATTATCTTTTTCGTCAAGGATTCGAATCGGTCCCTGCCACCATGGCTCCACCTTACAGGGGGATCGAAGTAGACCCAAATCCTAAGTCTGTCACCATTGACGACAAAGGGAGAGCGTGGCGAGATTATAGAATTAGCAAACCGGAGACTATGTCAAGAGTCTTTGGTCCCTTAACCCGCTATAAACTTTACGATCGAAAAAATCAAAATCTAGACTGGGAAATAGACTTCAGTCAAGCCCGAACCTTCGTTTGGGAATATGTTGCTACGAAATATCAGGAGGTGGCCGATCAGTATCATCTGGATTTTATGAGAGGTGACATGTCACACGTTCAGATGCGGGCTGAAGGGGTACCCTTGGTGGCTGATTTCTACTATGATATCCACAGATACATCAAGATTTGCATTCAACAAAACAAACCTTACTTTGCCTACTTTGGTGAATCCTTCTTGACCGCACCAGATTACATGGGATATGGGGATGAGGTTGAACATTTGGTGCTATCAGAGGCCGAGGCGACCTTAGGAGATCTCCAATCCATGGTCGTTGGCTCGGAAGCGTTTATGCAAAACTTAAATCGATATCTTCAGATCCGACAGGCCTATTCTATTAGTCCATCTTTGACTATGATGACTGCGGATAAGGATGACCCTCGCTTTGATGAATTCTATTTGCATGGCAATGCTGTACGTTTTTTCTTGGGGTTATTTGTGACAGATATGCCAAGCTACATGGGTTTAGGGTTTACTTGTAGAGATCTGCATATCTTTCCAGCTCCGAATGAGCACTATACTAAGCTTTATGTATTCGAAATCAAAGAAGGACCTAAGGCGACTCATGGGCCGTACAGATGGGGTGTGAATAGCCAGCTTTTTGCTGAACTAAACCGCATTAGAATCTTCGCCGATCAGATAATGGCAGATATCAAGGATAAATCGACTTACTGGTTACTGCCACCAGATCCTACCGCAGGCAGTAAAGTCATAGCTTGGACTCAGGCCAATGACCCCAGCCTGATTTTTGTTTGTAATTTGGATTCAGAATACTCGCGAACTAATATCAAGGTCCCCTATCCTACTCAATTGTTAGGAGATTCCGTTTTTAGTTTAGACTTTTCAACCATGGAACAGAATTCATTTCAAGGACAGCAGCTATCCTGTAATAGATATTGGATGCAAATTCCACAAATAGAGGCCGGCGAATGTCAATGTTATTCCATTTCAAACCGTAAGTAATCTTAATATGGAACTAAAGATCTACCAAATAGATGCTTTTGCCACAAAGGCTTTCGAAGGTAATCCAGCTGCTGTGTGCCCACTGGATGATTGGCTACCTACTGAAACCATGCAAGCCATCGCTATGGAAAACAACCTGTCAGAAACTGCATTCTTTACGAAAACGGAGGATAGCTTTGAAATCAGGTGGTTTACGCCGGCTATTGAGGTGGATCTCTGCGGGCATGCCACCTTGGCCAGTGCACATGTACTTTATCAACATTTAAATTACGAGGGAAAAGTCATTAGATTCCATTCTAGAAGTGGGGTATTGGAAGTCGAGAAAGCGAACGAAGGATATACTTTAGATTTTCCCGCTGATATACTTAATGCCCAGCCCGTTGTCTCCTTGTATGAAGAAATAATTGGTCTACGTCCCTTGGAAGCTTGGAGAGGCAAGGATGATTTGATGCTGGTACTGGAAAACAAGCAGCAAGTCCTTTCTCTGACACCCGATTTTCGTAAAATGACTCAGATTCCTACAAGAGGAGTAATTGTTACCGCTCCCGGAGATAAGACTGACTTCATTAGTAGATGTTTCTTCCCCAATGCGGGAATTGATGAAGACCCTGTAACAGGATCGGCTCATACTACTATGATTCCTTTTTGGAGTAAGAAGCTTAATACATCAATCCTTGAAGCTCGCCAAGTATCTTCCAGAGGCGGTGATCTCAAATGCCAAATGCAAGGCAGTAGAGTAAAGATAACGGGAAGTTGTGTCACTTACCTGAAGGGGGCTATCCAAATCGGGTAAGATCGTTTTTGGGGTTAAAGCGAACGGATAAAGCATAAATTAGCTAGATTTAGCCCAAAAGATGCATCAGAGTGAAATTCTGACCCACTTAGGGGAAGAACGAGACAAGTATTTTCAGGCTGTTTCTCCGCCTGTCATTCAAACTAGCAATTTTTGCTTCCGCGATCTAACCAACTTTAGGAGCGCTTTTCGAAATGAATTAGAAAATCACATCTATAGTCGTGGTAACAATCCTACGGTTCAAATCCTACGTTCAAAGTTAGCAGCACTAGAAGGAACAGAAGACGCCCTAGTCTTTTCAAGCGGAAGTGGAGCCATTGCCGCTGCTGTCATTGCTCAAGTTCAAGCAGGAGACCATATCGTCTGTGTTGAAGGCCCATACTCTTGGACACATGCCTTACTTACACAGTTTTTGGCTCGGTTTGGGGTTACACACACCTTTGTAGATGGTCGAGATATATCAGCCATTGAAAACGCAATTCAGGCCAATACAAAAGTCTTGTATCTAGAAAGTCCTTCTTCCTTGACGTTTAATTTGCAAGACCTTGCGGCATGTGCTAAGCTAGCCCAGAAACATGGTCTCGTTAGTTTGATCGACAACAGTTTTGCCTCCCCAATATTTCAACAGCCCGCCAAACTAGGTATCGATCTAGTTCTACATTCGGGTACGAAATACCTTAATGGACATAGTGATGTGGTTTGTGGAGTAGTTTGTGGTTCAAAAGAAAAGATATTCCAAATCTTTAACTCGGAGCAGATGACGCTCGGATCCATTCTCCCTCCTCATGACGCTGCCATGGTCATACGCGGTTTACGGACTCTACCCTTGCGTATGGAGCGTGTCGCTGAAAGTGCGCTGATCGTTGCCCGCTATCTAGAAGCTCACTCTAAGGTTGAGCAGGTGATTCACCCCATGCTTCCCGCCTTTCCACAATATGAACTTGCCCGGAAGCAAATGAGTGGAGCTGGCGGTCTATTTTCCGTCTACTTTAAGGCTGAAAACCTGGAAAAAATGGAAACTTTCATCCATTCCCTGAAACGTTTCTTAATTGCTGTCTCTTGGGGAGGACATGAGTCATTAATTATGCCGGTGGCAGGATTCTACGGGATTGAGGGCCGCGAAGATTCTGAGCTACCCTGGAACCTGGTCAGATTCAGTATTGGTCTGGAAGACCCAAATTGGCTCATCGAGGACATCGAGCAAGCATTAGCCAAGTTATGAGCCTATCATTCCGGAAGCCCCCAAACAAGGAACAAAGAGGCATCATCTTTAATGCCAGAAGAGCCCTGTTCATTTACGCTTCTTTCCATCTGATGATGGCCTTGTTTCTGCTGTTATACAGTGAGGAAATTGACGTCTTGAGTTTGATTAATGTCATCTTCTTTCCGGTCGTTTTTCTGAGTCTGGGATTTTGGAGCATCAGTAGACCCTATCAAGGTTTTGCGATAGCTTTAGGGTTCCTGGTGTTTTGTTTCACCTTGCACCTATACTATCAAAATTTAGTTGGGATTGGCGTTTTAGTCCTAGTCACCTACTATGTAAATCAAGGGAGGATTACTAGTTTTAGTTTGCAGAAGGGCAATACAGAGCAGTTGGACATTCTAGATGCAGAGTTGGAAGATTGAAGCCTAAGAATTACCTTTAAGACGAGCAGCCTGTTGAGCCAACACAACTTTGCCCAGCCTGCTGAGCACCTACTAATCGATAAAACCTTGTTTATGAGCAACGAAGACCAAAAGCCCTATATTGGGCCAGAGATTAAACTACCAGAGATTACCGTAAAGGCCTTTATACTAGGTGCGGTACTCTCTGTTATCCTTTCCGGAGCCAACGCCTATCTAGGACTTTTTGCGGGAATGACGGTGTCCGCAAGTATTCCAGCCGCTGTGCTTTCCATGGCCATTCTCAAGCTGTTTAAGAACAGCAATATCCTCGAGAATAATATTGTCCAGACGTCCGCTTCGGCCGGAGAATCCCTTGCCGCGGGTGTGATTTTCACCATACCGGCATTGATCATAATGGACTATTGGACTTCTTTTAGTTATTTGGAAACGGCCCTAATTTCACTCTGTGGTGGTGTGCTTGGTGTGCTGTTTACAGTACCTCTGCGCTCAGCTTTGATCGTTAGACAGAAGCTACAATTTCCAGAAGGGGTAGCCACTGCTGAAGTACTGAAGACTGGGGAAAAAGGAGGAGATACAGTTAAATACTTGATTTGGGGTAGTATTGCTGGAGCTGTGATTAAGCTAGCAGAAGGTGGCCTCAAATTATGGCACGGCTTAGCCGAAGCTGCCACCTTAGCCGGTAACAAGGCCTATCTGTATGTAGGTGTAAACCTCTCACCCGCTTTGATAGCTGTAGGCTATATCGTCGGGTTAAGAATAGCTGTCCTGGTATTTTTAGGAGGTGTGATAAGTTGGTGGGTCGCCATTCCCGCCTTTATTGCCATAAATGGAGCCCCTGATGGAACGGCGACCCAAATTGGCGGTGAAATATGGAATAGCCAAATTCGCTATCTCGGCGTGGGGGCCATGGTTGTTGGAGGGCTTTGGGCTTTAATCAATTTGCGCAATGCCATTGGCTATGCAGTAAAAAGTGGAATGGCAGCCTTGAAAGGTGCGAAGGAGCAGGGCAAGGTACTGCGAACCGAATTAGATACGCCCATGTCATGGGTAATCATTGCCATTGGAGCCATGATTGTGCCCGTTTTCATTATATATTTAAGAGAGATAGAAAATGTTCCCATTTCCGCCTTAATGGCTGTCTTGATGGTTATTGCAGGATTCCTCTTTTCAGCCGTGGCAGGTTATATGGCAGGTCTAGTGGGTAGTTCTAATAATCCAATCTCTGGAGTAACCATAGCTACGATCTTAACCGCAGCCTTAATCCTTCTGGCCTTGTTGGGTAGTGGAGCTGAAAAAGGACCAGCTGCAGCCATCATGATTGGTGCCGTGGTTTGTTGTGCGGCGGCCATTGCTGGGGATAATATGCAGGATCTAAAGTCAGGGAATATACTGGGTGCCACTCCGAGGAATCAACAGATCATGCAGATGGTAGGTGTATTTGCTGCAGCCTTGTCCCTTCCCTTGGTACTTCAACTATTGAATTCTGCCTACGGTATTGGTAGCGATACGCTTCCGGCTCCACAGGCTGCCTTGATGGAAAGTGTGGCTGTAGGTATCTTCCAGGGAGGCTTGCCTTGGAACATGGTATACATCGGCATGGGAATTGGAGTGTTGATCATCTTAGCGGATCAATACCAGGCGGCGAGGAAGAGTGATTTTCGAATTCCTGTATTGGCTGTAGCAGTAGGGTTGTATCTTCCATTTGAGTTAGATAGTGCCATTATGGTTGGCGGTATAATAGCATGGTTGGTTACTCGTTATCAGGCGAGAAATGCGGCGCAAAAATCGGGTGATCTTGAAGCAGCCAAAGAGAAGAGTAATAATTCTGGTCTTCTATTTGCTTCTGGTCTTATTACCGGCGAGGCCTTGATTGGGATTATACTTGCCATTCCAATTGCCATTTACCAGGATACGAATATCCTAGCCCTCTTAGATCAACCGCTGGGAAGTTACGCTGGTCTCATTGTCATCATCGGCATTTGTTACTGGTTGTATAATATAGCTCGAAGGGAATTTGACAAAGCTTAAACATCCTAATTAGAAATCCTCCAAGAGAATCTCTTGGAGGATTTCCTACTTTAGCCGGTATCTTAAACAAAAGCCCTTGCGGATCGATCTAAATAGTGAACGTCTGTCCAAAGGGTAAGGAAAAAATTCCGATCTTTAGGAGTAGAACGAATTACTCTAAACAAGTTAAGGAGATCTTTCGCTACAGGTCTTCTAGTATAAAGTCGTAGCTATGTCACTCGCCATTGATAAGGAAGCATGTACTATCCAATCTATTCTGAGTTTTACCCTGCTATTTATAGCGTTTCTACTCTTGAGTTCCTGCCAAACTTCTATTCCTGAAGATATTGAAGCAGAATTAGTAGGGCTCCCAGCTGAATTGGATTTCAACATTCACATCAAACCCATTTTAAGTGATCGCTGCTTTGCCTGTCATGGACCAGATCAGGCCAAAAGAGAAGCTGGCTTACGATTAGACGAGGCGGAGGCGGCCTATGCTCCACTCCCAGATCATCCCGACAAAGTAGCTATCGCCCCTAAGAGCCTACGCAATAGTGAAGTCTTTCATCGCATCACCACTGTATCAGAGGATTTGATGATGCCTCCTCCGGCTTCAGAGCTTCACTTAACTCCCAGAGAAAAGGCAATTCTCATTAGATGGATAAAGGAAGGAGCCGCTTATAAACCTCATTGGGCATTTACTCCTCCTAGCCGACCTGAGGTCCCTGTGGTTGAAGACAAACAATGGGTTCGGAACGAAATAGATCACTTCATCTTTAATCAGTTGAAAGAACAATCCTTGCCCGTTTCTCCGCAAGCCGAGGCAGAAGTGTTGCGAAGACGAGTAAGTCTTGATTTGACAGGGCTCCCACCCGATGAAATTTTGCCAACTGCCAAAATTGAAGATGAGGTAAGCGATGAACAATACGAAGCATGGGTTGATGAGCTATTGGCTTCTCCACATTTTGGCGAGCGCATGGCAACTGATTGGATGGACGTGGCACGCTTTGCCGACACCCATGGATATACGGTTGACCGCTATCGTGATATGTCTCCTTGGCGAGATTGGGTAATCAAGGCTTTCAATGAAAACATGCCGTTCAATCAATTTATCACTTGGCAGTTAGCAGGAGACCTACTTCCAGATGCTACGGATGAAAGCATTCTTGCCACCGGTTTTAACCGAAACCATCAGCAAAATATGGAGGGCGGAATTGTTCCAGAAGAGTTCCGGGTGGAATACGTGGCGGATAGAACCAACACATTGGGTGCTGCTTTCATGGGTCTAACCTTAGAATGTGCACGCTGTCATGACCACAAATACGATCCTATTTCGCAGGAGAATTACTACCAGTTGTTCAGCTTTTTCAACAATGTACAAGAAGCAGGGCAAATCAGCTGGGACAATGCTATGCCGGTTCCCACCTTATTACTCAAATCGAATCAGACGGATAGTCTTTTGGCAGAACAGCTTCGCGAAGTTCAGGACAAGCGGAATGCCTTGGCTACAATGGATGAAAGCAAGCTCCAACAATTTGAAGCTTGGTTCGAGGCACAGCAAAGAAAGGAAACCCTAGTTCAAACGCCTTTACAAGCTCATTTTGATTTTGACGGGCAGCGCATTCAGAATAAGCTCCCTCCCTATCAAGTTGGGGTCATGAAACAACAACATGTCAAAGGGGAGATAAGGGCGGATATAGTCGAAGGCAAAGCAGATAATGGTCTACAGTTGGATGGTGACGCCTGGTTAGACCTGGGACCTGCAGGGGTATTTGATCGGGCTACCCCATTTAGCGTCAGCCTATGGGCTAAGATACCCGCCGAATTAGAGAATGGCGTTATATTCCATAAGGGCATTGGAGCTGCCTTATATAATTTTCGAGGGTACCACCTGGCATTAAAGGATAATCGCTTTGAAGTTCTAATGGCTCGTACGGAGCCTTACAATGCTATCATAGAATACAGCAATAAAGTTCCTAGAGATCAGTGGATTCACCTTAGCCTGACCTACGATGGTTCCTCCACAGCAAATGGACTACGATTTTTTCTGAACGGTGAAGAACAAGTCACAGAAGTGACCAGTGATCACCTGTACAAAAGTATATTGTTTGGCATGCCCAAATCGCAAGAGCCAGGATTACAAATTGGTGCCAGATGGAGAGGAATTGGCGCTGCTGGAACCATAGTTGATGATATTAAAGTCTTTGAAGGACAGCTAAGCGAGCTGGAGGTGAAAGCACTCGCCTCGGCACCACTCCCAAACTCATCCACAGACCTAGTTGAGCTTTACGAAGAGCATTACAGGTTTTCTCAAGGAAAAGAACGTCAAGGTCTGCTAGCAGAGTTGGAGGCTTCCCGCAGACAATACAACCAGGTGATGGACACCATCAAGGAGATTATGGTAATCAGAGAGATGGAGGTACCTCGGCCGACCTTTATCCTAGCCCGAGGATTATATGATAGTCCCTCGGATCAAGTTTTCCCGAACACCCCGGAAAGGCTACTTCCCTTCTCTCCCGACTTGCCCAAAAATCGCTTAGGCCTTGCTCAATGGTTACTTGATCCAGCACATCCTACCACAGCCAGAGTGCTAGTAAATCGAATTTGGCAGCAGTTTTTCGGTAGAGGATTGGTGGCTACGGCAGAAGATTTTGGCAACCAAGGTCAGCTTCCCTCTCATCCTGCCTTATTGGACTGGCTAGCTGTCCAATTTATAGAATCAGGATGGGACACTAAGGCCTTGGTAAAGCTGATTGTAATGTCCTCGACCTATCGCCAAAGTTCTAAGGCCAGTAGCGTACAAAGAGAAAAAGATCCAGAGAACATTTATTTATCTCGAGGGCCAAGTATGCGCTTAACAGCTGAAATGCTCAGAGACAATGCTTTGGCCGCTAGTGGCCTTTTGTCAGACCGAATCGGAGGCCCTAGCGTCAAGCCCTATCAACCCGACGGTCTCTGGCGAATCAACGGTTCCCGATATCAGACAGACAAGGGGGAGAAACTGTATCGTAGGAGTCTTTATACTTTCTGGAAGCGCACTATCCCTCATCCTACTCAAGCCACCTTTGATGCTCCAAGTCGTGCGAATTGCACGGTGCGGAGGCAAAAAACCAGCACTCCTTTGCAGGCATTGGTGTTACTAAATGATCCGATCTTCCTAGAAGCCGCCAAAGTACTGGGACAAAAGATCAGCAAAGCCAGCGAACCTAAGATAGCCATTGCTAATGCCTTTAGGAGCCTTTCCGGCAGAGCGCCAACCCAAGATGAGTTGGAGGTTTTATTACAACTACAGCAACAAGAAATTGCAAAATTCAAAGCAGATGCAGATAAAACTGCCGGCTGGCTGCAAGCTGGCGACTTTCAACTGGATGCATCTGTATCTCCCGCTTTATTAGCTGCTAATGCAGTGGTCGCTAGCACCATCATTAATGCTGATGCAAGCGTAATAAAAAGATAAAAGCCATGAACCGAGACTTATTCAATATAGAAGAAAAGCAATCACGAAGGAATTTCCTTACCAAGACTTCCATGGGCCTAGGTGCCATGGCCTTAGGATCTATAGTCGGGGGTGGTCAACTCTTGGCTCAGCAGCTTCAATCACCAGCATCTTCTGAAGTGGTACCTAGTCCGTTGAGTTTCCCAAATTTCTTCCCAAAAGCCAAGCGAATTGTCTATCTGTTCATGAGTGGTGGGCCTTCGCAAATGGACTTGTTTGATTACAAGCCAGAATTACGAGCAGTACACGGCCAGAATCTACCGGACTCCGTTCGCAAGGGCCAAAGATTAACGGGGATGAGCGCCGGGCAGACGGCTCTCCCGATGGCAGCTTCCGCCTTCGAGTTCCAAAGACATGGCAAGTCTGGGGCATGGGTTAGCGAACTACTACCACACACGGCCAAGGTTGTAGATGATCTTTGCTTTATCAAAACCATGTATACGGAAGCCATTAATCATGACCCCGCCATTACTTTCTTCCAATCTGGTAACCAAATAGCTGGTCGACCTTCAATTGGGGCCTGGGTTAGCTATGGATTGGGATCTCTGAATGAGAACTTACCGACTTTCATTGTGCTGGTTTCGAAAAATGCAGGGGGACAACCCTTGTATGCCCGCCTCTGGGGCAATGGCTTCCTGCCTACTCGTCATCAGGGGGTACAATTTAGATCAGGGAAAGATCCAGTGCTTTACCTCAACAATCCAGAAGGATACGATGGGATGGACCGAAGAGCGATGTTGAACTACTTAAAGAAGCTGAACCAATTCCAACGAGATGCTTACAACGATCCGGAAGTGGACAACCGCATTGCACAATACGAAATGGCTTACCGGATGCAAACCGCCGTACCTGAAGTAACAGATTTATCCAATGAGCCAGATTACATCTTCGAGCGCTACGGTCCAGATAGTCGTGATCCCGGCACCTTCGCAGCCAACTGCTTGCTAGCCCGAAAACTACTGGAAAAAAATGTGCGATTCGTACAACTGTATCACCAAGGTTGGGATCAGCACACCTATCTTAATGGTGGTCTAAGACATCAGGCTAAAAGCACCGATCAAGCCACTGCTGCACTAATAACGGATTTAAAAGAAAGAGGACTACTAGAAGATACGCTGGTGATTTGGGGAGGGGAATTCGGTCGCACGGTCTATTCTCAAGGTAAATTGACCGGAGAGAGTTACGGGCGAGATCATCATCCAAGATGCTTTACGATGTGGATGGCGGGGGCAGGTGTAAAGGCGGGTATGACCTATGGACGGACAGATGATTTTGGTTATAACATCCTGGAGAATCCGGTGCATGTTCATGACTTTCAAGCAACACTAATGCACTTAATGGGCATTAATCATGAGCAACTAACCTTTAAGTATCAAGGTAGGCGATTCCGTTTAACAGATGTACATGGACATGTGGTTCATGACATTCTTAGCTAAGAAGCTGTTTAATCAGTCTGCAAGATTTCTCTAGCCTTTTTCACCATTTCGACTAGCCTAGGCCGGAGTTCTCGAACGTTCTTTAATGGCGTGTCAAAGGGCAGAGTGAACATCTCAGCTTGTCCTTGCTCGCCATAACCTCTTAGTTTGATCTCCTCTGCCTCAAAACCTAGCATCTCTGCATCTGTGACCCAATTAACACTCAAAAAGGCTTTGATCATATCTCTCATATCCTTTCGATGATCCTCGTTCATGTGCGCAATAGCGAAATCCACGAATTTCTGTTGTGATTCAGGACTATCCTTCATTATGATTTGATCTAGGTGTAATACTTTAATCCTTCAATTTTTTCTTCTGGCGTAGCCAAAATTAAGCTAACTTATGGCTTGATGCAATACCAAGAATTTCAACCGATACCAGCACTCCGGTCCTATGTGAATTGTTTTTGGACTTTGGAAGATCGCGTGCCGATTGGACAGTATGCTCCTAAGATTGAACGGATACTGCCAGATGGACAAATGGAAGTGATTTTTCACTTGGGTGGTCGATTCTTGCAAAAAGATCAAGGTGTAGAACGTGCACAAGCCAGAAGTTTCTTGTATGGACAACTTCATCAGTACTTGGACTTGATCCCCTCGGCCGACGCTAAAATTATTGCCGTTCGATTTCGCCCGTATGGACTTTTTCCCTTTGTTTCGCTATCGCCGAAAGAATTTCAAGCGCAGCAAATAAGTTTGCTAGACCTTTTTGGCAGAAGTGGTCAAGAACTGGAAGAACAAGTAAATGAAGCTCCTAGTATCTCTTCTGCGGTCCACATCATCGAGGCATTCCTCCTGAGACAATTGGCTAAATGTTCCAGACCCGATCCATTAATTGTACATGTAAGTGATATCATTTCACAGAATGGAGGAATTGGTGATATTAAAGACATCATTCGCTCGTACAAAATCAGTCCGCGACATTTTCAAAGAAAGTTTCTAGAAGTGACCGGCACAAAGCCCAAAACGCTAGCCAGGATTGCTCGATTACAAAAAGCCATTCGCCTGGTACAGCATCAGCCATTCTCCACGCTCACTGACGTCAGTTTAGCTGCCGGGTATTTTGACCAAGCGCATTTTAATCGTGACTTTAAGCGCTTTGCTGGTCAAAGCCCTCGCCAGTTCTTCTTGCAACAAAATGAATTAAATGAACAATTCACTGGCTCTTAATTAATGTCGCTTTTGTACAATTTCCCTTTGGATTTCGTCAATAGCTTTGTTCCTATGAATAAAACGACCGTATTACAATTCGCAATTCTCCTGATGGCTACCGGCTTCCTATCTACCTGTGCTACTAAGAAAGCTACCATATCCAATGCTACAACTCCATTTGATGGTCTTATTGGCCATTGGGAAGGCCCTTTGGGTGGTGGCACTTTCATTGAAAGGTGGGAAAAGAGAACAGCTGACTATCTGCAAGGCGAAGGCTTTTGGATCCGCGGAGGAGACACGGTGCTGGTTGAAAACATCAGCATCCGTAAGTTGGGACCGCATTGGGCCTACATCGCAATCATTAACAACTCTGCTCCCACCTTGTTTACCGCCACTGAAGTGGAGAATAACCGTTGGGTATTCAAGAATCCGGAGCACGACTATCCACAAGAAGTTGGGTATGAACTCCAGAATAAAGATGAATTAGAGGCCTGGACCGATGGTAAGGTCAATGGTAAGGCTAGAAAAGATGAATACTTCCTGAAACGAAAATCTTCCAATTAGTGCTCCTCCTGTTTTCTTAGTCTGTAAGGTGATTTATCCGAACCACAGCACAAGACTCCTTCCGATGATGTACACTAGAGGAAAGAAGGTGAGGCAAGCAATTGCAATCAGAGCGGATATTAGTTTTTCCTTATCGAGCATCGTTTCTTCCTTTTTCCTTTCTTCTACGAAGGAAAGTGGATTGAGGTTTTCATTGATCATGGGTTTTGTTTTTTTAGGGTTCTTAGTTTCCACTATCTATTAGTCTACTGAGTTTGATATTTGTCCCAATCCATCGGCACTTTCTTACCTTAATGAGGTAATTTATGCTGCAGGTGGCCGTACAGATACACTCCAAGTAAAGCACCAAAAAAGATGGGGATAGCCGCCACAGCACCGACTCCCAAGAGTGCAAAAATGGGAGCTATGCATAGCCCAGTCAAGACCCAGCCAAAACCAAAAAGAACCCCACCGATAATATGAGCTGTTGGCTGTAAAGGCTTCTTCTCAATCAATATGGTTTCGCCAGAGATGGTGGGCAAGTGATAACGTTTGGTTAGCATAACGGTGACACCACCTACTAGTACCGCTGATCCAAATATCCCGAACATATGAAATGACTGTAGTCGAAACATCTCTTGAATACGAAACCAGCTCAAGGCTTCGGACTTGACGATCAAGGCCCCGAAATACAGGCCGATTAACATAAACTTTAAGTACTTCATGAGGGATGTTTTAGATTAGAAAATAAGGTAAGAGAAAGAAGGTGAAGAACATTCCGCCAGCAAAGAATGCCATGACGGCAAGAAAGGAAGCCTTACTCATTTGCGACAGCCCCATAAAGCCATGGCCAGAGGTACAGCCGCCAGCGTAGCGGACGCCAAAACCCAAAAACAATCCTCCTAACAGCGTGAAGCTCCAGAATCTAGGCTGCTGATATTGATTTTGACCAAAAATTTCTTCTGGCATAAGTCCTCGAAAATCAGATAAGCCAAGAAGCTGAAGATCAGCCATAGTGGAAGCTGCAATCATAACTTGTTCTGTCTCATAGAAGTATCGATAGCAAAGGGCTGCACCTATGCATACTCCAAAGACAAAAGTCAAATTCCAATACCCTTTGCGAACATCATACTGAAAGTACTCAGCCTTGGAGGGTACTAAGGCGCAAAGATGTTTTAGACTGGAGGAGGCACCAAGCATTCTATTTCCCCAAAACAACAGTAAAGGAATAGTGCACCCCATTAATGGGCCTGCCACATACCATGGCCAAGGGCCACTTAGAAGATGGAAAGTTTTCATTTGGTATTCACTTATTGTGAAGCCAAATAGCAGGGAATTCTGAGGAGATCAAAGGGGGCATGAGTACTTGACACCCCTTTTGTGATCAATGGTCAGCATTTTGAGTAATTGGTAGATTAGTCTATTTCATTTTGAAGAGCTTTCCACTCCGATGGCACCAATACTTGGTGTTTTACCGATCGTTTGTCCCAAAATGTCATGCTTCACAGCTAATCCAACTTTCAGACCAATTGTATCTCCAGGGATTCTTGGCACTGGTAGTCCTTTCCCTTTGATCACCTCAAGGTTTACAGGAAGCCAATTGTAGATATCTTCAGACTTGCTAACTGGCCAGTGAATTTCTCCAATGATTTTGTCGTCAGGCTGCACCCACGCATCTTTTGGCCATACGTCTGCATGCAGAAAAAGGTTATTCGTAAATACTGATCTTCGAATCTCCGCTGGGCCGCTCTTATCTGGTTTATATTGATCGCCCAGTACCCATTGTCCTTTTCCCGCAATGAAGAAAATATTATTCATAATCAGGAGTCCATCCGCAGCCCGGTCGATCGCAAATTTAGCAGTGATAGTAGAATCTACAATGATGGTGTTGTTGTAAAAATAGCTATTGAAAGGACCACTTCTCTTTTTCTTTCGCCCTACATACCCACTAAGCCAAAAGATCTTTCCCTCCTGAAAAGCACCATTTTCTCCCTTCACTCGGAATCCATCGTTGTAGCTGATATTGTAGCGGTAGGCGCAATTGTGGTTGTTTCCTAAGATCTCGCAAAACCCTCCAGCATTGTGGCTGCTTATATTGTATTGGACGATCACGTTCTCGCAATTAAAGTCTATGTGACAACCTGCCGAGTCCCCAGGTCCGTTAGCCCATTCAAATCGATTCCGTTCAATGATGATATCTGCAGAATTCCAAGTCCATAGGCCACTTCCCCTACCCCATTTTCTGGAATCATCTTTGCTTCCGCTATGGCTAACTAGATTCTGGCTAATCTTGCCTTCTTTCACACCTGACATTTGGATGCCTGGACCACCTGTGCGCCTTACTTCGCAGTTTTCGATCCGGATGGATTGTATGCTTCTATTTCTGCCCGTAAATTTGATCCCAGTATGTGCAACGTTTTCTACCTGACAATGACTAATGTTAATGTCCCTAATTAAAGCCTCGGGCGTACGATTAAGTACCCTTATTCCCCAGCCATACCGTTGGGTTCCATTAGCCGTTCGCACCTCTTTAGCTCCCCGCTGAAAACCGTCATCTTCAAAAAACACATTGGACACACAAAGTTCCTCTAAATGAATACCCTCGTAAGTACCTTCCTGATCGACTGTGATCAATACCGCACAACGCATATTTACATTCTGGTCCTCTTGTTGAGAAAGTCCTCCTCCGTCTGCTTGGATCTTGATGTCACTTAGTTTTACATGAGAGGAATTCAGGATAAGGACACCATTAGCATGGCCGTCAGCCTTGATTTCTGCGGCCTCCAGACCGGTACTCGGACCAGGTCGGTAGGTCGTAATAACAATCGGATTCTCTAGGGTGCCAAGCACTCCACTCAGCCGCAAACTCCCCATGAATACTTGATTCGCTGCTAACAGAATGGAGTCTCCTGCTTGCAGTCTAAGGCTTGAAGCCTTCTCCAGGCTTTTCAGTGGCCTCAACATCGAAGTACCCGGATTATGATCATTTCCAGAGGGGTGAAAGTAGTAGGTCGTAGCTGATAGGTCACAGCACCAAAGAATAAGGAGTAACGGGATAATAAAACTTTGCTTCATCAGGTATCTTTTCCGCTCAATATCCAGGAAAGTCCGGGAAATGAACGGAAAAAAGCCTTCAGATTGGGGGTACAAATCCGCCTCAAAAGAAAAAGGATGTCCTTAAGTGATCACACTTTTCGACATCCTTTAATTGTTGAAACAAAAGTAAAAGAGGTTGGCTCGTTAATTCCGGAGCCTATGGTGCAATAGATTCCACAATGTTTTGTACTAAGTGGACAATGCCGTTTACGGCTCCGATATCCGTTTGTATGACCTTCGCTCCACCTACAAATACACCCTCATCATTAATCATGACGGACAACGAATTACCGGTTAAAGCAGTCAATACTTGTCCGTTGAAGAGATCCGCAGCGGAATAAGAACCTGCCACCGCATGATTTAGTATGGTTGTTCTGAGGGCTGTCGTTGGTAAATCGAATAGGGCTACCAAATCGGCTGCATCCAAAGCAGCAAAGGCATTATTTACAGGAGCAAAGACAGTCAATGGGTCTTCGCCAGCTAAAGCAGCTTCCAATCCTGCATTCTCGACTCCACGTTCTAAAATCTGCAGTAAGCTGTTGCGCTCAATAGCTTCCAATAGCGATCCGTAACTAATCACTACATCAGGGTCTGGGCCAGACCCATTACTCATTCCATTGTCACCACCATTACCGCCGTCACCATTACCATTGTCTGGCTCATGGCTATTGATAACAAAAGGAATGAAGTTTCGAGAAAGACCACTACAAAAGGCTGCCAATTGCACAGCACTGGCGTCTTGCCCCACTTCAGCAGTTATCTCACCAATAAAGGAAAAAGACCAAACCCGATAGCTCCCCGCAGTTAACCCGGAGATATTAATAGAGTTGGATGGGCTGACCATTACGATGATGTTATTCGTATCCGTCACTAGGTATTGATAAGGACTTACCAATGGTCGAGTACTGAAACGTATAATTTCAGGTGAGTTGAGGGCCGTATCTTGATACACAAGTCCTGGCAAGCCACTTTGGGCCTTGATGGAAGCTCCCTGGAAGCAGAACTTACCTTGAGCCTTAAGCGCCCCAAAGCTGAGCAGCATCAAGAAGATAATGGTGGAAAGGAATTTTTTCAGCATGAATCAGATGTTAATGGGGAACGTTATGTGAAACAATAGTAGATTTCTCTTACGGGGAGTGATCAGATATTGAGTCTAATACGTCCCACCAATGGCTCGTTTATTCCATTGTAGTTCTTGTTCAAACTTTGGAAGTACCCTGGGCTTACTTGTCAATCCGGTAGTATCAGTTAGTGTTTCCATAAAACTGATCATATCTGAAATTTCTGACTTGGAAAGATTTAAAGGCGTATCAGGTAAGGTCTGATAAGGCACCTCCAATCCCATTCCAGCTCCTCCGCCCTTGTTATAGAAGTCCATAACCTCTTCCAAGGACTGATATACTCCATTGTGCATGTATGGAGCAGTCAATGCAATGTTCCTGAGCGTCGGCGTTTTGAAGGAGAAAAGATAGAATTCGGTTTCGTCTAAGGCGCGACCATTGGCGGCGCGACCAGGATCTCCATCTAAAGCTAGCTGGACTGTATCTGGCGAATGAGGAACACCCAAAACCTCTGATTCAGACTCCCGAAAGCGCGGCGGTACCAAGCCGCTAAATGTAGGCATGAAATGGCAGGTAGCACAAGCACCTTTCCCCGTAAACAAGTTGAAGCCCCGAATGGCGGCTGGGCTTATGGCTTCTTTGTCCCCTTGGATATATTGATCAAATGGGCTATTGTAGGAGACTAAACTAGCCACATAGGCAGATAGAGCATTTGAGATAGACCACTTTGATATTTCATAGCTGGGATAGGCCTTTTTGAAGCGCTTCTGGTATTCGGCACTTTTTTGCAACTTTTCCGTGATCTCAAAGAAGTCTGTATCAAATTCAAGCGCATCAAGCACAACGTGCTTCATCTGACGCTCCAAAAATTCCTCTCGAAGATCATAGAAGTACTTTTCTGCAAAAACAGAATTGATGATGGTTGGAGAATTTCTAAGTATATGCTCCTCGCCGTTTGCCGCCAGACTGGTTGTAAGGCCGTCCGTGAAAGCCATTTCCGGTTTATGACAGGAAGCGCATGATCGTTCATTATTTCCTGATAGAATGGGATCAAAAAACAGAAGTTTACCGAGCTCCACCCGCTTTTTCTTCTTAGCTTCCTCGAGGTTAAATCCCGCATAGAAACTAGGATTTAAAAGTCCCTCATCAAAAATGCTCTTAGCATCATAATTGATCGGCTGTGGCATAGAATTCACCTCTGAAATCGTCTCGATACCAGAGCTTTTATGTGCCTGTAAGATGTCCTTGAATAAGGGATCAATATAGGTGGTGAGAAAGTGCAGGCGATCAAATGAATCAAAATCTTTATGTTTCCCCAAATAGGCAATGCCAGATTCAAAGGATTTTATAATTCTGGCATCCACTGCTTCGTTCTTCTTTTTAATAATCGGATGATAAGCCAGGTAAGCGTTATGAATACTTTCCATGGCAACCCTGGCCTCAGGAATGGCATTCGATGACCCTGGGGTATCAAAGCCCGTCAGCCCTAAGCTTATGATGCGAATGAGTTCAAAACGGATGCTCTCAAATATATGTCGGTGATTTATGGGAATATTATATTGGTAGTTATAGATCCCTTGATAGCCCTTACCTAGCAAGTCCGTTAATCGCACGATTTCCTCCACGTGGGCTAAGGGATCTTCAGCAAATACAATTTCATCTAACACTTGTAGACCGATCGGTTCCAGCACATTGATCTCTGAAACTTTCGGTTCCGTGCTCGGCAGTGGAGCTCCGTTCAATTGTCTCTTAATGCTAGGGTGATCGAGGTATTCCAATAAAAACTCGATTCTTTTGAAACTAAGACGTGTTTCTAAGTGAGCTTCCTGGAGTTGTGGTAGGTAGGTAGGTGAGGCTGCAACTTGCTTAGCCAATTGATGATAAGTCGCAATTTGAATTTGGAGTGCTGTAAGCCCTGTCTGGAATTGCTGCTCCACCATTTCAAGGCTCTGACTGTGCTTGATAGTAGAGAAATTCAGAAAACTAATCCCTATGAAAAGAAGAAGTAAAGTAGAAAATAGCAATGTCTTTTTTTTCATGATTGTAGCCTAATTAGAGATGTGTCATAATTGGGGAGTAGCATCCTAAAAAGATGCTACTCCACACTTACACTTTATACCTAGTTAGTAGAATTTGTTCTTATTGAACAGCCACTTGAATCATCTCTCCTTGAGCATTTTGTACGAAGTACATACCCTTAGGAAGATTAGACACGTCTAGTTCACTTACGTTTTGAGCAACGTGTAAACGCTTTCCTCTGATGTCGTATACCGCTACGTCCGTAGTTCTGTTGAAGAACAATGTACGAGTAGTTGGATTAGGGAATACCGTGAAAGCAGCCTCGGCAGCTTCGGCACCATTTCCCGCTTTCAACTCATCAGGATTCACATTAAATGGATTGCTATCAGCTAAATCTTCAACTGTCACACGATCAAACCCGTGAATAGCAAAGGTCAAAGAGTGGTTCCATGGGAACTCATTCTCAGAACTTGGGTGCTGCGAGTTAACCAACAGAGACTTTCCGTCAGCAGTGGCTACAGCACCGGTAACTTCCGCACCTCTTGGCACTGCCGTCAAACGGATAAGGTCTTCGATAGTTGGATCTTCAATAGCCAGGTTCAATAAATACAATTCACAAGTACGATTGCTGACACCAGCTGGCATGCGACCGTAAGAAGTACCGTTCAAATCTTCCTGAATAACCAAGAAGCTTTGACCGTCGATTTGCATTACACTCAATCCATCAGGGTTAGAAAGGTGCTTTCCGAAGTAAGCGCTTGCAGGGGGAGAATCAGCATTATCCCAATCTGGACCACCTTCCAACAATACAGCGTTCGTGTTGGCGTTCGTGTCGAATACCCAGATACGTCCGTAAGTATCCCGGTATGCTTCGTCATTTGGAGAGTCCAAACCTTGAGCTTGAGCTCTAGCGATGTGTGCGGGGTCATGAACAGCACCTTCAGCAGACTCGTCAGCCCATCTTCCACCTGGGAAGTCACGGCCAGTCTCAGTCCAATAGATCAAGTTGGTAGAAGGATCGTGAGCTACCCATTCTGGGCGATTGTACATGGTACCACCCGCTTCAATAGCTCTATCCTGCAAGTTCAACATGTTTTCTACGCTATGTGCGATAGGAATCCATTTGTCATCAGAATCGTGCTTGTACACATACATGGTACCTTCAGTGAAGTCACCGGGACGATCAGCAACGAATTTCATCCAGAAACCTGGTGTAGCGTCAGGTCCTAGGTATACAGAGCGATTGTCATTGGCAATCGCACCGCCTTCCCAGCCCATACGTCCCCAGTTGTACTGCTTACGGATAGCTACGGCTTGCCGAGGATCGATCTCAACCATGTAGTTGAAGTTTTGGTACTTAGCAAGTGTTTGGCCATCCCATCCTTCAATGTCCGAATCGATAACGTAGTCAGAAGTGTCACGTACACCTTGGTTCCCGTCGTTGTTTACTGGCATAATTGGAGCGTTACGACCGATACCAGCACCTTGAGAGCCGTTCCAGATGGAACTATTGCTGGTCCGGAACCATTCTTCTGCAGTCCAGATACGTCCGTCGAAAGTAGAGCTGATACCACCACAGTTCATCCCCGTTTCTCCAACAGTGTTTACAAAGTCAACGTTGAAGAACTCGCCAGTACGGCCGTCATCCAAACGCTGATCAAGGATTTTCAATAATCCAGTGATAGGGTCTCTATCAACACGGAATACTGTCATTCCACCACCGTCACCAATCTTGTCATCACGGTAAATCATTTCATGGTTCACAGAAATCCATCCCAAAGATTCGCCTGTACGGTCAGGTGTGAATCCTATAAAGTCGTGGTTTTCTTTGGCGATGTTTCGTCCTGCGGGATTACCATAAGTCTTTGTCGTTTGAACAATATCGTGGCCACCCACAAACAAAACCTGAAGTGTCAAAGGAGAAGGAGGCATTACTACCTGAAGCGGAACATAATCATCAGGTAATTCGATCTCCTCTGAGAATATGGTCTGGGCTTTTGCCGCAGCCACAACGAGGGCGAGAACAAAAAGAGTAGACAGAAATCTTTTCATAATGTCTTGAATGAGTAGATTAGGAATGTTAGGAATAAGTCTATTAACGTGATGAAATTACCTACCTACCATTATGCCAATCTTAAATCAAGCTTAAAGCAAAGTAAAGTATGTTAACCCATTATAAACCAAGAAATAAACAATTAACTATCAACTGCTTAAAAATTTAAAACCTACTATTTTATATAAATTCTAAATAGGTGTTTTACTGAGCATTAACACCAACTGAATATCTAGTTTAGATATGTTTTGTAGGAGACTGTAAGAATCTTGTTAGGGAGTACCTCTTGGGGCATGAAGCCATCATTTAGAAGGTTGACCAAATCTATCCCAAAGTTCAACCCGAAGCTTTTCCTTTAGCCGTCCGACATGCTTACTTTCGGCATTCACCAAGATAACTATGCCTGTATTTCGTTCTGCACTAAGCATTATAGCAGAGGAGAATGTTCCCAAGCTTCCACCATGGTAGCTAAATCGTTCTGGTCCAGCACCGATCTTTCCATTGTACCAACCCAAACCATAATCAGGCAGGCCATAGTGCAACTTCTCGTAGGATTCTGGTTTCAAAAAAATATTCTCTCCAGAGAGCCCTCTTAGGTGAAATTGTACCCAAATAGCTAAGTCATCTAGGTTAATGGCTAGATCTCCGGCAGGCGCAAAATAGGATGGAACAGCATGCCTGTTATTGGGCGCTAAGGATCGATAGCTTCGACCAACCCACCGCTTTCGATGCCCCAACATATTGAGACCAGCTTCATCGTTTGGGAATCCAAAGTGAAAATTAAGTTTCAACTGCTGTCCCAGCTCCAACAATAAGTCCTCAAAAGTAGAAGAGGTGGCTCGTTCTAGCATCAGAGCAGCTAGGACATAACCAGCATTCGAATATACATGCGTCCCTTCTCCAAAATCTGGTGGAAAGGACAAAGCGACTTGCGCAAATCTTAAACGTGAGTTCTCCAGCTCTCCTAGGTTCTTAGGTAAAGCCCGAAATTCTTTGCTGGAACTAGACTCAAATGGAGCAAGCCCGGATCGATGAGCCAATAAATGCTCTAGGGTCACCTCATTGTAGGCAGCATAAGTGGGTTGATTGAGTTCTGGAACCACTTTCATCAGTTTATCCGACCAACTTACCAAGTCTCGTTCTACTAAATAGGCAGCTAGAAAGGCAGTAAAAGCTTTGGAATTAGACCCAATATGAAAGGGCGTTTGTTCATCAATTGGTATTTCCTTTTCTATTTGCTTAGTCCCACTGACACCGAGAAAAAAGGTATCTGAGCGAACCAGTGCTATGGCTAGTCCTGGAACATTATAGGTCGATTGATATTGAGCAGCTATTTGATGCAATACCTCATTTGATTGGGCCTCCAAATTAGAAAACCCGAAAAGCAACAATCCAAATAGGGTGAACAGTGTAGACTTAAAACTAAACATGGACAAAGAGATTGGTGTCATTCACAAAATGGTCCAATCCCTTGACAATACATTCGATCAGTGCTTGCTTAATGGGCGAAAGCGAAAGATTTGAGGGGTAAAGCCGAAACTTTAGGATTGCAGTAGGGGCTTGTGCCACCAAGTTTTAAAACGGGCAGCTTTGTTCTTGCTCACTATGGTTTGGACAGCGGTTCCAAAATATAACTCTAATTCTAGCCGATGCCCATTAATCTTTCGATATCCCTTAATCGCCGTCTTATGCACTAATAGCTTCCGATTTAACCGAAAATACTGAGCAGGTTCGAGTTGAAACTTCTTCTCTAGAGCCGATAAGGACAAATCTGACCATCTTCTATTGTCATCCTTATCTACAATGCAGCTAAGCTCGTTTTGGAGAAATATGATACGCACATCTTCCTGGTTTGTCTGTTCATATCCCCCTGGTACTTTGAGCAAAACTTTTGATCCATCTTGTTCCAGTCGATCGGAAATGGAAGGATCATAGGAATATTGATGAGCTTGTTCAAACTGAAGATAATAATAGTAGTTCAGGCCAGCAATCAGGAGAAGAGAAACGGGCCAATCCACGGTAAGCAAAACGGTATCCAGTAAGTCGGATTCCCCAAG
>CAJXPD010000051.1 GCA_913057785.1 uncultured Lewinella sp. | reverse complement strand
TGACTGAGGAACACCTGCTCAAAGAGAGCCTCATCTCCCTTTTGTAGCGCACTGAGCATTTGCTCAAACTCTTCAGCGCTTAAGTTGAAATTGTTGAATACTAATTGGTTATGCATCTTAACTTCCTTGCGCACCAGCTGATCGGTGGCTTCCCAGAGTTCCTTTGTCTGGTACATTTGATCATCTGAGAACCTTTGTTGCAAGGCTTCAAAAACCCTTGCAGCAATCCCATTAGCTTTCGATTTGCATTGTTTTAGTCCGGTTTGAATCGTTCCAATAATCTTGGATTCATTCAAAAAAATAAATTGCAAGATACTGATTTCTACCTCATTCTTACCGGCAACAAAGGTATGGAGCTTAAGGTGCATGTGTTTCATTATTACAGTTGTCTAAAGCAGTATTCCAGGGCCTATTTCTAGACTTTACATCTATTATAAATCTACCATGTGCCAAACGTGACAGGGAAAAGTGAAAAATATTTTTGACTGATGAGAGCTTAGTGGTAAGGTAGAGTTGAATGAGTTTATGTTACACAGTACATAGTCTCAGGCTTGCTTTTCTTGCCGTATAGCAAAATCAAATATTAAGTCTGCCTTTCTTGTCACGATTCCTTATTCCTGGCTTATAAGAGGGAGAACAATCGTGTTTCCTATGGAGCACGAAGTACTCATTTTTTACAGTTGTCTTAAATTCAGAGCATGTCTCCGAGCTAGGAGACATGTTTTTTTTATCTTGGGGTGTCACGTTTCCCTCCCGCCTGATTTATAATAGTTGTACTCCCTATTTCCATTACAAACAAAGACAACATGTACAAGACAACTGTTACAACACTTCTCCTATTTTTCTTTCTTCTTAATTTTGGTGGGATACAAGCCCAAAATGATCACCATAGCAACCATCTGCTAATTAAGTTTACTGACAACGCAACTACCAATGATATTAATCATTTAATTAGTTTGTATCATGCAGATGAACTTTGGATGTCTAACCCTTCTGGCATGAGACTATGGGTGGTTAATTTTTCTATCTTCAATCCCTTCAGTGATATACATGAGGTGGTGCAAAATGCAAAGGGTAAACCCAAGGTGAAGTCCGTTGGACTTGACGTGATCCTCGACTTGGACTACATCATGAATAATCCAGATTTCCAAGTACAGGTACCTGACCCCCTATATCCCTGCGAACAATCTGTTTTTAATATCCGTCCTAAAAGTCTTCCAAATTCCGCAGGCCAAGATGCAGGATATCAAGCGGAAATAGCCATTGTCGATGCTGGTGGTCCCTTTTCTGGAATAGAATATCCGATTTTGCACCATACTTCCTACTTTGATCCATTTGTTGATTTGAATGATGTTGGCGGAGACATTTTTGAGTGGGACGACATTCCTAATGATCAAAATGGACACGGTATCCATACGGGGGGTATTGTAGCATTGGAAAATCTATTAGGGCCAGAGGTTCAGACTAACTTGAAGTTCTACCGGGCTTTTGATCAAGAAGGGACTGGAAGTTTAGGTGATGTAATCCGCAGTATAGATCATGCTGTAAACGCTGGTGCCAATATTGTTGGATGTAGTTTTGGTTATCAAATTCCGGGCGGTGCTGTTCCAAGCAATAACCCTCCATTGAGAGAAGTTATTGATGTGGCCAGATTAAATAATGTATTATTTGTGGCAGCGGCTGGAAATGAACAGGAGGACAATGATATTCTCGAACGAGCCACCTACCCAGCTAGCTTCGAACTAGACAATATCATATCGGTAGCTGCTGCGGATTGTGAAGGACAATTGGCAGATTTTTCGAATACGGGTCTAACCACAGTAGACTTGGCTGCACCTGGTGTAGAGATCCTTTCCACCTACATGGGGTCTACCTGGGCAATCAAGAGTGGGACTTCTCAAGCTGTTCCATTTGTGAGCTATGTGGCCGGTTTATTAGCCACCCTTGCTCCTTTCGACTATCAAGAGGTCAAGTGTGCTATCCTGGATGGGGTCAAGGAAAATCCCGACTTAGGTCAAAAGTTATTGACCAGTGGCATCTTGGATGGACCAGGTGCTGTAACGGCATTCACGGAAAATTGCTCGGGTGGATCGCCGGAAGATCGGGGGAAAAGCCTGGTGTTTTCAAGCAAATCCTTCGTGCAAGGTGTTTTCCCCAATCCGACAAGTGGACACTTCCGCATAGCTTTAGAGCTTCAGGAAGCTGGCCCTGTAAACCTGCAAATTCTAAGTTCAACCGGGAAATTGATTCAAGAAAGCGAACAAAGATTGGATGCTGGATCACAGTTGATTGATCTACAAGTAGCTACAAATTTGCCGCAAGGTGTATATTTGTTGAAGATTCATGGATCTACCGGAAGCGTAATGAAAAAGCTTGTTAAGCAATAAGCCGAAACTCTAGGGCCTTTTGAACTTCGAGAAAGAGTCAAACTTTGGAGTTCAAAAGGCTTCTATTCACCCTCCAATAGATTTGTGGCTTGCTCTCCCGACTTCACCTGCATTTTACACTTTTCGTATGAAAAAGCTACTATTATTTTGCTGGGTGTTGCTATTGGCTTCCGCATCCTATTCCCAGTCCCAATCCCCTGTAGACTCCTTGTTGACGATCACCATCGATTCGGTCTACAGCTTACGGGCGCAAGACGCCTATTTAGAGGCTTATAACTTCCTAGTCTCTACAGAGCAGCAGTTGGCCCTTGATGAAGCTAGTTGTGCCCTTTCGGGCCAGCATTTCTACCTCAAAGCAGTATGCCTTTACTACCATGATAGTCTGAGTTTTGCTCTAGAGAAATTTCAGGAGGAGGTTCTTCCTGCTTATGAGAATTGCTGGGGAGAATTGCACGCTGAAACGGCCTATATACACTATATGATAGGCCTTGTAAATACTTCGCTAGAAGAATATTATGCAGGTATCGAGGCATTTCGAAGATCGGGCAATATTTATGCAGGCTTAGAAGATCGGATTCCAGGGGAGGAAGCTGCCGTATATCAAGAGTGGGGGTATTTGCTGCATAAGGTGAATGATCATGTCAGTGCCGAAAGATATCTTCAACAAGCCGAATCTATTTATCAATCTGAAATTGAATTAGATTCTTATAGCCAGGCGGATTTTCTCAATACCTATGGCATCGTGCTCCGACTACAAGGCAAGACTGCAGAAGCAGAAGCAAGGTTCAACGAAGCGCTACGCTTATTGCTTCCGCTGACAGGGTATTTTGAGTCGCGCCGTCGAGCTGAGGTCTATCAAAATCTAAGCACCATTAGCTTGGATTATGGGAGATTTAACGAGAGTAGAAACTACCTTCAGGCTTCTATTCAAATTAGTAGAGATAGTAATTATCAGGATTTACTGGCTAAGAATTATGATCAGTTAGGAACGCTGGAGAAAAGAAGTGGAGAATTAAACAGTGCCGCATACTACTACCGCCTCGCGCTGGATTTGAAACAAGCGCTCAAAAAGACCAATTTGAATGAGCATGTTGCAAACACTTATGAGAACTTAGGAGATGTAGATGTATTGCAGCAGAATCTCACCGCTGGGCTTGAAAATTACCAATTAGGAATTGCTGAGTTGATCGAAGATGCTCGTGATTTATCCCTCTACGCCAACCCGATCATTAAAAACAGAATGGTTGCCAACCGGTATTATCTGGCGCAAACCTTAGGTCAAAAAGCAACAGCCTATCGGGAAATGGCTAATCGCTCTGGTGATAATCAGGCCTTAGCAGCAGCCCTCGAAGCCTATGAAAAAATTGACACCCTATTCAATCAGATTCGCCAAGGCCTGTCCGACGGTGCTTCCAAATACATATTACAGGAAGATATGAAGGAGGTATATGAAAAAGCAGTTCTAAGCTATCTTGATGCGTATGAAAAAACGGGCGATCAAATAGCCCTGGAAAGGGCTTACCAACTGGCCGCTAAGAATAAATCTCTTGTCCTCTTGGAAGGTTTACAAAATGAGCAGGCCAAATCCTTTGCGGGGATTCCCTCAGCCATGCTTCGAAGGGAGCGTCAACTCAAGAAAGCCTATTATAATTTGGAAGCCCAAATCTTGGCAGCAAGTCCTAGTGATCCCATCCTGGCCACAGGCCCCGACAGCTTGTTTCGCCTAAGACGTGCCTACGAAGAAATGGTGAACACATTGGAATCTGACTACCCTCGGTACTATGCCCTTAAGTATAGTTTTATCGAACCTATTCCCATCAAGGCATTACAGCAAAAGTTGGATAATAAAAGTGCGCTGATTGAATACTTTGTAGGAGAAAACACCCTCCTAATCTTTTTGATGACCAAGAACCAGTTTCGCTATTTCGAGCTGGAGAAGGACCGCGATTTTGAGGCAAGTATTCAAGCTTTTCGGGAGATCGTGCAGCAAGCTGATCCGGGAGAAGTAGAGGCTCAGTTTTCGCAGCTGTCCTATGCTCTTTACCAGCAGTTATTATCTCAGCCCTTAGCTTATTTGGAGACCGTAGGAGACCTGAAGCGATTGAAAATCATTCCGGATGAATTATTGTTACAATTCCCATTCGAACTTCTGTTGACAGAACCTAGCAAGCAGGGACTACAGGCAAGAAGAGCTCCATATTTACTACGGAAATATGCTTTGAGTTACAGCTATTCGAATCAGTTGGCTTTTGCTGACCGACGGACTCGCCTTGGGGTCAGAAGAGCTCGTTCTGGATTTGCGGGCTTTGGCTTGGAATACGATGATTTCACGCTGAAAGGCCTCAAAGGCACAGGTTTGGAAAGGTTAGAAGGAGAGAATAGGGAAATGGGTCGACTTAAGTATTCCGATGACGAGGTGCTAGCCGCCGCCAAAATTCTGGGCGGGCAGACCTGGGTCAATCGAGAAGCTACCAAGGCTACTTTTTTAGAACAAGCAGAACAATATCGGATTCTACATTTGGCGATGCACGCCCTGGTGGATGACGAATACCCTTTGAATTCTGCGCTGATCTTTTCCCGTGCCCAAGACTCTATTGATTTTATGCTCAAGGCATCAGATGTTTACAATATGCAAATCGGAGCAGATCTGGCAGTTCTCAGTGCTTGTAATACTGGCTTTGGGGCTCTGCAAAGAGGGGAGGGGGTTAGGAGTTTAGCTCGTGCTTTTACTTATGCCGGCTGTGATCGCTTACTGGCCACACTTTGGGAAGCCTCCGATTATTCAACCAAGGATATCCTTTTGTCCTTCTATCAAAAGGCCAAAAAAAATCCGGGAACTTCTATTGATGTTTTACTACAGGAAGCCAAACTGGAATACCTTGAAAATGCACCGCCAACTTTTACGACCCCCAGCTATTGGGCACACTTGATGATCCTTGGAGATACTTTCCCTTTGCAAACCAAGGATCACCAATTGTTTGGAAGAGATCCTTATTATCTAGCTGTAGGAGCAGGGGGCGTACTTATCCTTCTCGTATTACTTTATCGTTTTCGTGCTGCAAGGCAAGAAAAGTAGTGGAGCTTCCTCCCTTGACAAGTCAGAGTCCCTGCGGCTTGAGTGTTTAGCATAAAAAAGTAGAACAGGAGATTGATCCTATCGAAAAAGGCTATTTTTGGAGCAAAAACATGCGAATCATCCTCCAGCTGCTAAGCTGTTATTTCCTCCTACAAACGATGGCCTGTGCACAGCCCATCACCTTTGATCACCAAAAACTAGCCAGTAGCTACAGCGCTTACAAGGAAAAGAAGATTACCCATCGCCGCTTTAAGCACCGAGATATCGAACCCATTATCCAAGGGCTAAAACGTCCCTTCTCCGTAGAACAACAAGGACAGTCAATTGAAGGTAGAGCGATTTATTCCGTAAGTGTGGGCAGCGGAGACAAGACCGTACTCTTATGGTCTCAAATGCATGGAGATGAACCTACCGCTACCATGGCACTATTCGATATCTTCAATTTCCTAGTAGCTGATGATGCGCTCAATGAAATGAGAGATAGGCTGCTTAAGGAATTAAAGATTGTCTTTATTCCTATGCTAAATCCAGATGGTGCTGAGCGTTTCCAACGCCGCAATGCACTGGGAATCGACCTGAATCGCGATGCGCTACGTCTGGAATGCCCAGAATCTCGAATCCTTAAGGAGATGCGAGACAAGCTAGATGCGGATTGGGGATTTAACTTGCATGATCAAAGCCGTTACTATGCCGCTGGTAATAACCCACATACGGCCGCCATTTCTTTCCTCGCTCCCGCCTACAATTATGAAAAAGAGGTGAATCCGACTCGAGAGCTATCGATGCGGATGATTGGAGAAATGAATGCTGTGCTTCAGCAGTACATTCCGGGTAAGGTAGGACGTTATAATGATGCTTTCGAACCACGCGCCTTCGGAGATAATATTCAAAAATGGGGTACTAGTACTATCCTAATTGAAACGGGGGGATTAAAAGGAGATTTGGAGAAGCAAGAATTGCGAAAGCTCAATTTCATTGCCATTCTGACGGCACTCAATGGAATTGCTGAAGATCAGGTGGGAGATTACCCTCTTGAAGCTTACGATAAAATTCCGTACAACAATAGTAATGCCTTCCACGATGTCGTTTTGCGCGAAGTCCAAGTGGAAAATAATGGCAACTGGTACACCGTTGATGTAGGTATCAGACGTAGAGATGTAGGAGGAGATACACCGATTCCCTATTACTTTGATGCATATATCCAAGACATGGGGGATCTGTCCACCTTCTTTGCCTACGAATCCATTCCTGCGCGAGGTAAAAGGCTTGTTCCGGGCAAGATATACCCCAAGCTAGTATCAGACTGGAAAGCTTTGAAGTCACTTAAGATTGCTGATCTGTGGCAAAAAGGCTACACCACTGTACGTATGGAGACCATGCCTTCAAGAGAAATGCTGGCACGTATTCCATTGAAGGTAGTATCCGCCAAAGAGAAAAAGGAAGATCGAATCCTTCCGGGCCAACATCCTGCTTTGATTTTGCAAGAGAAAAATGTTAATCGTTTGATGATCATTAATGGAGTGGTATATGATCTTTCAAAAAGTAACCGAGAACGACTGGAATGGTGGAAAGGACTGTAAAGCCAGGGAAAAGCAAACGGCCACCCCTGGATCCTGATGAAAAAGCCAATGTACTTACCCACGCATTGGGACTCTTACTAGGTGTATTACTCACGCCCTTTATTTTATACCGGGCGCAAGGGGTGACAGCCCAGTTCTGGGGGGTGTTGGTATTTATGCTTTCCCTACTGGCGGTGTATTCAAGCTCTACCATCTATCACAGTGCACGGGATGAACGGAGCAAATATCTGCTGCGAAAAATAGACCACATTTGTATTTATTTCTTGATCGCAGGTACGCATACTCCCTTTTTATTGATCTACCTCCCAAATGCGCAGGGCTATACCTATCTGGCTATCCTATGGGGTCTAGTGGTGTTTGGGATTTTCTATAAACTGTTTTTCTTCGATAAGTGGGAGTGGTTCTCCTTGGCATTGTATCTGGGTATGGGGTGGATGGCCATCTTTACCTTACCCCCGATGCTAGATCAGATGCCGAGCAGCAGTCTCTATTGGATCATTTTTGGAGGAATTTCTTACACCGTGGGCGTGTATTTTTATGCGCGTTCAAGCATCAAGTACTACCATGCCATCTGGCACCTGTTTGTCATCGGAGGTAGTGCCGGTCATTTCATGGGTGTCTGGGAAGCACTATAGGATAGTGCCTTCGACTATAGCTGACATGTTAAGACGAGTTGGGGTAATTCAAGCTCGGATTGATCAATCAAAATTACCTCAATATATTGACAGAGCCATCCCAATTTTAGATATCTTCAAAACATGAAAAAACCAACTATACTAGTCCTAATACTCCTAGGATTAGGTGCCTGCCGTAGCACAAATCAAGCCAAGCAAGATCTACCGATCCAGGTAAGCGGAATCTACCCGCATTTAGCCTATTACAATCAGGAAGGAGAATGTGGAACGGGGGCCGTTGTTCCTTGGGCAGATCGCCTCTGGGTGATCACTTACGCGCCACACTTCCCGACTGGATCTTCCGATAAGCTGTATGAGATAACGCCGGACCTTCAGCAAATTATAAGACCTGAAAGTATCGGGGGTACCCCTGCCAATCGAATGATCCATTCCGAAAGCCAGCAATTGTTCATCGGGCCTTATGCCATTGACCAGAAAGGAAAGGTACGAACCATTCCCTACGAAATCATGCAGGGCCGACATACGGGCAATGCGCGCCACCTCGATGCTCCAGCCGAAAAGATCTACTATGCTACCATGGAAGAGGGCTTCTACAGCGTAGATGCGAAGAGTTTGGAGGTGCAGACCATCTATAAGGATGGTCATGAGAAAGGGAAGCGATTGGATTACAAACCAGGCAAAACAGCTGAAGGTTATGCGGGGCTATTAGGGGCGCATGGCAAAGGGCTGTATTCCGGGCAAGGCGTTTTGGTGTATTCCAATAATGGGGAAAATTCACCGGAATCGCGGACGCAGTTTGATGTGGAATCAGGAGTATTGGCAGAATGGGACGGTCAAGAGTGGAAAACGATTCGGCGTTCTCAATTTGTGGAGGTGACCGGACCTGGCGGAATTCATGGCAACCCCAATCCAGCCACAGACCCCATCTGGGTAACCGGTTGGGATCATAAGTCGGTACTGGTCGGGGTAAGGAGTGAGGGGGATTGGTCTTTTTTCCGCTTGCCAAAGGCGAGTAACAGTTACGACGGCGCGCACGGATGGAACACAGAATGGCCACGAATCAGAAATGTCGGAACTGCGGAGGCCCCTGACTATTTAATGACCATGCACGGTATGTTTTGGTCCTTTCCGGCCAGTTTTACTCGTGGAAATACACGTGGTATTCGCCCTCGCTCCGCCTACCTGAAGGTGATCGGAGATTTTACCCGTTGGAGGGACCAGTTGGTTTTTGGCTGTGATGATTCGGCGCAAAAGGAATTCCTAAATAAACGCCCACAGAAAGGCGGGATTGAAGGTCCGGGACAATCGAATTCAAACCTTTGGTTTACAAGTTTGGATACGCCTGATGACCTAGGACCAGCGACTGCAGCTGGCGCAGTTTGGATGGAAGAAACGGTCGACGCGGATACCTATTCTATGCCTTTCTTACTAGCCGGATGGCCTCAGCGTCAGGCTTGGGTGAAAAATCATTCCAAGCGAGCGGTGGAACTGCTTTTAGAAGTAGATTCCAAAGGAGATGCGCAATGGCAAGAATGGCAGCGCGTCCAAATCCCCGCCGGCCAAAGCCTAAACCTGACAATTGACCCCAGCCTAGCAGGCGAATGGATACGTGCCAAGAGCAATACCGCAGCAACCCTCAGTCTCGCCTTCAACTTTTCTGCCGAAGATGCAAGGCCAAATACAACGGATGCTATCTTCAATGGACTAGCGACCTTGGGGGAACGACAGGTCATGGGAGGGCTACTGTATGGCTTAGGGGAGGATCGCAGAGCACTGGGGGTAGCTACCCAAAACTTTTCCCCGGAAGGGAACGCAACCACTGCTTATTACGAGCTAGACGAGAAATTACAGTTGATCCCGAAAACGGATCCCGAAACAGAAGCCTTTATACGAGAAAAATTTGCCATCCCGGAACAAGTAGTGAAAGTAGAGCCTTCGTCTATATTAATTACGGATATTAATGGAAGAAGATGGCGTTTGCCCAAGCAATCGGAAGCCTATACGCCGCTCATAGAATCCGCCCAGTTGCGCATCTGTCGGGAGGTAGCTACCGAGCGGGACCTATTCAGCTGTCATGGTACCTTTTACGAACTACCCGCCGAAAATGCGGATGGCTTCGCCAAGATTCGTCCGATTGCTACGCATAATTATCGCATTCACGATTATGCCTCCTACCGCGGCCTCCTAGTCATGACAGGCATTTCTGCGGATGCAGAGGCTGGTACGCACTTGATCCGCTCTGCAGATAATCAAGCAGCGGTATGGGTAGGGACAATCGATGACCTTTGGAAGCTGGGCAAACCTTCCGGTAAGGGAGGCCCTTGGATGGATACCCCTGTTCAGGCCGGCGAGTATTCAGATCCCTATTTAATCGGCTTTTATGACGAACGGAAGCTCTTTCTCTATCACGATGCTTCGGAGACGGTGACTTACACGGTGGAAGTGCAACCGCTAGGACATGGTCCTTGGGTAGAATACCAGCAATTTGAAGTGCCGGCGGGCGAATTTGTCAATCATGACTTCCCCGATGCTTTCGAGGCGGTGGATAAGGCATGCACAGCTACGAGTTGGTTAGAGTATAACTAGAGGGAGATAGAACTATAATTTTGCAAACCGCAAAAAGGCCTAAAATAAGGGGTGACAAAATTTCTGTGCGAAATTTTTACTGTTTATCAGGCATTTATGAGTTTTCGCCTAGAGTTTTTTTTGAAAAAAGCTTGGTTATTGTGGTAAAGAAAATTACCTTTGTGCCGCCTTTGGAAAAAGAGGGCATAATTGTTTATAGGTTCTCTGACAATTTTTGTGTTTTGGAGTTGCCTTTTTAGCTAAAAACTTTGCTTCCGCTGGGCGCAATTTTTCTAGCTAGAACGCTAACCAAAAAAAATTCTGAGAACGTTTTTATTCTATCACCTTTAAAAAGGACGAGCAGTGGATACTTTGAGCTACAAAACAAAGTCGGAGAACAAGGATTCTGTTGAGCGTAAGTGGTACGTCATTGATGCCGAAGGAGAGGTTGTTGGCCGCCTTTGCACTCGTATTGCTACCGTACTTCGTGGAAAACACAAAGCTTCCTATACTCCGCATTTCGATGCTGGTGATTATGTGATTGTAATCAATGCCGATAAGGTAAGATTTACTGGTGCCAAATGGGACCAGAAAGAGTATATCACTTACTCTGGTCACCCAGGCGGTCAGAAACGCACCGTTGCGAAAAACATGATGGCCAAAAAGCCATACGCAATCATCGAAAATGCTGTGAAAGGCATGCTTCCTAAGAATAAACTAGGAAGAGCAATGATCAAAAAACTTTTTGTTTATGCTGGAGATGAGCATCCTCATCACGCGCAGAAACCAGAAGATTTTAAATTTTAATCAATCATTATCCGACCCAGCGTCGGTTTGAATAAATCTGTTTAGACCATGGAAATGATTAATGCTATAGGGAGACGTAAAGCTTCGGTCGCACGGGTTTACCTTACCAAAGGAAATGGTAAGATCACAGTAAACGGTCGTGACTGGAAGGATTACTTCCCACAAGCACATATTCAATTCAAGATCGTAGATCCTTTCAATACTGTTGAGGTAGAAAATATTTACGACCTAAAAGTTAATGTAACTGGCGGTGGCTTTAAGGGCCAAGCTGAGGCAGTGCGTATGGCGATTTCTCGTGCGCTTGTCAAACTGAACGAAGACTTCCGTAAGCCTTTGAAAGAGAAGAAGTACTTGACTAGAGATGCTCGTGTGGTTGAACGTAAGAAATACGGTAAGCCCAAAGCAAGAAAGAGCTTCCAGTTCAGTAAGCGTTAATCTATTTTTCAATTTGATGAATTACCTGTTTAGAGGTTCATCACCTTTTAAAATTTGACAATGGAAAAGCCTACCTATAAAGAGTTATTGGATGCTGGGGTACACTTTGGCCACTTGAAGAAAAAGTGGAACCCTAAAATGTCTCCTTATATTTTCATGGAGCGTAAAGGTATCCACATTATAGATATTAACCGGACAATGGAATGCATGGACAATGCAGCTAAAGCTTTATACGGCTTGGCCAAGTCTGGTAAGAAGATCATGTTTGTTGCTACTAAAAAGCAAGCTCGTGATATTGTTGCTACTGCTGCACGCAGTGTCGGAATGCCTTTCGTAACCGAACGTTGGTTGGGAGGTATGATGACCAACTTCTCCACCATCCGTCGTTCTGTTAAGAAAATGCAGAACATCGAGCGTATGCTTCAAGATGGTACTTTGTCTAACGTTACCAAGAAGGAACGATTGACTTTGACTCGTGAATTATCAAAGCTAGATAAAGTATTGGGGGGTATTGCCAACCTTAATCGTTTGCCTTCTGCGATCTTTATCGTGGATATCCACCACGAGCACATTGCAGTGGCTGAGGCACACAAATTAGGATTGCGCACTTTCGGTGTAGTCGATACCAACTCTGATCCTAATCAGGTTGACTTCCCAATTCCTGCTAATGACGATGCTTCTAAATCTGTCGCCATTATCACAGAATATATGGTTTCTGCTATCCGTCAGGGATTGGAAGATCGCAAGCAAGCTAAAGCAGAGAAAGAAGCTACGGCTAAAGGCTAATTGAAGCCCTGAACTTTTTGAAATGTTTTGAAGTATTGTGTAGGGGACGGTATAGGCCTTACCGAAATATTTCTTTTATCACAACATCATAATATCAAATCAAAATGAGTGTAAAAATTTCTGCTGCCGACGTGAAAAAATTGCGGGACGCTACCGGTGCGGGTATGATGGACTGCAAAAAAGCACTAACTGAGGCTGAAGGAGATTATGATAAAGCAATCGAGATTCTACGTAAAAAAGGACAAAAACTCTCTGATAAAAGAGCCGATAGAGAAGCGAATGAGGGTGTTGTTATCGCCGTAGTTTCTGATGACCATAAAAAAGGAGTTATTGTTAAGTTGAGCTGTGAAACTGATTTCGTAGCTAAGAATGATGACTTCGTTAAGTTGACTCAACAATTTGCTGATATCGCCTTGAGCAATCTGCCAGCTGATCGTGATGGCTTGTTAGGTCTTGGATTTGAGGGAATCACCATTGGAGAGAAAGTAATTGAGCAAGTAGGTGTGATTGGTGAGAAAATCGAATTGGCGGCTTACGAAAAGCTAGAGGCTGAGCAAGTAGCTCCTTATATCCACATGGGTAACAAAGCTGCTGTTCTAGTGGGCTTGAACAAAGGAGATGAAAGCTTCTACGACGCTGGTCGTGATGTAGCGATGCAAGTGGCTGCTATGCACCCAGTAGCAGTTGATAAAGATGGTGTAGATCAAAGCATCATCGAGAAAGAAATTGAGATCGGTAAAGAAGTTGCCCGTAATGAAGGAAAACCAGAAAATCTGGTTGAAAGAATTGCGATGGGTAAACTAAACAAATTCTTCAAAGAGAAAACATTGCTCAATCAGCAGTTCGTAAAAGATAGCTCATTGAATGTCAGTGGTTTCTTGCAGACCAAAGATAAAGAACTTACCGTTACAGATTTCAAGCATGTAACGCTCGGTTAAAAAAAACGTATAGAAAAAGGCGAATTACTCGATAATTCGCCTTTTTTTTATGCCCAAATAAGGATAGAGCTGGTATGGAGAAATTACGTCCTATATGGGGCCTCCCTACCAGTATAGCCTAAACCCACCACCACCCAATGATTGAAAATAAAATAGGAAATGGCTATAAAGTATAAACGAATTCTACTCAAACTGAGTGGAGAATCCTTGATGGGGGATCAAGGGTTTGGTATTTCCCCGGAAATGCTACAGCACTATGCTGACCAGATTAAACAGTTGATTGACCTGGAGGTGGAAGTGGCGATTGTAATTGGAGGAGGCAATATCTTCCGCGGGTTGCAAGCCTCAAGTTCTGGTATCGAACGTGTACAAGGAGATTATATGGGCATGTTGGCTACCGTGATTAATGGAATGGCACTCCAAAGTGCTTTGGAAGGTCAGGGAGTCTATACCCGCTTGATCTCTGCGATCGAGATGAAGCAAATCGCTGAGCCCTACATCCGGCGCCGCGCGATCCGTCACCTCGAAAAAGGGCGTGTTGTAATCTTCTCAGCAGGCACAGGAAGTCCCTATTTCACTACCGACTCAGCTGCCGCCTTACGTGCCAACGAAATCAGTGCAGATGTAATTTTGAAAGGCACCAGAGTAGATGGCGTTTATTCTGCAGACCCTGAAAAGGATCCAAATGCGATTAAGTTTGACACCATTTCATTCTCTAAAGTGATCAACCTAGGGTTGAATGTAATGGATATGACCGCCTTTACACTTTGCCAGGAGAATAATCTTCCAATCGTGGTTTTCGATATCAATGTCAAGAACAACTTGCTAGGTATCGTTCAAGGTGAGCGTATCGGTACGCTAGTGGAAGTATAAGGCTGGATCGCCGCTATAGCCGGATTCATCTGTACTTCCTGTTAGAATATGTTTGATCAAAGCTAATTAGTTCTGATCAAACATATCCTTAGACGAATTTGGCCTCCTCTTTCGGCCATATCTCCCCATATGAATGGCCTTTTTACCTGTCTTTCCCGTTTCACATTAGCTCTACCTTTGAGCCAAAAGCTCATATGAACTCAATTCAGCTCACTATTCCTGCCAGTAGCAAGGAAAATTCCATTGTCACCATTAGCGAAAAACTCAAGCCCATCCCTGAGGAGCAGCAGGCAAAAGTTAAAGGCGGGGGGAATCCCTGGATCGACGCCAGTTAAGCGTCTAGGTACGGTCCATGCTTGGTCACAATTAGCTATCTGGGAAATGCAGTGCTGCCAGCAGGGCCGTGCCTCACAATTTTTATCCACTCGCAAAACCGATTGTTGCCACGCTCAATGTCAAGTCCTTGACGCCGAGCAATTGCATGCCACAAGCTTCTAAGGTGGCTCCTGTCGTAATCACATCATCGACTAGTAAAACATGCTTTCCCTGTAAAGCCTTCCCGTCTCTTAATGTAAATGCTTCCATCACATTTTTCATGCGGTCTAAGCGACCTTTACGGGTCTGAGTTTGCGTAAAGTTGCCACGCTCAAGGGCGTGCGCATAGCAAGGTATACCCATACTGGTAGAAAGGCCTTGGGCAAAGGTTTCGCTTTGATTATAACCTCTCTGGTGCTGTTTTTTAGGGTGTAATGGCACCGGTACTATACAGTCAAGATGCTGAAACAATGCGCTGTTTTTCAGCCGATTACCATAGGATTGACCAAGCTGGATTCCCACGGCAGGTTTATGATTGTACTTTAGCTGATGAATGAGTTGCTGGGCGCGACCTCCTTTAATGAAATAGAATAATGAGGCCGCAGCTTGTAACGGTAGCCGACCCCAGAATCTTTGCATTAGCGCATTTTCTGGATCGAGGTGAAAATTTGTTGTAGGCAACTTATGCTGGCAAGCAAAGCAAAGGATTTCTCCCCGGACAGGTTTCTTCCTTTCGCAAACTAAACAGAGCTTAGGATAGAACAGCGAAAAGCATTGTTCTATCCCTTCCAAGATAGGGTGTAGGTACATAGAGCGCGTCGTTAATTAGTGTTTTGCCATTCGGCAATGGGTTCACATCAGGACAAAAAAAAGTCTGTCTCACTGAAGCAAGACAGACACATCAAAACAAAACGAAAAACCAACTTTAAACAAGTCTCTTTATATAGTTCTTAAAACTAGAATCAGTTCTACTTTGTTGCAAATGTCTGGATAATTTTTGAATTAACCCCATTATTTGCGGGAAAAAATTACCATTAATTCGCATTATAAGCCTTTAATCTGACTGGAATGTCAATTTCTTGACCTCTTCGATGAACTTTCACGTTAATCACCTCTCCAACTTTGGCTCTGCCAATTACCTCCTGAAGGTCCGGAACACTATTAATCTTGCGCTCTTCTATCGCTACAATGACATCTTGCTCCAACATTCCAGAATACTGAGCAGAACCCCCGTCGATTAATTCACTTACAACAACACCTTGACTGATGTTTATGTTCAAATCTTGAGCTGCTTCATCATCTAGCTCATAGATGTGCACGCCCAAGTAGGCTCTTTGGTAAGTTCCGTATTCAATGATATCATCCACGATACGTGTGACCAAATCCACAGGGATGGCGAAAGAATAGCCTTGGTAACTTCCTGAACGAGTTGCGATAGCGGTGTTTATACCTAACAAACGCCCTTGAGTATCAACTAAGGCACCTCCACTATTACCCGGATTCACCGCGGCATCCGTTTGGATAAAAGCTTCGATGGCGTCTCCACCACCCAAGATTCGAATGCTTCTCCCTTTAGCACTGATGATACCAGCAGTCACCGTGGAAGTTAGGTCAAAAGGGTTACCCACCGCCAAGACCCATTCGCCGACTTGAGCAGCGTCTGAATTGCCAGGCTTTAAAGTAGGAAGACCATCAGCTTCAATCTTGATTACAGCCAGGTCTGTTTTTTTATCGGTGCCGACTACATTTGCTTTGAAGGTGCGGTTATCATGCAAAGTAACAGATACCTGATCTGCACCATCAACCACGTGATTATTGGTAATGATGTAACCATCTCTGGAGTAGATTACACCGGAGCCTGTACCACCGCGTGGCGCACCACCATCTTCAAAAAAGAAGCGGAAGGGATTGTTAGATTCATTGGGATCAGCCTCTGTACGAGACGATATATGGACAACCGCAGGGGTTGCCAAAGCAGCCGCAGTCTTAAAATCAAAAGGCGCAGTTGCCGAATTGTTGTTTGCTGGTGAAGTATTGAACTTCACTTGTTGAATAGAAGGGGTAGAGGTAGGTGAATAATTTACCGTATCTGACTTGTCGTTTAATAGATAAATTCCTCCGAGGGTAATTAACCCCCCGAAAACGCCAGCCAATACAGTCGAAAATAACTTTTTCATATTTTCGTTTTATTTTCGTTTAAAAATAACAGTGGGGCATAGTCCATGCCTTGCATACAAAAATAACTACTTACCTTTACCAATGGTTATTTTGCTCATTTAGTTTAACAGGACATTAACTATAATAATGAAGGAAATGAGGGCGGAATTACAGGGGGTGGATCTGGATAAGGTTCTACAGCCTGAAACTCCTCTGGAAAGACTGATAATACAAGATAAAGGATTCAGGAGAGGATTGTTGTGGGGCGTGCCCAGATATGGTCATCCTGAAGGGGAAGTCTACAAGCATATCCGCGATGTTTTCGACAATATTGATCGCTTGCAAATAACTCAAGAGGTAAGAGCAAGACTGCGACTGGTCGCCTTAGTCCACGACTCTTTTAAACACAAAGAAGACAAGCGTAAGCCACGGGATTGGTCTAAGCATCATGGAGTCCTTGCGCGCCAGTTTCTCGCTGAATATACCGACGATGAAGTTTCGCTAACCGTTACGGAGACGCATGATGAAGCCTACTACATTTGGCGCTTAAAAAAGCTTTACAAGCGAGAAGTCGAAGGAGAACAAAGGCTGATTAAACTCTTAAGCCGTCTTGGTGATAATCTTCAACTCTACTATTTATTTTTTAAATGCGATACTTGTACCGGTGACAAGATCCAGTCTCCGCTACGTTGGTTCGAAAACAACATCGAAGGCATAGAAATAGTGGATCTATTTGGATAATTTTCTTCCTACTCCGTATTGCTGCTATTCCTCCCAATCTGGCAATCGAAACTCTTCAAGGATAAACTTCTGAATTCGGCCTGGAATGACGGCAAGATTGGCCGCATAACGCTCATCGATAGCTAAAGAATGGAGCTCCCAGTTATCATCATTTTCAATTACAGCCAGGTTTCCTTCGAAGCGCAGTTTCTTTCTAGTTAGCGTTAGGCCTCTACCATCGGCTTTTAGTACAGCTTCCTTTCTGGTCCATAAATCATAAAACGTTTCGTGATGATCTTTAGCCTGGAGGATCATTTCTCTTTCTCTATCATCAAAGAATGCGTGCAGATGAGAATCTCGATAGGGCTTGATACGCTCTAGGTCCACCCCAATTTTGGTATGTTTACTAAGTGCACAGGCGACCAAATTTCCAGAGTGAGAAATATTGAAGTCGAAGTCGTGCTCGATAATTGGCCGCCTGTGCTCATTGTACCGTATTTCTTTGATCAAATTAGGATCAAGATCAAGCCGTAGTAGCCCCTCTCGGAGGAGGTATTTACCAGCCAAAGAAACCAATACTGTCTCCTTCCGCTTAGTGTTCAACACCTTCTTCGCTTCTGCCGCTGGCACGAGCGGCAGAACAATTTCGGATAGCTTTCGAATTGCTTGTGCTGATACATATGCATATAAGATGAGTGCTGTATTTCTTTTCATGATCCATGATTTTGGAAATGGACGATTATATAGGTTGCGCTGGTCGTACCGTATTTCAGGTGCCTCCGCGCAGGGCGTGGCAATTTATCGGTTGCGTAATATCTCCTTCATCTTCTTGCTATCCTTACTGGTACCTAGATTGAGGAATCCTCCAACGAAAAGGAAGCGACGATACAAAGGGGTGATTTCTCTTCGGAAACTTGGATCTAATGCCGCGTACTCATAGCCATACACTTGTTGGTTACCAATTACATTATCTAGAGATACAACCAAGATCGCGGAATGATCTCCGAGGTTGAAGGAATAAGCAATGTTCACTCTGGCAATATGAAAATCCTTTGTCCGGTCAGCCAAAAACTCAGCATCAGTACGATTCGGATTGTAGAAAGGCCGCCCTGATTGATAGGTGTAGCTTGTTCCTACTAAAGTGGAGAGTTTTGTAAAACTCTTATAGACCACCAAAGATCCTTGGTGTTTTGAAACGAAAGTCGGTTGGGCTGCGATAGGGTAGTCCAGGTAATTTCTTTTGGTATCAGTCAAGGAATAGTTAACATGGTATTCGACGGAGCGGATACTCTCCTCATCTCTCCATAAAATTTCAAAGCCTCTGGTATAGCCGTTTCCGGTGCTCTCAACATCATTGCCATTGAAGCGGATCAGCTGGTCGTATCTCTTGTGGAATAGATCAAACTTAAGGTACTGATCTCTACTGAAGCGCTTTTCCAACCCAAGAATAGCATGTCTGGCTTTCTGGAATTTTAAGGTCGAGGGATCTACAGTAAGATACCGGTATTGTGGAGTTTGGTAAAATTCGCCCCCCGCTACATTCAAAGTGTAGTTATTGCCTAGATTTACGGTCATGTTAACTCTTGGCGAGAAGCTACTCTTTTTTAATAAGGTAGAATATTCAAATCGGGTACCCACCGATAAATTCGCACGGCGACTCAGGCGTATCGACCCTTCTACATAGGAGGCCCAGATCAATTCTTGCAGGTGAGCCTTTAGGCTTCGATAAGTGATGCGTTTATCAGAGTAAAAGGATTCACTCCCTACGTTTAATAATATGGAGTTCCCAAACTGCTTAGCGGCCTTTACCTTCGCATGTCCAGTCCACTCTTTGTCGCCCGTGAAGAAAGATCCATGTAAAATATCCTCCGCCTTTGCTACGGAATCAATGCCTATATCCTCTCTATCGTAGCCTAAGGAAATGGCACTAAGGAAGTTCCAGCCATTGATTTGCTTCTTATAGGAACTGGTAGTGTAGATGTTATCATTATCTAGATTATAGCGAATCTGCCCGTTTTCGCGATTGATATCTCGGTCGGCAAATCCGATCTTGGATTTAGTGCCATATAAGAAGCTCTTGAAGTAGCCCCCATCCTTTAGTTTCTTCTTAAAGAAGAGATTACCTTCAATAGTTTCCGGCCCACTAAACAAAGACTTATCAGGGTCATCGGTTTTGAGTAGTTTACTAATGAAAGAGAAGTTAGTATAGGATACGTCACTTTCTAAGCTAGCAGTCTTACTCAGGGATGTTTTGGTCTGAGAGCTAAGGAAGAATGGCGAAATGAAGAAGCCCTCATTGAATTGGGTGGGCATATCCTTCGTCTCCATCAAAAGGATAGAAGACAAAGCCTGTCCATATTCGGCGGAATAGCCACCGGTATTCAACTGGAAGGATTGAAATAGATCAGCCGAAAAACGCATTCTTCCACCTGTTCCAGGCGTACTGCTGCTAAGGTATTGGCGCAATAGCATGCCGTCCACAAAGAAACTCGTTTCGTGTCCTGCTCCTCCTCTCACAGATAACTCTCCGGTTTCTCCCACCTGTTGTGCACCGGGGAGGGTGTTCATTGATGATAGGATGTTGCCATCTGAAGAGGATAGAATAGCCTCTAGCGTCTGGATAGACTGGACTTGCATGAATTCCTTTTCTATGGTCTTCTTGGCGGTGACAGTGACTAAATCGAGGTCATAAATTTTTTGCGAAAAGACTACCTCCACCGATAGCTGGGCAGTATTCACGGTAATGGGCTCGAAGGCATCCAAGTAGTCCTTTTTATGTGCAATGAGCATAATCATGGCGCCCATTTCACTTTCGGTAGACAACTCAAAATAACCGGTAGAGTCTGTTACGGTTTCATCAAAGGTCCCTTCGATATAGACAAAGGCATTTGCCTCCGGAAAACCATGAACATTCTTCACGTAGCCTTCAATGCTAACTTGCACTGTATTGGCCTGCAAAAGTGCGAAGGAGCTCGATAGTAAGCATAGGCTAAGTAGGCCTCTTACTAGAAGCGAGGTTAAAATCTTGTGTGCCATTTTACTAGTTTTTCTACTTGAACTAATTTGGTTAACAGAGTCGCTGAATTCCTTAGCTTGGAACGCCTTCCGGGCTTTCCTTTTCCCAGTACTGCACCAGGTATACCCAGGCCACTATGGATGCTACAGGAATGGCTACTTCAATACTCTTGAGCTGTAAAACACTTAACAGGTTAAATACAAAATGTAAACAAGCCGGTAATATGATCGATTGAGTTTTGACTGCGGTCACCGCCATTCCCCAACTTCCGAAGAGGCACAGAGCCAGAAAACTCAGTTCATTGCTTAGGTTGGTGCCTGATCTCATCCAGCTGAAATGCCAGAAGTACCATAGTACACCAATAATTATGGCGGAAGCTTTTAATCCAAGGGGCATTAATTCCTCTTGCAGATAACCTCTCCACCCATATTCTTCGGCAAAGGCATAGGTCAATCCAAGGGCGGCCATGGCTATGCCGTTAATGTGTATATCATCAAAAAAATCAGTCTGACGGATCCCAATCACATAGGCCAAACTCAATGGAATCAACAATCCTAGCAGGCTGAGACCAGGCCGGCTTCCCCATATGCTGAACTGTCTGCTTTTTCTTCTCCAGAGACTTAGGACTACCAAGGCGCCTACCATTGGTCCTAATCCCTTTAGGCCCGCCCAGATGTTGTTGCCAAAATATTGTAGGGCCGACCAGGCGATCAGCAAGCTAATGGCGTAAAAGACAATTACACTAATCCAATTTATCCGCTTTTCCATATCTAAATATTTTGTTTAACTTACCCGTTCCGGCTTCTCTCCGGATTTTCATTTCCAACTAATCCCTGGCTGAGAATAAAAACTCAAAACACGATTAACAGCATGCCGAATTATGCACTTGTTACAGGTGGTTCCCGTGGTATTGGCCGAGCCATCTGTTTGAAGCTAGCCGAGCAAGGATTCAACCTTCTTATCAACTATCGTTCTAATCTTGAACGAGCTCAACAGACACTTACCGAGGTCCGAGAATTTGGTGTAGAAGCCGAGCTCATTCCTTTTGATATTGGCGATTCCAAAGCCGTCAAGGAACAGTTAGGTGGATGGGTTAAAGAGAACCCAGACAAGTTTATCGAAGTGCTCGTAAACAATGCAGGGGTTCGCCGAGATAACCTGATGATCTTCATGAAAGAAGAGGAATGGGAAGAGGTAATCAATACCAATCTCAACAGCTTCTTTTATGTCACCAAACAAGTCCTGCGGAAAATGCTTACCAAGAAATCAGGGAGCATTATCAATGTGTCCTCCCAGTCAGGCAGCACTGGTTGGAAAGGACAAGTCAACTATTCAGCAGCTAAATCCGGATTGTTTGGTGCAACCAAGTCCTTGGCGATCGAATTGGGCACTAAAAATGTGCGTATCAACACCATCACACCTGGCTTCATCAAAACGGAAATGATCGAAGAAATACCTGAGGATCAATACAAGGAGATCGTGGCATTAAAACGATTTGGTACCGCTGATGAAGTGGCCAATCTCGTGGCTTTTCTAGCTTCGGATCGTTCTTCTTATGTCAATGGGCAGGTGATTACCATCGATGGCGGCTATCATCCCGGGTTTTAGACCGAGCTGAATAAGTCCTAAAGAAATTATTCAGCTCGCTCTGAATCTAGCCTCTTTAGGCTTGAATCTTGAAGAGCATTTCAGCTGCTCCTACTACTTTATTGTTTACCCGTGAAATGCAGGTAGCTTTCACAGCAGTTTGTAGATCTAGAAGGATAAATATCTCTGTCGTAATCACTGATGCAACAGGAATCTCTTTTTCTTGCTGCAGAGATTTGATGGCAGTTAAATAGCCCTTCTGTGCGGGTATGCCCTTTTCCTCTGCTTCTATGACTTTGTGTAGGGCAACCGTTTGCGCCATATGTTCGATCAAACCGGCGGTTTCAAACTGGCCATTGCGAACATAGATATTGTCAGGAGTAACGGTTAGTTCTGCCTTAACGGAGGCTGCCGCATGTTCTAAGACCTGGTCTACCATGAGTGCGGGCCCTTTATGTGGTAGGGACAGCACCAAATGATCGCGGGTACGTACGAGTTCTCTAGTTACCATTTTGTTGATGTTTCATGTTGGTCAAGAAAAGCTCCGGATGCACCATGTTGCGGATCGGCCCCTCTGCTGGTAGGTCGAAGGCTCCTTTGCGCGTGATTAAGAAGATGTTCTGACGATACCACCATTTGATCTGGCTATCGTTCCAAATGACTGGACGAATAAGATCGTGGAATTCAAAACCTTTTTGCTCAAATAAAGCCTGCCAATAATCTGGCCACTGCTCATTGATGTGATTTAGTCCACCTTGGTGCGGGATGGCTGCGGAGAAAAGTACAGCATCTGCTAGGTTGGTAAGAAAAGCCACAAGGTTTTCTGCCGACTCAGGCTTTAAATGTTCTGCTACTTCAAGGCAAATGGCCAGGTCGAATTTCTCCTCAGTGGGAAACTCATCTAGCTCTTCCAGGTTTGTTTTCAGGATGTCCTCCTTGTCGATTAAGACTTTATTCAGGTTGAGGTAATCTCCATCAATTCCCAATACGCGATCAGCGCCCTCTTCTTGGAATACTTTCAGCCAGGCTGCCAGGCCGCAACCGACATCTACTACTCGCTTAGTAGGGACATATTTGGCTACTTCTGGAATGATCCGACGTGGTGATTCCAGGTCGTGGTGTACATAGGTATAGTGCACATATCGTTCTGGATTCTTTTGGATCATTTCCCAAACTCTTTTAGAGAGCGCGGTTTGCTTATTGAGAATATTCGAGGACATACTATTTCTATTTGAGGTGTTATGAATGATGTACTTTGTGTATTAAAAACTGATGCCGCCCGTCACTTCTATCCGCTGGGCATTTACCCAATCCGACATCCCGCTAGCCAGGAAAACAATGACTTTGGCTACGTCTTCCGGGGTGCCCAATCGACTATCTGGTGCTTTACGCAGCATATACTGCTTGATAACTTTGGAGACGGTATCATTCTCATCTTCCGTCGTGTCAATCAAGCCCGGTGCAATGATGTTGACAGAGATGTTTTTCTTTCTATATACTTTGACGAAGGATTGCGTAACGTTTTCTAAGGCAGCCTTCGAGGCACCATAGATCACCATCTTCTCGGAGGGCGTTTTAGCAGTGGTAGAGGAAATATTAACCACCTTCCCGCCTTCTCGAATAAAGCGGTAGGCATCCTTCATGAGATGCAATGGGGCCTTGACATTGATGGTGAAGAATCGATCAAAGACATCTTCCTTGACTTGCCAATGCGTATTAAAAGCATAGATCCCTGCATTATTGACTAATAGGTCTAACTCACGGGATTCGTTTGTTAGGATCGGCTCAATTTGGCTGGGGAAGAAAGCAGTAATGGCTTCCATATCACTAAAGTCGGCTTGTACCAACCAGATTTTTCTGCCCAGGATTTCTACTTCTGCCCGGAGGCTTTCAGCGTGTTGTGTAGATCTATTGTAGTGTACAATAAGGTCACAGCCATTCTGCGCCAAAGCAAGGCTAATGCTTCTACCAATTCCTTTGGCTCCACCAGTTACCAATGCAATTTTTTGATCCAGAATCATATTTTTTACATTTTATGTGTCTCAGTTAATGCCAGCAGGGGCAGACTCCTTTAACTTAGTACGGGTTTGATAATCTGTAAGGCCTCTTTAGCGTCTACATCTAGCGCCTGATTTAGAAACTGGGCGTATCTCAGTTCACTATTTTGCAGTTCCGTGATTCGGTCAGCATTTACTTCCCAGAGAGCTTGGAAATCAGTGCTCGTGGTGATGCGCTCTAGTGAGTCATATTGGATATATCCAAACTCTTTCCGCGTATTAACGCCATTTTTTATCTCTCCTTTCCACCCGATTACTACCTTTTGATAGTAGTAGGGATTGAAGCGTATAGCTTCACTAAAGAAGGGTATATTTAGTATTAATTGATCACTAGTCGGAGCCAACAGATCGGCTAGGTTCTTTTCGCTATAGTGGATAAGTCCTGGCTGCACACTTGACCTTTCATCTGCTTCACAGATGGTGATCTTCGATAGCTTTTTATACTGCAAATACAAGGCCTTTAAAGAGGCTTGAGGTACGGCCTCAGCTCCTCGTATCGCCAGCTGGATCGACACAAAGATGCTATCTGCTACCTGCTCAAGGCCTTGCCAAAGCTTTTCAAAGTCCAAGGTTGCTTGTAGGTCGATGAACAGATTCAGAAATCGACAGCCTTGTTCCGCCAATCCATGTAAGGCTGCACCAAGATCATAGCTACGCAAATCACTAAGTACAATAGCATTCTGTATGGTTCCCGGATAGTAGTAACACAATGACAACTGAGGAAATTTCTGCGGATCATCGACATAGAATCCAAGATCATAGTCTTGCAGGAAATCTATATACTGTAGCAAAGCTTCAGGTTGATCTGCAGCGTATAGCTCTATCACTTCAGACAGTGTGCGTTCTCGTAACTCCTCTAGAATACCCACCAATACTTTTGGAATATAAAATACCCTCGCCTGCTTGAGATCATAGATGGCTGCTCTTTTTTCACCCTCTACCACCTGGTTGTGAGCATAAAGTATGAAGTAGGGTTTACTAGTTGTCATTAAAATAAATATCTGGTTGTCATTAAAATGAATGATGCGCTTGCGAAGGTCAGGTACTGTTAGACTACGGCTAACTGGCTTTCCTGTTGGAAAAAGCCTTGCTGTAAAGCACTTCTTCTATCCAGGATTTTGACAGGTTTCCTTTTTTTGTGCACCTGATATCGCTTACGCAACTGGGCAATATTTGCTAGTTCCAATTTGGGGCTCACCCGAAGGTGTCCTTTAATGGCCCTTTGCAGTTCATGTTGCGTGTTGCTTTCGTTTACCGCTTCCACGAATACAGAAACGGCATCACTTCCGAGTTCATCATTCTCAATCAGAATCAAATAGTCTTTTACATTGACATTGGCATTCAAGACATTAGCGATGGCTGGCGGGTAGATGGTAGTACCCTTAAGCTTAATGCGCTGTTGCTTTCTGCCAATTACCGGACTTACTCGTACCGTGTTCCTCCCGCAGGCGCAGGTGGGACTTGATAAAGACACCAAATCACCGGTCTTGTATCGTATCAATGGAAAAGCTTCTACACCAAGCGTGGTGATGGTGAGCTCTCCCACCTGCCCTGGCGGTAAGGGACGGTTATCGGCATCCAGGCATTCGACAATCACCAGTTCCGGATGATGATGACCACCACGTTGGCAGCTACATTCCGTGAATGCGGCTGCCATTTCCGTGGCAGCATAAGTAGAAAATAGTTCAACGGACCACTGGCTCTTAATCCTCCTGGATATATTGTTATCGGAAAAATCCAAGCGACGGATCCCCTCTCCGATACAGATTATTTTTTGAACACTACTTCGCTGAAAATCAATTTGGTTGGCTTTGGCATATTCCAATAGCCGAATAATGAAGGAAGGAACGGCTATGAGTACGGTGGGTTGGTATCTAAAGATATTCTCCCATTGTGTACTTAGTGCGTCAACACCTGCACGGATTAAGCCGGCCCCGATCTTACGGATACCAAGAAAGTAGGCTATACCTGCCATGAATTGTTTATCCATGGTGGTGCAAAGCATTACTTTATCGGCTGATGTAACCCCTGCACAAGACAGTGAGATATACTCGTTGTAAGCCAGGCGGTCAATATCACGATCCGTCATCGGAATAACCAAGGGCGATCCAGTTGTTCCGGAAGTAGTTGAATAATCAATAATCTGATGTTCGGGTACGCAGATCAGTTCTTGATGAAAGCGTTGGATGTCTTCCTTAGATGTAGTGGGAAGTCGGAATAGATCTCTAGTACCTTTGATCTGCGAAATGTCGATAGCATGATCTTTGAAGATTCGCTGATAGTAAGAGGAATATTGAGATACGTAGGCTAAAGTATCTTGCAAACGTATGTCTTGATATACCTCAATCGCAGCTGCGGTCTGTCGCTCTATGTCCGGAATAAACATCAGATATTATTTTTTAATTCAAGGCTAAAATGTGAGGCTAATTCTTCAGCTAGCCAGACTTTAAATCGGATTACTACTGCTCCCGGCTTACTAGCCTGTATGATCCAGTCATACCTTAGTGGCTCGTCATTGGGCCGAACAACTTTCAAAAATTTTGCTTGCCGAATCTCCAAGTTATAGATAGGAGTGGGCAAGTATTCTTTGATCAAGTTGATGCCGATCTGAACCAGGCAAGCGCCAGGCGTGATGGGGTCAGCGGGAAAGTGGCCTCGATAAACCGCATGATGTGGGTTCAATCGAATGATCGAGGCCCCTCCCTGAGGTTTTACCTCATACTGCTCGACCTCATATAGTGGGTAGTAATGACTCATTAAAGTCATTAGGATCTAATTTTTAGCTTGAGTAAGGAAACGTTGATGGCATCGCGATCTCGGATCTCCTCAATGTCATAACCTGCTCTGTCGATCAAACCAGAGAAAGTCTTGTAGTCATACATCTGGCTGGTGCCGTTAGCCATAGTTGTGAAGTATAAGGACAATTGTTGCAAGACTACTGCACCGGCTTCATGCCACTGGCGATCCCAGAACTCTTCTTGTACATATACATGTCCGTCCTCCGTTAGGTGATTGCGGCATCTAGTGAGGATCTTGACAATGGTCTCGTCTCCAAAGCAATCTAGGAATTGACTCATCCAGATTACATCGAATTTGCCGCTTAGGTGCTGATTTTCATCGAGGATATTGATAGGTTGGAAATCAACTCTGGAGAGGTCGACACCCTGTTCAGCTAGATTGGCTTTAGCCAAAGCAATTTGTTCGGGAAGATCCGCGATCGTAAATCGAACATTGGGTAATCTTTCCAAGGCTACTTTACAGAATTTTCCAGTATTGCCTCCTATGTCAAGAATGTGCACAGGATCATTTTGTACAATATATTCTATAGCTCTTGGGAAGGATATATCAGAATAATAATGGTCAAAGTTGAACCAGCTTTCCTGTACCTGTGGAGGTAGGGAAGAAAGCCCTTTATAGATGGTAGGCCATTCACCGAATACCTTCAAACCTACTGGCTTGCCCTCGTCGATGCACTCTTCAAGATAGAACATGCCATTGTAGCATACATCGTGTACGAAGTCCATGTTTACCTTTGGCATTTGATCATTTACCAGGAAGAATCCTACCTTGGTTAAAGCAAAACGATCTTCATTGCATTCGTAGATCACGCCTGCGCTCAAGCCAGATTGCATGAGTACACGTGCGCCGTAGAAGGAAATGCCCGTGGCATCAGCTACTTCCTGATAGGTAGCGCCTTCTCGTCCTACTTTGCGAAGGTGATCAAAAACGCCTTTCTTGATCATGACCCGAACGGCCTGAAAGATCATTGGCGCAAAGGTGATTTCCAAGGCTTTACGATGAGCCTCGATTGCTGGTGTGTTATCTATCTTAAACATGTGCTGCTGCAAATTTATTAGTGAATAGTTGAGATTCTTTTGCTAGGACGGACTCTATGATTTCCACCGTTCGCTCCCGTCCATTTAGTCCCTGGAATTGGGTACTGAGCTCGGCGGCTTTTTCTTTGTATTGCTTGTTTTCCAATAGGTGCTTGGCCATTTCATACACTTTTTCAGTGCTTAGGTGTTGAACCGAGATATAGTCTCCGGCGCCGCTATACCGCAATCTGGCTGAGGTGCCGGGTTGATCGAAGGAGATCGGTATGGCCAAGGTGGGAACACCTTGAGATACCGCATCCATGACGGTGTTGAGTCCTCCGTGAGTGACGCACAGGCTTGCTTGGGATAGAAGTTCAAACTGTGGTGCATAGTCTACGACGATCGCATCAGCCGGGATATCATCTGGGTTAATGTCCACGCATTTATTTCCGAGGGAGATCGCTAGTTGCACATCAAGTTGCTTGAAGGCGCGGGCAACCATATTGAATACATCTGCTCGGAGATTTAAAATGGTGCCGAGGGAGAAGTATACCAATGGCTTGCCATTCAGTTTTTCATAGGGAAACTGTAAGGTCGAAGGATACTTATTCTTAATCGGTCCAACGTTTTCAAAGCAGGCTGGAGAGGATTGTCTAGGATAATCCAAGAAAGCCGGAATTTGGGCTAATTGTGCATAAGGGGACACGGGATAGAAATTCCTTCTACAGTCGTAAGGCTCCAAACCGTGTTTGATTCTTTCCTTATTGATGCATTCGAAAAGCGGGGCAAATTCCTTCACAAATCCTTCTATACCCATGCGATTGCGGGTTCTAGCTGCTGCGGTATCCCCATAGGCCCAATTGGTAAAGAAAGGAGGAATACTTTCTTCCCAGTCAAGGTTGAGCCCGACGGCCACCGAAACATAAGGTATCCCCATATAGTCGGCTACTGTAGCACCAGTGAAGTCACTTTGATCCACGATGGCAAAGTCTACACCTTCTTCTTCAAGTGCACCCGGTAATTCCAGGAACCAAAGACGGATTTGAGCCAATTGACCACGCAACCAAAAACGCATCGCATCTAAACCATGGCGGCTGCCGAGTCCCTTTTGAATATAGTTGACAGCATTTCTCGGAATTTTCCCCAATCCAATCGGATGAAAGTCGAATCCAGCAGAAATAATCCGGGCTTTAACTTCATTGAATTGGAAAAACACCACGGAGTGACCCTTTTCTTGCAATTCTTTACCGATGTACAGGAAGGGATTAATATGCCCTACTGTCGGAGGTGTAATGATACCGATCCGTGCCATAATTTATTGATTTGTGGATAAGAGAGTGAAGGAAAAATTACTTGCTCTAAACTGATTGATGATCAGTATATTTTTTGCTAACAGTGTTTCGGGGAGTCCCAAAGCCTCAGGAGATATCTCTCCCTTTAGCACCTGCTCGGCCAGCCAAACGCCAAAGGCTGTCGAAGTAGGGAACTCCCCGCAGTACTGCTTAAACAAAACGACATTTTTCTTTGCTTCCAATCCAGGAAAATAGGATGAAAATTGTTCTTCATTATAAAAGCCACTGAGTACCAGATCGGGAATTACGCCTGCATTAGTACTGAGAAAAGCTTGAAGCTTTTCATTGGCTTGCTCAGGGGCTAATCCTAAATAACTCTGGCAGTCGGAGATAATTACATCTCCTTCCTCTATCTGTGTATTTAAGGCAAAAAAGATGGCATTTTCACCCAGTGGGATATCGCTAGCTTGTCCCTCTTGCCCTCCCGTATCTAGGAAATTTGAATGACGTATGATATCGCTATAGGAGGCAGGCAGCTCGTCTGTACCGCCCACTAAAACGGTTTGATTAGGTTGCTCCTCGAGTAGAATCTTAGCATCTAGAAGGCTGCTTTCGAAAGCCCCGCCCCGGTTGGTATAGGTAGTTGTGTAGCCTTCAATCCCTAGAGACAAGACGATTTGTCCTGTAACATCACTCAGCAAGGATTGTAGGAAATACACAGGTGAAAGATTCTGTTCCTGCTTCTCGATCATGCTACTGATAAAGCTATCTAAAGCGCTAAATCCCCCAGTATTTGTGGCTACGATCAGAGACTCTGCCTGTTGCTTCTCCGTTTTTGCCAAACAGGCCTTTGCACTGTAAATGCCCATCTTGGCTACCTTGGAAAGTCGACGAAGTTGTCGTGCCTCTATATGTTCTTTGTAGTCCACGGCCTGAACTTGGAAGTCTGCCGCTGCAGAAGCTTCCGTGTCTTCGGTTTGCGAAAACACGCCAGGGTTAATGCATGAACTTGCGCTAATTGCTAATCTCATAGCTTTATATTTTGGAGAAAATAACTGTACTACAATATCCTCCCATGCCCATTGAATTACTCATCGTATGTTCCACCTTCGCAGTGATAGATTCCTGTTGAGGAACCAAGCCATGTTGCTCAATCGGATGCTCGAAGTTGAGATTGGGGGGAATAACCTGGTGCTGTAAAGCCAGTATCGAGAATATACCTTCGATGGCTCCAGCAGCAGCCAAAGTATGCCCGGTGAACGCCTTGGTTGAACTGAAATAAGGCATCCGTTCTCCGAAGACCCTTTGTAGGGCTACACCCTCCGTAAGATCATTGTTAGGTGTGGCTGTGCCGTGAGCATTGACATAGTCAATCTCTGTCGGTCGCAGTTCTGCAAGGAGCAAAGCTTCGGACATCGCAGCGGTAAGTCCGCGTGCATTTGGAGAGGTAGAAGTGGCATGATAGGCATCATTCCTCACCCCAAAACCTGAGATGGTGGCCAAAGCCTGGCTTCCAGAACGCTTCCTGCTTTTGTCTGATTGAAGGACCAGGAATCCCGCTCCCTCGCCTAGGTTGATACCTGAACGATCTCGATCAAAAGGCCGACATTGATCTTTGGCTAATAAAAACAATGAATCAAATCCATTGATGGTGACCTTGGTTAATGCATCGGCTCCTCCTACTATAACAGTATCTAGTAGGCCTGCCCGAATCATTCGACTTCCTAAGATGATAGCGTGGGTGGCAGAGGCACAAGCCGTATTGATATTGGTAACAAAGCCATCGATACCTAAGACTCTCGCCATCTCTTCGATACAATCTGCTGCATCATGCGTTTGAAATCTTCTGCTTTCTACTCCGCCATGTTTATATTGCTCATAGTATGTTTCAGTCTGTCGCAACCCCCCTACTGAAGATGCACCAATAAAGCCCACTCGTCCTTGCAATACATTTTCTCCGGCTTGTTCCAGTGCTTCTTCTAGTGCTAAGGTTCCCAAAAGAAGAGTTCGGGACTGATGATCTGGGCGAATCCCTAGATTTTGGATCTTGTCGTATAATTCTGTATCGGTCAAGGGAACTTCTCCGGCAGGGAATAAGCCCTGCTTTACGGTGGAAAGATGCGTGAGACTTCTCAGTCCGGTCTCTCCATTCCACAGATTCTCCATGTGTTCATCCTTCCCAAGACCAATTGCAGACACAATCCCGATACCTGTTACATATACTTTAGACTTCATAACAAACCGCTTTGAGAGGGTGATTAATGGGTCAAGACTTCCTTGCGCGGTGGATCCGGCTGATAAGTGCGTTTAGCTGTCCACAGGTAGTTTTTAATCTTTCGGAGAATATCATCATAAGGAATGTCCTTCTCCCAGTCCGGTATGATCTGTTTCATTTCATCATACACCCGGCGATTGGGGGTGGCTAGCTCCTCACTGATACCCAGATAGTCAATAGAGTGTATAACAGCTTGACTATATACCGCTAGTACTTCATAGGTGTTGTGGATCACTTTTTGGGCCATCATCGCCGCATTACTACCCATGCTTACCACATCCTGATTGTCATTGTTGGTAGGGATGCTATTGATGTATAAGGACCCTCCATAGGCTCTGTTTTCAGCCACGGTGGAAGTGGCGGTGAATTGAGTACCTTGCAAGCCGAGGTTCAGTCCCAAGATTCCCTGGTTGATGAATGGAGGTAATATGCCATTCAAGCGGTTATTGAAAATGTAGTTGAGCTGGCGCTCTACCAATACAGATAATTTAATGATAGAGAGCTTTAGTTTATCCATTTCGAAAGAAATGTAGTCTCCATGGAAGTTGCCTCCGTGGAACACTTCCTGTGCTTCGAAGTCGATTATGGGATTATCACTTACGGAGTTGATCTCATTGACCAGCGTTCTTTCGCAATCTCGAAGGGTATCGAAGATAGGACCAAGGATCTGTGGTACACAGCGTATGGAATAGTATTCCTGCATTTTAGACTTGAGCACTGCATCCTGTTGGTCTTCTAAAAACTCGTAGTTGCCGGCCCTGCTCTTTACCCGCTTACTTCCACTTAATCGATTTATTAATTTCCGTGCGATTTGAGATTGCCCCCAGTGTTGCTTGGCATCGTTGAGGTTGGTACTATAGAAATCATTGAAAACGCCAAGAACTTCATACAGCATAGAGGAGAAGACTAAAACCCAGTCGACCAATTTCTTGGCTGCAAAATAATTGGCAAATCCAATTCCGTTCATTGCGGCTGTTCCATTAATGAGCGCGAGTCCTTCCCTTAGATCAATTTCTAAAGGTTTGATATTCAAGACAGAGAATACATCCTCCGTTTTTCGAATCTTACCATCATACCATACTTTCCCTTCACCAATTAGGGCTAAGGCCACGTGTGAGAGTTGAACCAAATCGCCACTTGCTCCTACACCACCATGCGCATAAATAACGGGATAGATCTCGTGATTTAGGAGTTCGCAGAGGAGTTGGATAGTACGAGGGTTGATACCAGAGTAACCCTGTGCCAATGTGTTTAGCCGTGCCAATAGGATGGCTCTGGTGAGATTGGGAGATAGAATTTCGCCACTTCCGGCCGAGTGACTTCGGATCAGGTTAAACTGCAGTTGGCGACTTTCTTCTCTAGGTACCATGTATTGAGCCATGGGGCCAAAGCCTGTATTTACACCGTAAACCAGATTGTCTTTTGCGTACTTCATCAGGAAGTCGAAGCTCCGCTGTACACGGGTGGTCGAATCATCTGCTACGTTAACTTTGCGTTTGCGGTAAACGATCTCGTAAATATCCTGCGTCGTTAATTTCGTGTCGTTAAATATATACATGGCTATAAAGGTTTTATGATGGATTGATAGATCAGATCCTGTAGGAGATGCTCTCCCAACATTTGGCTGCCTACCTGCCGACTAATCGGTCCTTCTTTTATTCTTTTTAATAGGGCAAAAACAGGGGCGGAAATCTTGGCAGACTGATAGCTAAGTATATCTACCAGGTAGTATTCCCCGTCATCCGCATAGAAGTTGAAGTGTTCTTTATTGAAAACTAGAGTGGAACCTGTAATGCTCTTCTTTATGGTGGTTATGGTGGTTCTTAGTCGTTGCAAGAAAGACGGACTTTCTTTGTTCGTTTGGACTATCCCGGTAAGGCGTTGATGAATAAAGGGCAGTTCTTGCCACTGATAATAGTGTGATTGCAATTGTTCGTAGAACTGATTAAAAAGATCTTGAACACAGGCGTCTACACCCGCTTTACCCGTTTGTGCTACTTGAATGGGATCTTGGAAATGGATGCCGACTTTATGATTCTCCAGTCTAGGAGAGAAGATAGGGATTACAGGTATATTTAGTCTTTGGGCAATTTCAAAAACATAAGTCGGAGCCATTAATTTTAACTGACCCAATTCGGCTTCAGTATTTCGTTTATCTTCCATTTCATTCTGAAAGAAATCGAAATAGAATAAGATGTTTTTACCTTTCTTAAAGGCGCTGTAGATCCGGAAAACAGCATCGGGCTCTAAGCCGCTAATATTCTCCGAAGCAAAAATTTCTCTTTTGTTTTCATAGTTGGGGTCGTTGTCGTCGATGACGATTACATCGTTTCCTGCTAATTCTCGGGTGACCGTCACAATATCGTACTCCAGCAATTTCAATGCGGTGGGTACATGTAGGTAACCTCCGAAGTGGAATGCGCAGAATAAAAAGGGACCCTCTCCTTTGACCTGGTTCTTGACATCCAATATTTCATCCACTACAAAATGAAGATGTAATTGGGTGTCTAATTCTGTGAGCGCTAATTGAGATAAGTATTGAGAATGTGTTTGATCGCTATCCTCGAACTGATCTTCGCCAAAGAGATGAAAGCGATTTACATTACAAAATAATGCCTGTTTCTCCGTGTTGAGTTCTTGAACAAAGCCCTTCCCTAGCAGATCTGGACGATCGGCAACCGGTTGTTGGGATAGCCTAACGGCTTCTTTGTATGCTGCGATAGTAGTGATCATTTTGCCAGAGTTTTGACTTGTTCTGATTCAATTTTTCTTAAAAGTTGGGTTGGCGGGCAACCGTATCTCCTCGTGGAGACCGGCTGCGCCCTCCCGTATTCGCGATTATTTTTAGCATAAGTTTTAACCCATTCTGTCGATTCGAGACAAGGTAAGTGGGAAAACCGGGGCATTACATACCTGGGTACGACCCCGGTTCTTCCTACTTGTAGTAATGGAAATTACTCTGCACCTTCAGCTGGTGCTTCTTCAACTTTTACTTCGCTATCACCGAAGTCGCAAAGCAAGCTACCAGCCGTGTCAGCGAAAGCAGCTAGTTGTACCATTTCCAAACGCTCTTCAAGAGCTACTGCATCAAAACCTTTGTTCAAATTTTCAATGTTCTTAGACATGATAATTGGATTTAAAAAAGTGATAAAATGAATAATTTTTCGTTGTGGTCTGAGGACTTAATTTGCCCCAGTGTTGAACTCATTTTTCAACTTTAAATCCTTGACAAGGGTTAGGAGAACCGGGCTGTCCATCTGGGTTTCCCCGGTTTCTTCCTTGATGCAGCTGGAGATTACTCGTTGCCTTCAGCTGGTGCTTCTTCGGCTCCTTCTGCTTCTATGGTTGTGCTTCCGAAGTCACAAAGTAAGCTGCCGGCTGTGTCAGCAAAAGCTGCTAGTTGTACCATTTCCAAACGCTCTTCCAGAGCTACTACTTCAAAACCTTTGTTCAAATCTTTAATGTTCTTAGACATAGCAAACAGAATTTAGTGGTTAAAAGAATGAATAAGGTTTGTGGTCCGTATAGAGATACCAGGGGCGAAACCGTCTATTTAGCCCTTTAGCATCCAGTGTGTCAATAATCGCTATGTAATAAATCAGTGGTTATCTACGCTTTAAAAGCGGTCGGATTATAAAGTGTTTTATGATGCGTGTCAGAAAGAAGATGTTGATGAATAAGCCGAAGCAAAGTTTACTTACTACTTGCCAATCTTCCTTTAGGTAAGCCCATCCGAAAGCTGCAATTTTACTGCCAATGGCGGATAATTCCCAGCTATTCTGGATCGTGAGCCAAGCTAAGGCGATCAGGATGAATCCCATCGCAAGTACATATCCGAAAGAGTAGATCAAAATAGGTAGTTCTTTATACAAAAGGCGTAAAGTGCCTGCAACTGTATAGCCATCTCGACTGATGATCCTCCGCAATAGCTGCACCGGATAGCGCCGGGCACGTTGTGTTAGATTGGGTAGGCCAAAGAGGTCGCTATATACCCAGTAACCGTCATTGCGTAGGAATGGATTGACCGAATACATGATGTAAGCTAAGTTGGCGATAAAGAAATACTTGAAAATGACCTGCACGCTTTGTCCCTCTGTAAGATAATACCCGCCTACGAGTAGAATATTGGATATTAGTTGGAAATAGATCCCTCCAATGTTTACTACTATTCGTTTCCAACGGTTGAGATTCCAAATACTGGTTACATCTGTGAAGAAGACTGGAAAAACCAGATAGAATCCAAAGCCGATGGAATCCGAGGGTTCCTTATAGTGGGCTGAAGCGGCGGCGTGACCAAATTCGTGGAAGAAGGCTAAACCGATCAACCCAGCATAGGTTAGCAAGATGGCAAGCAAACTGCTGCCTAATGATCGACTTTCTAAAAGCACTCCTTCGTAATAAAGCACACCCGTAAACCAAAAGGTTATGTAAAAAGAAATGGGTAGTAGGAAGAACAAGATATATTTGTTGAACAGTGGTGTGAGCAAGTGGGTAACGGCATCGATGGTTTTTTTACCCATCAACTTTACCCGCCAGTACACATAGCTATTCAAGGTGTTTTCTTGTTGTTCATTCAATTCAATCTTACTGACAAACTGATTCAGGTATTCCAGCAATTGCTCCTTACTGATAACCACGTCATGTTGATCGGAAATCCGAGTAGCGATTTGGTCGAGATTGAGGTTTTGCTTTAACAACTCTAGGCTTTGGAAGAGTAAGGCGCCAATGGAGAACATCCTGCCTTCGTAAGTCGCGGTGTAAAGCTGATGGTCGACCTTATGTATTGCTACCTCCTTTAAAGTTTCCAGATTTCGAAAGTCCATGTCAATGATGATAATAGTGAGGAAAAAATGGCTTGGTACTGTCTGAATCGTGTCCTAGATCTAGACTTTTGAGCGCCTAGATACATTAAGCAGTTACAGCTGTCTGAGCTGCTACGAATTCTGCCAATGTCGCTAATGATTCGAAATGTGGTGTTAGGCTTTCAATCTCAGTGATGGTGATATTGTAGTCTCTTTCCAGGATTACAACGATCTCCAGGCCGTCGATAGAATCCAAACCCAAACCTTCACCGAAAAGTGGATCGTTGGCATTTACTGTGGCTGGATCAATGTCAACAAGATTCAGTTGCTCAATGATTTTGTTCTTAAGTTCATTAACTAACTGTTGCTTTTCCATAATCGAAACAAGTTTTATTGATGTTAAGAATAATAGTATCCAAATCGTGGAGCTCAGATCGGTCTATCCACAAGAAAGTGGATTGAAATTGATCCGGCCCGTAGTAGTCCATCCAACCCATTAGGCAGTTGTCCAGCTTCTGGTCTTGAAAGAGCGCTTTGGCATAGTCTTTCAAGAGATCAAAGCTGTTGTCGGACTGCAAGAGGAAGTAATTCTCCCCTTGGAAATTGTGTTGGATCGACAATTCGCCGAGTACTGCACTGGGCAAGGTATAGGTGAATTGCGCTGGACTATAATAGACTCCTTCTTCGGTGAATACGCGAGAGAAGTAGTTGTTATCTGTGTAATAAGAGCCACTTTTGCTCGCTAGCAACAGACCTGTCTTTTGAGGGTCATAGGTGCCAGCTTTCGGTACGATGGGTAGTGCCGTTAGAAACCCCAATTGGCAAAAACCGTCCATTTTGTGAAACTTTGGATACGCTACATCCAAGTGTCTATAAGCATCTAGGAAGAAGTTGTCTGCTTCTGTGGAATGAGCACTAAATACGAGCTCCTCATTATGCTTGATGAAATTCGGTTGTATGCTGCAATAGGTGGCCATGATTCTTATTTTGTAAGTTTCCAGTATTTAGGCTCTAATTTTCTCTACCATCAGGCAGGCATTCCCACCGCCAAATCCGGAGGCAGTCTTTAGAAACCGCCGCATCGGGCTCCATCCTAGTTTTGTTATAGGATCTATCTTTACGTCCTCTCCTGCTGTCTGAAATCCGACGGAGGGGAGTAGAAGGTTATCTCGTAAGGCTGCAATTGAAATCACTGTTTCTACCAAACCTGCCGCCCCCAGTGTATGTCCGTAGATCCCCTTCAGGCTAAAGAATGGAACCTCTCTCAGACCTGATAAATGAAAGGCTTTGGATTCCATAGCATCATTATACCGTGTTCCTGTTCCATGAGCTGATATGAAATCTGGGCGTTTATCTTCCCCGATCGCTTGCAAGCAATGGCTAATCGCTTGCGTCAGTCCTTTGGCTTCTCTGGAAGGAGCAGTCATGTGATTGGCATCATTACTAGAGATACCGGCAACGATCTTCATATGCATAGCTTGATTACTTTCATGGCTGAGAATCACCCCCGCGCAACACTCTCCTAAATTCACGCCCGTTCGGTCTTGGTCAAAGGGTCTACAAAGTCCTTTGGCATAGGCTTTTAGAGAATAAAAGCCAGATATCGTAAAGTCGGTGACCAGATCAGCTGCTACAACCAGTACCTGATTGTAGACGCCCGCTGCAATCAATTGCCGCCCTAACAGAACACCTTCTACACCTGAGATACAGGCGTTGGATACGACGATAGGTTGGGTTCTAAAGTTCAATTGCTTGGCCATGAAACCTGCTGATTCCGAGAATAGAATCCGGCTAGCAGGTACCGCGCTTTCTGGTTGGAACAATAGGTCAATATTTCCTTTTGTAGTACAAAAAATGAGCAGGCTCTTTGGGTCTCTTGGGTCAAAATTCGTGGAATGGATCAGTCTATTGGCTGTTAGCAAACTTATTTTTTCCAATTTCGTAAGCGGCTCATCAATAGCTAAGATCGCATCGTATTCTTTTTCTTGTTCCTGACTGATCCGAGAGCAGAAGATCTCGCTCCGAGCAGCTTTAGATTGGTGTGCGCTTAAAGCGGAAACCCCATTCTTCACCTGTTCGAAATTGGCAGCTAGACCAGTCCCAAGTGGGCTTACAATCTCTGCGGCTGTGATATAGCTTGCTCTCATGATGCGAGTACTTTTTGACGCCATTGTTTAAAAAATTGTGGTTGGACCATCACGAGATTCATGTCTTTATCCGTGAATACTTGACAAGTCTTTCCACTGCATACCAGTTCTCTTTCGCTGTTGTATATTTCGTAACTGAAATTGATCTTGGCTGCATCACTATCTTCAAAAGTGGTTTCTACCTCCACGATATCTCCATACCGCAACACTTTGTTATATTTTACATTTACCTCTACAATCGGTACCACATATCCACGATCTAAAATATCCAGGTACCCGATGCCAAATCTCTTATTAAACTCCTCTCGCCCATCTTCAAAGAATTTGACGTAGCGGCCATGCCATACTATTTGCAGTGAATCCACATCGCTAAAACACACTTCCACAGTCTTAGAACTTTTTATCGTCTTTTTCATCAGTTGCGGATTATTCTCCTTTGTTGATGCCATTAATTGGCTTGTGATTGTTCTTTTGTAGATAGCTCTCCGTTTGATGATCTTTGCTCTCGCTGAAGCGATCCTTTAGACGCATTTCAGCTAGCTTGATTTTCAGACGCCTTAGCATAAAATTGTGCGTCAGTGGGAGATCACTCTGGTTTTCGGGTTCGAAGATGTCGTGATATTCCTCTTTCATAGCATATGGGTATTAAGATGAACTCAAAACATTTGTAGTCTTCTTCGATGGTGCGTTATCTGTCGATATCAGGTATTCGGCTATTTTCTTTTCGAGATAATAGTTGCAGTTCCTGGATTCCAAGAGATACTGTCCAATTGGATTAACCTCTAAGAAGTAATAAGCTCCTGAACGGTCTCGAATAAAATCCAGACAACCCGCTCTTAAATCCAATTCTTCCATCAGCTTCCGGGTAGCCATCTGGATGGCATTAGGCAATTGATACGGAAGAAAATGAGTACTATCTTCATCATTAATCAGCTTCCGATCTGAATAGGCGGTCTGTTTATTGTTCACTATAGCAGTGGAATAAAACTGCCCATCCAGGTAAAAGCTCCGGACTTCATAATCCGGATATACATACGTTTGGAGTAAGCTGGGGAAGAAGTTACTGCTACAAGCTTCAAGTTCCTGTATGGTTAACTTCTTGGTAAGCGTATAGTAAGCATAGTCTCCATCCTGATAGTAGTTTCGACCTTCGTCTGAAATCTGCTTAGTTGTGATGGTTTGATATGGACTAGCTTTGCAAAACTCAATAGCTTCTTCCCTGCTACTGCTGATTATGCTACTAGGTATTTGTAAATCAGCTGTTTGTGCTTTTAGTAATACCTCCAGTTTATTGGGATGGATCGAGGTAATTGGTCCAGGCACCCAGGTCTTGTCCTTGAGTAGGTAGGCCAATACTTCTATGGTACCTTTGACTTCGGCCTGAAGGTCTTTGTTTAGTTGTTGCCTAAATCGCTTGACCTCCACCTTAATCCTAGATAATCCATTTAGGAAATGCCGGTACCAGATTGTATTTGTTTTGGCCACTAATGGAATTCCCTTGAAGTAAGCTTCTCTATTCTGTAAATCAACTTGTAGATGTCCCTTGGCAATATCTGCTACGGTCAGTTTGACGAAATCTGCTTGATACTGTAAGAGCCAATCTATGACAGGATCTGTACCTTGCTCGAATCCGGATGAACCCAATAATAATATCATCTTAGTTACAAGCTTTCTCTATGTAGTAGTTGATGGATGTATAGCCCCAGTGTGGGTAGTATTCTGGTTGCCCTTTGTCCGTTGGTGTAGCGCTAGCCACGGCAGATGCTTTGTGGAAAAATTCGCAAGATTTCTTTTTGCTTCCTCCTACAAAGGCTGGTAAGTGCTTATAGTAGTAGGCCATCACTAGATAGGCTCTTGGGTTGTTCGGATCATCTTCGATGGCTTTTTCCAAGGCTTTCTTAGCAGAACCAATAAAAGTAGGTCCGTAAGCCATATGATCAACTCCCATCAGGTACAGTTGGATCCGGGCTTTCAAAGCACCAGTTTCTGAATTGGCGTCGCAGAGCCCCTCGGCTTTTTCCAGGAAAGTTAATCCTTCATTAAAGAAACCTTCTATTTCAGAAGCATCTTTGGTCTTTTGTCCGATTCGCATATTGCAGTAAGCTGCATAGTATAAGGGCATCCAATCTTGCGTCTCGATCTCGCTTAATCTGGTAAAACGATAAGCTAAGGAAGAAAGCGTTGCTACAGATTGTGCCGTATCCAACTCACTTACATAGGCGTTTAATCGTTGCGTATATTTTTCATTTTGTCCGAAGGCTGCTGTACAGATGACGCTTAGCCCTAAAACGATAATGCAATTTTTAATCATGACTGATAAACTTTAATGTTAAGTAATGGATGCTCTTTTTTTTCTTAAGTGTTTTAGTTTGTTGTTAACTTCTGATACAAATGTAGGCCAGATTAGCACCAGATTGACTATCAGTTTTCGCACTTTTGTGAACGCTTTTTTTTGGAGTTTCGGGGAAACTTTAAATATTTCATTCCTCTTTCAAAAGCCATTTTGTTTAATGTTTTTTCTTTTTGTTTAACTTGATTAGTCAGTAAATAAAGGCGTTTTGAGATTTTGTTTAACCTTTTGTCTAAGAGTTTAAGTTTTGTTGATAGCAAATATGAAATCCAAGAATTGACGGAGGACAGGAGGCGGATGGGTTGCTTTTGGATATACTTTTCGAAAAAAAAGAGAAGTTTCTGGCTTAGAATGTGAGGGTTTTTAGAAAAAAAGGAACCGTGGCTTGGGCGGGAATCTTTTGCCAACCCCGCTGGCTCCCCTTGAAAGGGGAGAACCTACGTGCCAAAGAGAAAGATTCCTACCTTAGGTGTAATGAATAAATGATCGATTTAAGCCAGTTTTGTAGATGGGTTATTTGAAAGTACGGGAAATGGCGAGGAAACTGCGTCGTAATCAAACGCCAGCTGAGCTTTTTTTCTGGGAGAAAGTTCGGAAAAGACAAGTCCTTGGAAGGCGATTTAATCGCCAATTTATTATTCAGCATGAAGACATTATGGGGAAGAAAGCTTTCTTTATTGTAGATTTCTACTGTCATGAACAAAAATTAATCGTTGAGTTGGATGGCTCCATTCATCAAGAGGAAGAGCAGCAACGTTATGATGAGCAACGGACCAGTATTCTCGAGGAGATGGGATTCCAGGTTATTCGATTTGAAAACAAGGAGGTGCTAGAGGCATGGGATGATGTAGAGGAGAGGTTGAAGCAGTGTTTGCAATAGAAATACTTATTCAAAAGTACTGTAGCAGATAAGAACAACTGCAATTGATCTTAAGTTCTCCCCTTTTTAAGGGGAGCTAGAGGGGTCCAGCCATGACCATGAAAATCAAAAAACACAACCCGAATCTCGGCCAAGCCAAAATTCGGGTTGCTGCTTAATCTATAGCTACTATAAAATAGAGGCCTAAAAACCCCTAAATCTCCATTATAAGACAGGGACGGCAGTAGGAGAGTCTAGAAATGCGGGGTGATACACCGTCTGGAGCCACATTTCTAAATTAAGAAGGGAATCTAACCAAGCCTCGACATCATGCCTGGTGGAAAGGGGAACAGTTTTATCTTGAAGTATAGCCAAGGAGGACTTTAGCTTGACTGGATTTGTAATCCCTTCGGCAATGATATATACCTCCTTCTTTTTGAGAAGATGCTCCACGCCTCGGATTACCCTTTTGGTGACAGGGTTGCTATACACCGACTTGATTTGGGAGTTGGCGATGCTAGGAGGCAAAATACTCCTAAGCCCCTCTCGCTGTAGGACCTTGGTGCCACCATAGAAGCTCTGCGTCTCCTTCTCAATTCGAAATTTGTATTCTGGTGGGACGGATAGGCCGAATTCGATCATCCTTCGATCCAAATAGGGAAGCATGTATTCAAGGTCGAATTGTAAGCTTTGCCAGTTGTGGTTAGGAGGTAGAATAAGTTCGAATTCAAGACGTTGAGCCCAGTATTCGAAATCATTGTTTTGAATAAGCTTTTCGCGAAACTGATCCGAAATCGGCTTTAAGGCTTTGAGGAAATCATCCGTGAAAACGTCCGGTGTACTGAAGTTGATGGTTCGGGGATAGAACTTCTTCAGATATAGATGGTCCGATACTCTTTTGGGTAGAGAGGAGGGAACCATGGTACTAAGGATATAAACAAAGCCAGTTAGCGGATCTCCTTTCGAAAGTGTCTTTTTCAATCTACTCCAGAGCGGCTTCCATTGCTTGGTTTTAATCATGGAATCCCAGATAAGATCAATTCCCTCTAAATACCAATCGGCTCCTTCCCCGCTAAAGAGCATTTGACACCCATCGTCCTGAGCTTGCTGGATGATACTCGCTAAAGCAGTAGGAAGGTTTAGAAGATTGGGGTGATCAATGGGGCGGAGGCTGGCATAATTGGTGTTTTCGATGTAATCAAACAAGGGGTCGCAGGGAATATAGGTGGGGTCGGTATTGGGGTATAAGGCAAGTATGTCATTGATCTTATCTTGTTCCAAGTGCCAGGTGTCTGTTCCCCCGGTCAAGGTGTAAGTCCGGATTGGGTGCTGCTCCTTGTTGAGGTGCTGTAAGCCACATACGAGAGAGCTAGAGTCAAGGCCCCCCGAAAGTTCAGAACCAATTAGAGGGCTATGCGCACCTTGCTCTTTCAGGATCTCCATAAATAGGTGCTGAAACTCCTCGGCATAATCCTCATAAGTCCTTTTGCTTCGATCGAGGGTCTTTTGCGGATACCAATATTGCTCTACTTTGAAAGGAGCACCCCTTTCTTGTAAGGGGATGTTAAGGGTCGAGGCAAAAGGAAGTTTGTTGACGTTTTTGAAAAAAGATCGATCCTGAGATACCCCAAATTCGTCGATTACATAAACAGGAGAAAGATACTCTTTGACATTTTGCTGGTTAACAGCCAATGAAATTCCACTAATTTTGATCAAGCGGCGGATATCATTTCCAAAAATGAGATGATGCCCCACTGATGTGTAATAAAGTGGCTTAAAATTATAGTGGTCATTGGAAATAAAATGCTCCTGACTATTCTTATCAATGACCAGTAGATTGAAGGCGCCCAAAAGAGCCTTAGCCATTTCTTTACCCCATAAAGAATAGGCTTTATACAGTAGTCTTTTGGTATTGTTCGGGATGTGTAAGCTATCGCAAAGGGCTTGCTGATTATCGATCCGACCCACAAACAATACAAAAAGGTTTTCGGTATTTAGGCAGGTGAAGGACGCAACGGTTTGCCTGATGCTGGCTGTGCGTACAGTTACCTGATAAGTATCTCCTTCAAAAAAGTAACAACTTGGATCATCTTGATATTGGTCCCATTGTGTCTGAAAGGAGTCCAAAGGTGGCCGTCCTTTCACCGAGATTTTTCCAAATATTTCCACGATTGATCAATTTTTTGGATGTAACAAAATGAGCTGAGAGCTAGCATGTCAAGACTATCGAAACATCCGAACTAGACTGGACATTAAGGTCTTGAGCGGTGATGGCCTAAACATGGCAGCTAGCAATTCTTCTGAGCCTCCAGTTTTCTTTTGTCCTCTACCGTGAGAACCATCTCCTGGGCGTGATTTTTTAGACATGATTTACATTTTTAGATATACGAAGTACAATACTCAGCTGGGAGTACGTCTTGTAGTCCTTTGAAAGCTCACTGTCTTGTGATCTAGCTGAGGGACTTGCGTAATGAATGAGTAAGAAAGTGCTGTTATGAACGGCTGGAGGAAGAGAGAAGGACACCCTTTGCAGTCCGTTGAGTGTCCTATCCTCTTTCGTTGGTCTAGCGGAATAGTTTTGTTATGCTAGAGAAGAATTTGCTCATGGAAGAGCCACTGAACATGGTGCTTAGTAATTCTTCAGATCCACCACCTTTTTTTCCTTTACCGTGTGAACCGTCTCCTGGTTTTGACTTCTTAGACATAATAATTGTGTTTGGTTATAAAATAAATTGAGTATTTGCAGTGTGGCTACTCTTGTAGCCTCCGTTGAATATCTTTTAGGTTGACCAATTGAATGATCAGATAAGGCACGTCATCCAAGGCCAGGATGTACATATTTACATATTGGAAGATCGACACAATCTCTCCCGCCGTCACGCCAGCTTGGCCATAGAAGACCAATAGAGAAAGCAACATTAGCCCAATAACGAAGAGCTCGGTGAAAAAGAATCCAATAGCTTCATTGTCAGAAATTCTTACCCTCAGTTTGGTGACAATGTCGAAGAATTTGCGAATGTGTTTAGGGTTATTCTGTTGAATAATGTCTACTCCTTTCTCCGATCTATCATTAAATTTTTGGGTGAGAATGGTAGCTATTCCTCCATAGTAAGCATTGATTACACTTAATGGTATCAGCAAGATTAGGCAGTAGGTGAAAATGCTGGAGTGATAAAAATAGATCATTACCAAAGCACCAACGGAGGTATACAGTGTAGTCAGTATGACCGGAACATCCGTCTCAAAAAAGTCAACTAGTTTCTGTGACATGTTCACCCGAGCTGTCACTTTTGATAAACCAATATTTTTCTCGTTCTGCCGAATAATGACATTAGAGGCTGTATCGGCATAGATGGAGGTGTAGGTTCGAGTATCATACATCCGCCTACTAATCCCGGCAAACATAGCCAAACAGTATAGGGCTATATAGTTAACCAGTTCTTGGTAAGACCCCGAAAGTAATCCATCTATGGCCTTCCCCAATAACAAAGGTTTGACCAGTAGGAGTATATTCTCCAGATTAAATAAGGCATAGGTAAAAACGATCCGCTGGTAGTACTGCTTAAATATGTGCTTCAAATTCATAATTCCACATTTTCATTATCCATTATCCATTATCCATTATCCATTA
>CAJXPD010000050.1 GCA_913057785.1 uncultured Lewinella sp. | reverse complement strand
AAATTAGGAATATCTATTGTCACACTACTTAAGAACTTCCGACATATCTATCTTGCTTTATCAAGGAGCATCAGTGCCAGGTAGTATATCTACCAGGCGCTGTAACTCCGTGTATCCTAGATCTGAAATAGCTGGAAACTTACCGCTAGTGCAATGACCTTTAAAGCTTACACCTTTGCCAGAACTTCCTCATTAGGGTTACCCGACATCTCTCGCTACAAAACACACATATCATGAATACCTATAAAAACTGTACCCTTTTAGTCTTGTACCTCTTTACAGCAATTACACCTTTAGCTGGCCAACTGGATGCGCAAGACCCTAAACTCTACCAAGATCTCAATTTGGAGATCATTGGCGATTATCGCTATTACTTCAATGAGGGGGCATACGAAGGACAGCTGCAGCATTATCCATCCTTGGCCTTGGAACAAGATTATTATGTGGAGTGGGAGGATGGCGTTCATAGTCTTCGGTTCACTACCTTTTTTCGTTTGGACCGGGATCGACAGCGTACACATTTTGATGTGAGAGAGCTGTACTGGCAATGGGTTAAGCAGGACTGGGAGTTGAGTGTAGGGGTGAAAAAGATCTTTTGGGGCGTGACGGAGTCTGCCCACCTGGTAGATATCATTAATCAGACGGATCAAGTAGAAAGCTTCGATGGTGAGGCCAAACTGGGGCAGCCAATGGTACATTTTTCATACCTCACCAACTTTGGAATTCTTGACTTTTTCTTGCTGCCCTATTTCCGGGAGCGCCAATTCCCCGGGCAGAAAGGCCGTTTGCGTCCGCCTTTCCTGCTAAGAGATGAGGACTTCCGATACGAGAGCAATGCCGAGCGTTGGCATCCCGATCTCGCCCTTAGGTGGTCTAACAGTTTAGGTATTTTTGATATCGGGCTCTCTTATTTCTATGGAACAGGCAGAGAGCCCGTTTTTCTCCCGGATGCCGAGAATGCAAGCTTCGATTTGGTATACCCCATCAATCACCAAGTGGGCTTGGATCTACAGGCTACCACAGGTCCGGTCCTCTGGAAGCTCGAATCCATGTGGAGAGAGAATGACCTCCAAGATCCCGTAGTTGCCGTGGCTGCCGGCTTGGAATACACCTTCGGCAACATCAACGGCCGTGGCCTCGACATCGGCCTGGTAGCCGAATACCTCTACGACAACCGCGATGCCCTCGCCCTAACCGGCCAGGACAACGACCTCTTCGCCGGCCTCCGCCTCGCCCTCAATGATGCGCAGAGCACTTCACTATTGTTTGGCGGCATCTTTGATCTGGAAAAAAGCAGTAGACTGTTGAGCCTGGAAGCCAGCCGCCGCATCGGCGAATCTTGGAAGGTGGAGCTGGAGGCGCGCCTATTGGATAACATCGCCCAAGAAGAGTTCTTAGCTCTCTTCCAAGAGGACAGCTTTGCCCAGTTTCGGCTGATCAAGTATTTTTAGTCCTGTCGATTTGAAAAATATCAAATTGCCTCTATATTTGCGGAACCTTTTTTCGGAAGGTTATTGTTCCGTAGGTAGAGGCAATGTTTTTATTGCTCCTATCCAGCAACCTGCCCAGGTGGCGGAATTGGTAGACGCGCTAGCTTGAGGGGCTAGTGTCCTTTATGGACGTGCAGGTTCGAGTCCTGTTCTGGGCACCACTCTTTTTCCTTTCTACCGGCAGATCTAATTGCCTTACCCCTATCGCCATTTATCGAATCCCTTTAAATGATGTATATCTACTTTGATTCCGATGTGTATTGAAAGCATATAGGAGACCTACAGGGTTACCTTTAGTTGCTATCTAATTTAAAACCAATGTACCTTTTTCTCAATTTCCTGGTGGAATACAGAAAAAACACCCATTTTACTAGCCTTCCTTCATTTTCAATACAGCTTTCGTCTTCTCTATTATGGTATCACTAGATCGCTTTCCCTATGAGAAGCTTTTGTTATCTAATTGTATGCTGTGTACCAATTATTGCTTTTGCACAGCAGCCGGAGTTGGTTTCGCCCATTGATATACTTCGTTCATTACTGGGCTGAAACTACTATATTAGTAACTAGTAATCTTATCGCTAAATACTGTCCTTGCTCAAGAAAAATGAGTGCATAACTGCAAATCAAAATGATAGAAATAAACCAGGTACAGACCACAAAACTTTCTATACTGGATGGTATTGAGCTTAAAGCAGCTACATTTTTCGAGAAAGACTTCCCTGCGCATTTCCATCAATCATGGAGTCTGGCTTATATAGAGTATGGAAGCGAATATGTCGCGTATAACGACACCCCGTTTTTAGTCACTAAGAATGCTTTACAGTTAATCCCTCCGTATTCTATTCATAAAAATTGGGGCGATAAAAACATGGCCTGGACCTATAAGGCACTTTACATAAGCGATGATGTAATCAAACACGTGTCACAAAAGATAAATGCGGATTACGCTTATTTGAAGAGCCTCCCTTATTTCATCTCCTACGCGTACAGTGAGGTTGAAATAAGCGAAGCATCCGTTTTCAACATACTTGAGCAGCTGTTTTTGGATGCTTTGGATGATCATACACCACCTGATTCTAGCAAAGGTACCAATGAGCCTTTTGAAGATGTGCTAAGCTATTTGTCTTTGAATTATAACCAATCTATAACCTTAGAAACGCTCCAAAGGGAGTTCAAAATCAATAAATACAATCTACAAAAAGACTTTAAAAGGAAGATTGGTTTGACCCCTTTGGCCTATCAAACCGTCATGCGAATAGAAAACTCAAAAAAGCTTTTTTACACGGACATGTCTCTGGTAGAAATTGCACTTGAATCCGGGTTTCATGACCAAAGTCATTTCACACATAGTTTCAAAAAGTATGTTGGCGTAACTCCTGGTAGATATAAAAAGCATACCAACATTTTACAAGACTGGTAATCTCTCAAGGAGTATGTTTGTCATTCCTAAGGAATAAACATCAATCCGGCAAACAATGAGAAATTACAACTTAATTTTTTTGGTACTTGTATCTGCATTCGTCTTATATGCGTGTAGTTCTAAAAAACAAGAATCACAAGACGGTGATTCACGGTCTATAGAACGTCCCTATTTTGGACAAAAGCCACCCGGTTTAATTCCAGAAATTTTTGCACCTGGAATTGTTTCAATTGAAGGAAGGTCTGAAGGAGGCATTTCGTTTTCTTCCGATTTGACTGAAATGTATTTTCATGCGGCCAACCAGGACGAAAAAATATCTATTTATTTCTCAAAACTCCAAGAGGATAAATGGACGCCCATTAAGCGCGTAGATTTTACAAATGGGAAAAAAAGGGAAGAGATTCAACCATTCGTTAGTCCTGATGGTGAAAGAGTTTATTTTACAGCTTTAGACTCTGCCTTTTGGGACGAGAAGATTTGGTACGTAAACCGTCTAGAGAATTCCTGGAGCGATGCCATTCTGCTTGATTCACCAGTAAATGACGACTTGGTGTTTTTTCCTAATCAGGCTAAAAATGGTGACCTATATTATTTCAATTTGTCAAAAAGGAAAACGTACTATGCACCCCATACAAATGGCAAATTTCCAGAAGTGCGAGAAGTGGCATTTGGCCATCATGCTTGCATTTCTCCATCTCAAGACTACGCGATCGCTACAGCACGGACCGATGAAGAGGGAAGAAGGGATAATGACATGTTTGTTTATTTCAAGAAGCAAGATGGAACGTGGACAAAACCCATAAATCTTGGCAATACCATCAACTCTAGCTTTACTGATGTAGGCGCAAGAATTTCCCCAGATGGCAAGTATTTATTTTTTGGAAGAGATGAAGGAGATGATAAGAAAGGAGTAGGCAATATTTATTGGGTAAGCACCGAAGCTATTCATAAACTAAAACCTGCTAACCTTGGTACGCTGTAACCTAAAATATCTTTGATAACAAAGTGTAAAACAATAGCCGATACAATAGTAAACTCCAGGATTTTTACGCTCTTCAGCTTTATGGAAAATTGAATACTCTGCAATCGGCTACTGTGCATATACTAATCGTTGATAGAAATTGAAAAACATTGAACATTGAAAAACAAACTAATTAAAATCTCAGTACTGGTCTCTGTGGTACTCTTAAGTGCTTGTAAAACTGAGAAATCGAACCTGAAAGAGGATAACTCTTCTACTGAAAAAAGTCTTTATCTGGGTCAAAAACCACCAGGTTTGATACCGGAAGTTTTTGCTCCTGGAATCGTTTCAATTGATGGAAGGTTTGAAGGTACCGTTTCATTTTCTTCTGAGTTGACTGAAATGTATTTTGCAGCTGATAACGAAGACGAAGAAACCTCTATCTATTTCTCAAAACTCGAAGGGGATAAATGGACGTCCATTGAGCGCGTAGATTTTACTAATGGGAGGAAAAATGAAGAAATGCATCCATTCGTTAGCCCTGATGGTAAAAGGATTTATTTCACAGCAATGGACTCTGCTTTTACAGATGAGAAGATTTGGTATGTAGACCGTTTAGAAGATGCTTGGAGTGATGCAATACTGCTCGATTCACCTATAAATGACGACTTAGTGTTTTTTCCTAATCAGGCTAAAAACGGTGACCTTTACTATTTCAATTTGTCAAAATTCAAAACTTATTATGCGCCCAATAGAAATGGGGAGTTTCCCGAAGTACGGGAAGTTGCACTTGAATTTGGTCATCATGCTTTCATCTCTCCATCACAAGATTACTTGATAGTAACTGCGCGAAACGAAGAAGAAGGAAGAAGGGATAATGACATGTATGTTTATTTCCAAGCGCAAGATGGAACGTGGACACCACCCATAAATCTTGGGAATACCATAAACACTAATTTTAATGAAAAAGGTCCAAGAATCACTCCAGATGGCAAGTATTTGTTTTTTGGTAGGGATGAAAGAGATATAGAACCCGGACTGGCAAACATCTATTGGGTAAGTACAGAGGTTATAGAAAAACTAAGACCAAAACAATAACAATTACGACTGCTGCCAAGACCTTAACTTTTGACCTAATTGGTCCACTTTCCTTGAAAGACTTACAAAAAGTGTACTAAGGAATACACTTCAGCTCTATCCACCCATTGCAAACAGCAATATGAATCCCCGAATCAGATTGTTTGCCGGGTTTTGGTGGTGCAAAATAAATGTAATGATCATACCTGTCATTATTTTCTAAGTCCGGTTTGAATAGCGTACCGGTGCTTTTTTCCTGATATCCTAAAGCCAAGGCTTCCTGTTTAAAATCTTCGAGGAATTGCTCGCGACACGTAAACCAGAAGTATCCAAAACCTCCTCTCACCGACCGAATACCTGCGCAAGCACTCAAGCCAAACGCTACTTCTGCTTGCTCTGGCGCACCTTCAAGTACCCATTGACGAACCTCCACTTCACCTCTTTTAACAATTTGTGCCTGTAAACCCTGATCATTAGCCCACTTCGCCATCTCATGCCGATCCATTTCCGATAATTCAATAATACGACTCATGTTAAAGTCGAGTGGACGTTGAGCAAATGTACAAGCAAAAGCAAAGGCAGAAATCAAGAAAAAGAGGATGATTCTAGAATGGCCCATATATTTACTAGGGATATTGAGGGTTGAACAATATGGTGTTTTATACTTTTAACAAGATAAGCTTTTGAAGAATTATCATACAAATAGCTAAAACCCGAATTGAAAATGATGGAACTCTCCTTTGAATACATGAATAAACTGGCCAGTCAAATCCAATTCATTAGTGCACTGCTATGTGGATTCTCGCTGACGATACTAGTGCTATTGTTTGATAAAAAAGGGTCCGATAGAGTTAGTATCAACATATTTCGATGCTCAATCCTAGCGACCGGAACCTTCTTAGTGTCAATTTTTGCTATGACTAATGTGTTTATGATGACGACAAAAGGGTTCCCCTTTAAAGCGGAAAGTAAAGATCTAGTGTTTCCCAATACCTTAGGGATTATTTCCTTCTTTATAGGAATTGCATCGATAGCGATCATCATTTCTTTAGTCGGCTGGACTAAATCCAAAAGCTTGGGGATATTTTCGACTATAATTGGTATTATTGCACTGATTCTAATAATTCTAATGATGACTTGAAGATGAAAAGTAATATTCTTTCGCTCTTCGAGTATTTCACTTTTTAAACGCGCTGATTTTCTTGAATTATTTCCATTTTACTAGTCAATGATTGATGGGGCAATCCATACAGGATTTGTTTAAGCCCATACTTATTTGTAGTCCTGAAACCAGGAGTAAGTTGATGCCAATTGTTTTTGCAATGCAGACAAGGCAGGGGTGAACCCTATTAAAAAATGCGCTGATTTTATCATTAATCTCTAAAATAGATACGTTACTATGAAGTTTCAGTTGACAATGCTCTCTATGCTACTAACTTATTCAATAGTAGCCCAAACTTATGTAGACATACCTTGGAGGGTGGGCACAATTACCAAAAAAGGCAAAGTGATAGAAGGGGCTATCAGGCTAGGTGGGGACCTCGGTGCTCCATGGCTTAACAATTCAAAAGTATATTTTGTCACCAAGGAGAACTACGAAGAGGGTAAAAAAGTAAAGAGGAAATATATTACTGAATACAAACCGGAAGATCTAGATGGATATGATACGTACACGGAAGATGCTGATGATCAAAGAGTAGAAATGAAGTTTGTAACACACCAAATCCTGGTTGATGGTATGTTGAAGAAGAAGAAGATCAAGGCATTTTTGCGAATTAGTGAACAGGGAGCCATTACGATTTATTCCTATGTGCCAAAACCTTCAAAGGAATTTATGTCCACCGCCCAAAGCCGCCAAGAGAATCGTCAATATGCGCTCAATCATTCTACCTACTACCTTCAAAAGGAGGGGGAAGATATCATCCCTTCCGCAGACTGTGTCCTCGTGGAATATTTAGAAGCTTGTCCAGAAGTAGTAGCAAAAATTAAGAGCGAAGCATATGGGTTCAAACCCAAGGCAGATCGAAAAAAACGCAAAGGCCTTGGAAAACTAATGGCCAAGTCAATTGGTGATAATGTACTAGAGAATAAAATTTACAAAGCTATAGTTGACTATAATGCTTGTGTAAATTGATCTCAAAATTCAGTCCTCTATGCTGTAGTATTACCCTCCGATTATTGAAAGCCTGGCACTAAAGCGGTAATACAATCTGAAAATTGATTTTCCCTTCTAAACTAAGCAAGGGCAAAATGCTGGCTTTGATGACTGTAAGCATCAAAGCCAGCTTATATTTATAGTATCTTGGGGGTAAAATTATGCGCGTATGCCCATCAATCCACCCAAACTCACCCTCCACATGGTCGCTAGCCTGGACGGCTTCATCGCGAATAAGGACAACACTGTAGATTGGATGCATTCCACGGATAGCTACGCTGATGGGGTTACCTTGACCGAAGAAGCTATCACCGAGTTCCTAGCAGGGATTGATTGCTATGTCATGGGTTCCAAAACCTATGAACATGCCTTGAAGCTCGGCTGGCCTTATGGAGAGGTGCCGGTGATCGTGTTGTCTAATAGAGCGCTAAAAAGCGAAAAGGGCAGCGTTGAGTTCTACGCAGGGAACTTGGATGAACTCGTTAATGCTCAGCTGAAATCGAAGTACAGCAACATTTGGCTGGTTGGCGGGGCTATGTTGACCAAGGATTTCCTGCGGGCGAAGCTGGTGGATGAGATCGTGCTTTCGATCATGCCGATCCTTCTTGGAGATGGATTGCTGTTCTTTGATTATGTGGGAATGGAGCAGCGATTGCATCTGAAGGATTCAAAAGCTTATACAGATGGAATGGTGGAATTGACGTATGAGGTGGTGAAGGGCTAAGGAGCAGCTTGGCCAAAACATCCAAAGTTTCCTCTGTACTTTCCCAAGAAAACTTCGGATGTTTGAGCCCGGGAATCATTAATGCTTGACTGAAAAGGAACTTTTCTACAGCAGTTTCCATTTTCTTATATAACCAAAACGCGTTCATCTTCAGCAAATCAAACTATTTTTTCCTTGTTTGCATCCTATTGGTGTGCAACTCCTGCATGTTTCCTCAAGCCGAGGATGATCTTCACAAAATTCTAGACAGTAGGCACTTTCAAATCACGGCGTACCATTATGGTGGTTTTGTTAGTGGGAAGACCGTTTATTGCTTTAGGCAGAAGCGAAATAGAGTCAAAGTGCGTGTGATTAGTTATAGGGTTTATCCTATAGAAAGGCATACAATATATTTGACATTATCAGAGATGCAAAGAGTGCGAGAAGCAGTGCTATGTGCCTGGGGAAAATCGAAGGAGAAGGCTGGAGGAATTGGGGGTTTATTCCAGGTCGACTACTATTTGCATAATGCTTTTCGAAAAATACAGCTTCCTCGAATCGACTTTAATGTCTGTGGGATTGAAAGCATCATGCAGAATAAACTACCGATAGACCCTGATGATAAGGTTGACCTTTCCAAACCGGTGGAAAGTGAATGAGGCTGTATGTTTCCGAGGAGGAGGCCAAAACATCCGCAGTTTCCCCTGTACTTTCCCAAGAAAACTTCGGATGTTTGTGTCTGCAACTACCAAAGGAAATCGCACATGAAAACAATCGGACTAATCGGCGGTATGAGCTGGGAATCTTCAGCCATTTATTACAGTTGCATGAATAAGGCTGTACGACGAGAATTGGACGGCTTTCATTCAGCAAAAACTTTGATGCTCTCGGTGGACTTTGCAGAGGTGGAGCATCTACAGCATAAGGGTGACTGGAAAGCCTTAGATGAAATGATGGCTGAGGCGGCTATGCAATTGGAGAAGGGTGGGGCAGAGCTGGTCTTGTTATGTACCAATACGATGCACCTATGTACCCCTGCCATAGAAGCGAGCATTGAAATCCCATTCTATCATATCGCGGAGGCGGCCGGACAAGCGATTGCGGAGCAGGGATTGAAGAAGGTAGGATTACTCGGGACTCGGTTTACGATGGAGAAGGATTTTTACAAAAAGAAGCTACTGGAAGACTTTGGTATAGAGGTCATCATACCTGATTCGGAGGGGATGGATGTGGTGCATCAGATTATTTATGGAGAGTTGGTGCATGGAGTGATTAAGGAGGAGTCCCGGGAAAAATATAAGGCGATTATAGCCAACTTAGAGGGACGCGGTGCGGAAGGAGTGGTATTGGGATGTACGGAGATCCCGCTATTGATCTCTGATCAAGACGTGAATATTCCGACTTTTGATACCACCAACCTACATGCGGAAGGTGCCGTAGCTTGGGCATTGCAGGATGCATAGGAGTGGCTCCCTTGAATCCTGGATCAAGATTGAGATGGTCGAAGCAGAATGGCTCTTCGTCTAGTCCTACAGGGGATCAGGCTTTAAGAATTGATCTATTCTAAGCAAGCTACTATATTCGTTGCTGGAATGATTTATATGGAAGATTACTTTTCAAAACTTAACCTTTAAGTATGAAGACTATCTTTCAATTACTGACTTTTGGACTCCTTTTTTCTATTTCCCAACCCACCTTTGCGCAAGGAGAGTCGACATTTCCAGATACCGAAACAATGACAAAGCAGATCCTCCATCTGGATAGCCTGTTTTGGGTAGCTTACAATTCTTGCGACGTTCCCGGTATGGCTAAGTTCATTGCAGAAGATGTTGAGTTTTATCACGACAAAGCTGGGCTAACTATTACTAAAGAGAACCTAGTCCCCGGTTTGGAGCGAGGCTTGTGCGGGAATGCCAACCAACATTTGCGCAGAGAGGAGGTGAAAGGTACGGTTGAAGTCTTTCCGCTGAATAATGTGGGAGCGATCATAAGTGGTGAGCATGTATTCTACGTCGTACCCAAAGGTAAAGAAGAATACCTGGATGGAATAGCCAAATTCACGCACGTTTGGCGGTATGAGGAAGGAGTGTGGACCATGGCGAGGATTTTAAGTTATGACCATGCTGCCCCGCCAGCGGATTTTAAGAATGAATAGCTTTTCTTGCAATTGTGATAATCTTCAGATAGATCTATCGAAGTCCAAAACCATAAGCCATGAACACTACCAAGGGTCAATCTTTCTATGATCAGACAGGTGTCTTTGAGCAATATGTACAGCATAGAGCCAAATCCGATAATCCCAATGCCGTCATTGAAACGCCTATCGTCCGGGCTATGGTAGGGGAGGTGAAGGGGAAGGATTGTTTGGATATTGGGTGTGGCTATGGAGCCATGGCCTCGTATTTGAGGGAAAAGGAGGCTGCATCTTACCTGGGAATTGATCCCTCGGCGAAGATGATTGGTGCAGCCAGGGAAAAGGTAGTACAACAGGGCTTCCGATTTGAATTGGGGCAAGTAGAGGAGCTAGCCATTGAAACTGAACAATATGATCTGGTAATTTCACGGCTTGTCTTTCATTATGTGGCTGACATTACAATGGTCTTCCAAAAGATTTTCGCAGGCCTTCGATCCAATGGAGTCTTTATCTTTTCGGTAGAACATCCCGTGATGACCGCCTTGATGGACAAAGCAAAAGCTGGCAGCAAAAAAGAAGGTTGGAAAGTAGGGGCCTATTTTAAGGAAGGCCCGCGAACACACCGATGGATGGGCGCTGCGGTTACCAAATATCATAAAACAATCGATTCCTATTTTGCTGCTTTAAGACAAAGTGGATTTCTAGTGCAAGACCTAAGAGAAGGCCGGCCCGAAGAACAAAATTTTACCAATGAGAGTGAGTATGTACGTCGCCTAGAGCTCCCTAGATACCTAATCTTTAAGGCGCTTAAGCCGGAAAGGAGCTAATGTCTTGGGCTAGATGCCAACGTTACTTTGGTTTGCTCTTTGACGGCAGTGGATAAAGTTAGTGCTTGCTAGTATCCTTGAATTGCCAAAGCACATTTACGATCTGCCATTTACCTTCCAGCTTTACAATATGCATGTAGTCGATCCAGTCATCTGCGATCAGTTTTACAGAAGCTGTTTTGTCGAAGACATCCAGAATGATCACTTCTTTGGTGGGATTCTCAGGAAACTTGTCACCATTTTGGTTGTAGGTTTCAGCCAGCAGCACCATAGCATCTTTAAAGGTTTCTCCCAGGTATTCCTTTTGCGTTTTTTTATTGACCCAGAAGGTTCTTTTCACCATCCTAGGGTGTGCCGCGCGGTCGAATTGTGCAGGGTTCAGATTATGTTGAGATTCAATGTAGTCTAAAGCGACTTGCCTGATTTCCATGGAATCTTTCGCTGTTTGTGCGGTGGCGGTAAAAGCTGTGAAATAAAGGATTGGGAATAGTAAGAAGAATAGCTTACGCATAGTCTGGTGATTTTTTTATTCGAAAATTTTGACCAAGATCGCTCTCCTTGAACTCAATACAAGCTTCCAATTCCCTAAAGTTTTCTTAAAGTTTACAGATACTAAGCAAATACTACAGCAAAGCTTCATTACCTACGATTTGGCGTTCCCCTAAGCCTTTCCTAACTTGCCTCCATTACCTACTCAACTACCTATTAGTAATGAATCAACATTTCGATCTACAGAAGATTACTAGACAAAATGTAGCCAATAAAATCGCCGGAATGAGTCTGGATACATTGAATGCCATTCCTACAGGACTATCTAACAATTTGGCTTGGAATTTAGGACATATCATCGTTACACAGCAGTTGTTGCTTTATCGATTGTCTGGCGTGAATTGCAGGATCGAAAATGAATACATTGAGCGCTATCGCAAAGGTTCCCGACCAGAAGGCCACATCGAGCAAGCAGAAATTGACTTCCTGTTGCAGCAATTGGTCATTACAGCCGATCTCGCTCGCGTAGATTATCAGAATCAGCACTTTGGGACCTATAAATCCTATACAACTTCTTACGGTATTACTCTTGAAAGCATTGATCAGGCCATCATGTTTAACAATGCACATGAAAGTATGCACTTGGGAACCATGATTTGTATTAGCAAATTGGTGGGGTAAGCGTACTTTTTAGGTATAGATGGAGCAAGAAAGGAATTTTTGATACCAATAGCTTAAGATTATAATCTGTCTAAATAAGAGACATATATCACCCATAAAGCGGACTTCTCATGGAGATGAAACCGTACAAATGGTGTTTTTTAAAAAAATCTGTTGGTTGTTTTGCTGGACTAAAATCAGGCTTTCCCGCTTTTGCAGATTAGATCCACTACAGGGCATTCAACCTTAGCTAGCTCAAGCTTGTATATTACTCTAAAGTGTAGATCACAAAGAGATGAGCCGCTTGGATTGGGAGTTGGTGATCGAATAAGAAGAATATTGTATGAATATTCGTTCATATATTCATATTTTTACAACCTTGATCATTGTTACCTAAAACTGAAAGCATGAGCAGAACATCCAATGCCTTGCAGTTGAAATGTCCAAAGTGCCATACCGGCACGCAATTCGAAACCGGTAGTTTCGCTTTTGATAAGCCCTTTGATATGCGTGATCGTTGTGATCATTGCGGCCAAAACTTCATGCCTGAACCTGGATTCTACTACGGAGCTATGTTTATCTCCTATATTTTCATGGGTTGGTTTTGTTTAGGATTTGTGGCTATTTTCCATTGGGTTTTGGGTTGGAGTACGGCAGCTTCTTTCGCCCTATTGCTACTGGTTTGTGCCATCATATTTGTATATGTCTTTAGAGTATCACGCTCTATTTGGCTACATTTTAATGTGAGGTATGACCCAAAGGCCGCAGGTGGTACTGCTGCTTAAGATTACCAATACGCTCCGTTAGACAGCTTCCAGAGAAGGCCCATTATGACAGTAATATCACATTTCTGTGGCATCTTAATCCTGATTTTCCTGTTTAGAAGGGTGTAGAACATAATACACAAGCCTATGCCGGACCGCAGTATAAAAGGCATTCTCGAACTATTCGAAAGACAGGCGGAGGACGAGCTCAACCTGCTATCGGATACGGGTCCGGAATTTTTTAGCACTCCCGAATTGATTCGCTTACGCGGACAATGGGAGGTTAAAAGCGCTTTCTTTTATTTCTTCCAAAAACTTCTGTTGCAAATTGTAGCTGTTTCGCCAGTCTGGATTGGGCTGGCCCTGGTCACTTTTTGGCTGAAGTGGACGGGTTTAGCCTTGCTTTTTGCTTTACTTTTTCCCTTGTCTTTCTTAGTGTATTTCGTAGGTTTATGGTGGATGCACAAAGTATTTAGAGGACGAGGACATTTGGATGAAGTAGGAAGTACGATCGCTAAGGAGTTAGAAAAGCGCAGAAACCAAAAGAATTTGTGAAAGAAAGGGCAGTCGCTAGGTAGATAGTTCAAGTAGCATCATAAAAAACTGGCTTATGGACGTCGAAATATTAGCACGATTACAATTTGCCTTCACAATCGCCTTTCATTACATCTACCCACCTTTAAGCATTGGTTTAGGATTGGTAATGGTTTTTTTAGAAGGGGCTTACCTCCGAACGGGGAATAAGGAATATGAGACCTTGGCTCGCTTCTGGACTCGGATCTTCGCCATTACTTTTGGTATTGGGGTGGCTACGGGTATTGTAATGGAGTTTGAATTTGGTACCAATTGGGCCACTTATTCTCGCTATGTCGGGGATATCTTTGGCAGTGCCTTGGCGGCCGAAGGGATTTTCGCCTTTGCGCTGGAGAGTGGTTTTCTCGGTATTCTCTTGTTCGGATGGAATAGAGTAAGCCCGCGTGTACACTTTATTGCTACCCTAGGGGTTTGGTTGGGGTCCATGTTTTCGGCGGTGTGGATTGTGGTGGCCAACTCCTGGCAGCAGACACCGGCGGGTTACCATATAGTGGGGGAGGGCCTAAACGCTCGGGCGGAGATTACAGACTTTTGGGCTATGGTCTTCAATCCATCAAGCGTTGATCGCTTACTCCATGTTTGGGTAGGTGCTTTTCTAGCGGGGGCCTTTCTGGTGCTCAGTGTTCACGCTTATTATATCCTCAAGAATCGGCATGTAGAATTGTCGAAGCGTGCCTTCAAGATTGCCCTGGGTATTGCCATTGTGTCGAGTTTGGCGCAGTTGGTGATTGGGCATAGTTCAGCAGAAGGGGTGGCACACAATCAGCCTGCCAAGCTAGCTGCGATGGAAGGGCATTTTGATACGCTAGCCCCAGCCCATATGTACGCCATCGGTTGGGTAAATAAGGAGGAACAAAAGGTAACGGGGATTGGCCTACCAGGTGGTCTGAGTTTCTTGTTGCATGGTGATTTCAAAGAACCGGTTAAGGGCCTGAACGCGTTTCCCGAGGATGAACGTCCCGGTGCTGTAAATGCCATATTCCAGTTTTATCACATCATGATAGCCATCGGTATGATTTTAATTGCACTTTCGCTTTACGGTGGTTGGCTTTGGTGGCGCGGTAAGTTGTTTGATAAGCCTTGGTTGCTCTGGGTGTTTGTTTGGGCTGTTATTTTACCGCAGGTGGCCAACCAGACCGGCTGGTTTGCAGCAGAGATGGGGCGGCAGCCCTGGGTGGTCTATGGCTTGCTTAGAACCTCCGATGCCTTGTCCAAAGCCGTGACGGCCAATCAGGTGCTCTTTTCCTTGATCTTATTCTTCATCATCTATACTTTATTGTTGGCGCTATTTCTCTACATGATGAACAAGAAGATTCAACATGGACCGACCGTACACGCCACCTTGAATGAACATCGACCGATGCAGAAGGATATGTCCAATCGTTTAAACCGCTAAAACCAAACATTATGGCTACATTTCTGGGTTTAGATTATCCCACTTTATGGTTTTTAGTTGTCGGAGGGGTATTCAGTGGGTATGCGATTCTTGATGGGTTTGATTTAGGGGCAGGAGCCTGGCATCTTTTCTTGAAAAAGGAAAAAAGCCGCAGAATTGCGCTCAATGCGGTGGGACCAGTATGGGATGGCAATGAGGTATGGTTGGTGATCGGAGGCGGAGCATTATTTGCCGGATTTCCCGTACTGTACGCTACACTTTTCTCTAGCATGTATATTCCGTTCATGCTGTTCTTGGCCTTTTTGATCTTTCGAGCCGTGTCGATTGAGTTTCGGAGTAAAGAAGAAATGGCTTGGTGGAGGAAAACATGGGACATCACCTATAGCGTCTCCAGTATCATGCTGGCCATCCTCCTGGGAGTGGTATTGGGAAATGTGTTACAAGGCTTTGCCATTGGGGAAAACTATGAGTTTGTGGGGAATTGGGTTGGCTTTATCAATCCCTACGCTTTGATTGTTGGCTTTACCACCCTAGCGCTCTTTATGATGCACGGAGCTTTGTATTTGAGCATGAAAACCGAAGGGCGGTTGTTCGAGAAACTTCGACTGCTACTCCGGCGATCTATCATCTTCTTTATCTTAATGTTTACACTGACTACTTTATATACCCTTCTTTATATTCCTACGCTATCGGATCGCTTCAGAGCATCTCCTAGTCTGTTTATTTTCCCTGTACTAACCTTTTTAGCCATAGCTAATATCCCTCGTCTGGTCACCAAGGAGAAGTACCGAACGGCTTTTTTCTTTTCGGCACTGACAGTCAGCTTCTCCCTAGCTTTGGTGGCCATTGAATTGTACCCCGTCTTAATCCCTTCTACGGTGGATTCGGCCTTTAATATCACCATCTACAATGCCGCTGCTTCGGAAAAATCCTTGGGAATCATGCTAACCATTGCTGCGATTGGTGCGCCCTTAGTACTGAGTTATACTGCATTTGTATTCTGGACTTTCAGGGGGAAGGTTAAATTAGATGAGACGAGTTATTGAGTAGTGCTCTTTGCTCGGGCAAGAAGGGGGAAGGGGAGGTACAATTGCTTAAAGTCTTTTAATTTAGCTACATTCGTGAGAGTATGTTTAAAAGATATTAGACATATTTTCTAAACGGTACGAAAACCAACTGAATGTTTAAGCCTATCTCCCTTTTGCTACTGGGCCTGCTGCTGTTGTCTTGCAGTGGAGCTAAGGATGAAGCTTCTTCCACCTCTCCTAATATTTTACTCTTTTTTGTTGATGATATGGGCTGGCAGGATACCTCTGTCCCATTTTGGAAAGAGGAAACGGCTTTCAATCGTTTGTACAAGACGCCGAACATGGAACGTCTAGCCCGGCAAGGGATGAAGTTTACCCAAGCCTATGCGACACCGGTTTGTTCTCCTACTCGCGTGAGCTTGATGACGGGCATGAATGCCGCTCGACATCGGGTGACCAACTGGACTTTACATAAGGATCGACTCCAACCCATGGAGACTGGGCACAAAAATCTCCAATTTCCTCATTGGAATGTAAATGGCCTAAGTCCTGATTCTACTATTCAGCATGCTGCTTATGCTAAGCCCTATCCCATGATCCTGCAAGAGGCTGGCTATCATACCATACACGTTGGTAAGGCGCACTTTGGCGCAATTGGCACCCCCGGAGAAGATCCGCTTAATGTAGGCTTTGATGTGAATATCGCAGGCCATGCAGCGGGTGCGCCAAAAAGCTACTACGGCACCGAAAATTTTGGGAATACAACAGCGTTTCAGAACTCACCATGGCCTGTACCAGACTTGGATAAGTATCATGGAGATTCTATCTACCTAACAGAAGCGCTGAAAAATGAAGCCATCGAAGCGCTAAGAACGCCTGTCAGCAATGGACAGCCTTTCTTCTTATATATGGCTTTATATGCTGTACATACGCCTATCATGGCAGATCCTCGTTTCGTGGAACCCTATCTGGAAATGGGATTGGATACCATTGAAGCTTGGTACGCCTCCATGGTAGCTAGCATGGATAAATGCCTGGGCGACCTGATGGACTTTTTACAGGAAAAGGCGATTGTGGACAATACCATCATACTATTCATGTCTGATAATGGCGGATTAAGTGCCCTAGCCCGAGGTGGAGAACCGCATACGCATAATAAGCCTTTATCCAGTGGCAAAGGATCCATACATGAAGGCGGCATTCGAGAACCTATGCTGGTGAAATGGCCAGGAGTGACCAAGCCTGAATCAGAAAATGATAATTACCTCATCATAGAAGACTTCTATCCCACCATCTTGGAGATGGCCGGAATTTCGGATTATGAAACGCCGCAAAAAATTGATGGTAAGAGTTTTGTGGATTTGATTAAGCATCCCGCATCTCAAGACCAAAATCGACCGCTGTATTGGCACTATCCCAATGAGTGGGGCCCAACTGGGCCCGGAATCGGAGCATTTAGTGCGGTGCGGAAGGGGGACTGGAAATTGATTTACTATCACGAGGAAGAAGACTTCGAATTATTCAATATTAAAGAAGATTTGGGAGAGACCCAGAATTTGGCAGCGACTGAAACGAGCAAACTAGAAGAATTGGCAAGGGAACTGAGCAACTATTTGAAAGAGGTAGATGCACAAATGCCCGCTCACAGAGAAAGCAAAGAGCAGGTAGCCTGGCCAATTGATCGAATTTCTCCAGCTATAAACTGAAATTTGCATTCATGAAAAATTACCTATTGTTACTCGGTATGACATTCCTTTTGGGAAGTTGTACCGACACTCCAGCGGAGGATACTGCACCACCTCCTAACATCGTATTCCTTTTTGCCGATGACCTTTCTTACCAAGCCGTCAGGGCACTGGGTAATGAAGAAGTAAATACGCCCAATATTGATCGCCTGGCACAAGCAGGTACAACTTTTACACACACTTATAATATGGGTGGATGGAACGGTGCCATTTGTGTTGCTTCACGAGCTATGATGATTTCAGGGCAATACATTTGGAATGCGCAGAAGAAAGCAAAGCAATGGAGTGATAAGGATTCCACTGCCTTGTCGGACACCTGGGGACGTTTAATGGCTCGTCAAGGCTACGATACCTATATGTCTGGTAAGTGGCACGTGGCCGCACCAGCAGATCATGTATTTGATCAGGCTAAACACGTGCGACCTGGAATGCCGGGGGACGAAAGAGGGAAGAGATGGCGTGACATCAATGAGAATATCAAGAAAGCACTCATCGAAAGCGGGAATGTTAAAGATGCTATGCCAGCTGGGTATCATCGACCCAATGATGAAAATGACAATAGTTGGTCTCCCTATGATACCACCTTCGGTGGTTTTTGGGAAGGAGGTAAACACTGGAGTGAGGTATTGAAAGATGATGCCCTAGGCTATATCGAGGAAGCATCCGCCAAAGACAATCCCTTCTTTATGTACTTGGCTTTTAATGCACCACACGATCCTCGGCAAGCGCCGAAATCTTTTGTGGATCAATACCCTTTAGACAAGGTAGCTGTCCCAGAGAATTTCTTGCCTGCTTATCCATGGGCGAAGGAAATTGGTAACGGAATTGGTCTTCGGGATGAGGATTTAGCTCCCTATCCACGCACCGAATATGCCGTAAAAGTGCATCGGCAAGAGTACTATGCCATTATCACTCATCTTGACGAGCAGATCGGTTTGATACTTGACGCTCTAGAGGCATCGGGTAAGATGGATAATACCTACATTTTCTTTTCCGCAGATCATGGCCTGTCCGTAGGACATCACGGATTGATTGGTAAGCAAAGTCTATATGATCATAGTGTTCGAGTGCCTTTAATGGTGGCTGGTCCAGGAATACCTGAGGGGCAGCGGCTTGATCAGGATCTTTACCTGCAAGATGTCATGGCCACTAGCTTAGAAATGGCAGGTATTGAGCAACCCGATTATGTCGAGTTCAAGAGCTTCCTGGGTTTGGCGAAAGGCGAGGATAAATCAACCCATTATTCAGAGATATATGGGGCCTATGTCAACTACCAGCGGATGATTCGAAAGGATGGCTACAAGCTGTTGGTTTATCCAGAGGTACCCAAGGTCTTGTTATTCAATATGGAAGAGGATCCTTTAGAAATGAATGATTTGGCGGAAAAGGCGGCCAATCAAGAGCAAGTGCAGGCGCTTTTCAATGATCTACTGCAGCTACAGGAGAAGATGGAAGATGAGTTGGATCTCCAACCCGCATTCGATGCTTGGATGGCGGCACAGAAGGAAAGCTAAGGGACTAGCTTCTCCTGTTCCGGGCTTCTCATAGGACTGATGAGGCCCTAAAATGAACGTAGGTCCAAATGCACTCTTCATGGCGTTTGGACCTACGATATTAAGCGGGGAGTAGAAGTAATAATTAACTCGCTTCCGCTAAAGTTTCTACTTCCGCTGTTTCTTCAGCAGTGTTGGTATCCTCCTCTGCCCCTTCAATTTCATCAATTTCAAAACGCAGATTATCAATAATGAAATCTTGTCTTTGTGGGGTGTTTTTACCCATGAAGTAAGAAAGGATATCATCAATGTCTGCATCCTCATTTAGGATCACGGGCTCTAGTCGAATATCTTCTCCAATGAAATCCCCAAACTCATTCGGCGAGATCTCACCCAGTCCCTTAAAGCGTGTGATTTCGGGTTTCCCACGAAGCTTATTAATGGCAGCTTGTTTTTCGGCTTCGCTATAGCAGTAGTAGGTTTTACTCTTATCTCTGACTCGGAACAAAGGTGTCTCTAAGATGTATAGGTGACCATTGCGAACCAAGTCCGGGAAGAATTGCAAAAAGAAGGTCAACAGTAGGAGCCTAATGTGCATACCATCAACATCTGCATCCGTTGCAATTACAACTCGATTGTAGCGAAGATCATCCAAGTCATCCTCGATATTTAATGCATGTTGCAAGAGATTGAATTCTTCATTTTCGTAAACCACACGTTTGGTTAGTCCGAAGCAGTTTAGGGGCTTACCACGTAAACTGAATACTGCCTGGGTCTGTACATCCCGAGCTTTTGTGATAGATCCACTGGCCGAATCCCCCTCCGTTATGAAGATGGTAGTGGCCAAGCGCTTTTCCTCAGATGTTTTCCGTGGACCATCATTGAAATGTAATCGACAGTCTCGGAGTTTCTTGTTATGTAGATTGGCTTTTTTTGCTCTTTGGTTCGCCAACTTCTTAATACCTGCAATTTCCTTACGCTCTCTTTCTGATTGCTGAATTCTCTTTTCAATGGACTTGGCGACCTCCGGAAACTGATGCAGATAGTTAGAGAGCTTTTCTCCGAATGTATTTTTGACATAGGTTCGGATTGTTGCTCCGTTCGGTGCTATGTTAGTCGAACCTAGTTTAGTTTTGGTCTGCGATTCAAAGACAGGCTCTTCCACCTTTAGACTAATCGCAGCAATGATAGAAGCTAAAATATCTTTGCGATCAAACTTGCCAAAATGCTTCTGAATAGTTTCAACCACGGCCTCTTTGAAAGCCATTAGGTGTGTCCCACCCTGAGTGGTATTCTGACCATTTACAAAAGAGTGATATTGTTCGCCGTAGTGATTACCGTGGCTCATCGCAACTTCGATGTCCTCATCTTTAAGGTGAATGATCGGGTAGCGTAGTTGTTCACTGTTTGTCTTCCTGCTCAGTAGATCTAACAAGCCATTCTTAGAGACGAAGGTCTTACCGTTGAAGTTGAGCTTAAGCCCAGCATTAAGGTAGGCATAGTTCCACAACTGATTTTCGACATAATCAGGTCGAAACTTGTATTTTTTGAAAACACTATCATCTGGTTGGAAGACGATATTGGTGCCATTGGCATCCTTGGATTTGCTGACCCGATGATCCTTGATCAACTCCCCACGCTTGAACTCTGCCACCTTAGTTTTTCCATCTCTTACCGCCTGAACTTTGAAGTAATTGGAAAGAGCGTTGACAGCCTTTGTACCCACACCATTTAGACCCACGGATTTCTTGAAGGCCTTAGAATCGTACTTACCACCTGTGTTGATCTTGGAAACACAGTCAATTACCTTCCCAAGCGGAATACCTCGACCGTAATCGCGTATCTCCACCTGACCTTCCTTGATGTTGATGTCTATATTCTTTCCGAAGCCCATGACGTATTCGTCGATGGAGTTATCCAGTACCTCTTTTAATAGGATGTAGATGCCATCGTCCATCGCTGACCCATCTCCTAATTTACCGATGTACATACCGGGTCTGAGACGGATATGTTCTTTCCAGTCTAATGAACGAATATTGTCTTCTGTATAATTTACTTGCGCCATCTTTAGTCGAAATGTTGGGATGCTTTAAGGTAATGTTTGAATCAAAGAGACTGTCTGTAATTTTATAAATGCTTAAAAAGTTGCCTATACTCTGTAAGAAACGCCTGAAATAGCAGGCATAATTACATTTTTTTTCTCATTTTTATGGAAATAGCCAATTTACAAAACGATTTGGCATAAAATTCGTTATACATATAGCGAATTGCAATAATGCATCCCGCTTTCTACCACTATGCAACACTTAAAATAACGCTTGAACAGGAGATGCTTGAAAGCTTCTATGTAGCTTCAGAGCTCAGCAATTCAAGTCACGTTAACTAAGCCTTCTCACACTATTCACAACCTGGTTCATCTCTATCGTATCTTATTTTGCAGTAAGCAAAAATAAGAAAAAACAGCATATTGTCAACAATTTGTTTAATGTTTTTAAAACTTTTCGTGTTATTTTGAAAAGGACACAATTACTACAACATCCAGGTCTAGACGTGCTTAGAAAGGCACTGATCAGAGAGACGCGCTGGCAATTGATTGCTGCCGTTGCTCTGTTGTTGGTAGGGTTGGCGCTGCTGAGCTTTTTCTATAAAACGAGTATAATAGCCGGGTTACTTGGCTTATTCATGTGTGTAACGGCGGCACGCTATATCTATACTTTTTCCGCAATCAAGGAAGCTGAAGACCATCCTTTGATGCAATTGATTTCCTATGAGCCAGAACGCATTGTTTGGATCTACGGTCAACAGACAGAGCGACTACCTTTCGGCCTGCAATTTTCTCGTTCCTCCGTATTGTATTTTAAGCTAATTGATGGGGAGGAATTTAGTGTTAGCATTCCAGGACGCTACGTCAAATTAGTCTCTCGCACCTTAAATCGCCTACTACCAGAAGCTAGCTTTGGGTTCTCTGAGCAAAAGGCCCATCGATACGCCGAAAGGCCTCGATTGCTGCGTAAAGATGCGATCCAAGGGAAAGACAGTTCTCCGAAAGGCTAGGGGATAAAACGTCCTAGGTACAGTGAAAGCTTTTTACTTCTCCGTATATCCTAGTTCTGGTGTTTTGCAGTTTTCCTTTCTACGGGTATCCACAATAGAAGTTATTTTCCAGCCCTCTTCAAACTTCACCAACTCAAAAACATTGTACCCACAATGCGAAAGCTTTTCGCCTAGATAGAAGCTGTAATCCGTCCAGACATAGGCCAAGGGGCCATCGATCCGAACTTCATAAGACCAGATTTTCTCATCGTATACTTGATCATGTGGAGTAGCGATCTGGGTGAGAAATCGATTTAGAGATCCTTCTCGTAGGGCTATCTTCCCTTCCCGGTTTTTAGCAGCTGTCCCCATTCTAGCATCACGTACGAAAACAGCACTGATCATCGTACTGTCTCCTGCTCGCATCCCATTAAACATCTGCTGTATGGCCTTGATAATCGTTTGCTCATCTTCGGATTGTTGAGCGTTACCTTGCAGTGGAAAAAGGACCATAGAAAGGAGTACGGAAAAGCAGATCGCTAATTTTTTCATAATAATTAATATTTTGCGATTGGCAATTTAGAATAGATGGATTCGGTTTTATTTATACCCTCCCTAGACTGGCTTTGTAAGTAAACCATGAATCAAGTATAATAGAGACTTTACTTAGGTCAAACTTGATCCTCCAGAGGGCTTAGATGGAAACGGTCTATTTATCTGTCATTAGAATAACCTGATACTGCAAATTGGCATCCTATTCAGGAAGATTGTTCTTAAAATGTCTAAGGGCTTTGAGCGCCGCCACATGGAAGATCGTTGATTGATCGCAAAAGCGCTATATCCTAGATACGCAGCGTTTAGACATGGACTAAAGAACATAAAAATTGTTCGGGAAGCAAGGGAATTGGCTGCTGCAGTATAGAATAGTTGGCAAATGAGCAAGATTTTACTCTTATTGGGCATTGCCTGTTGCATGTTTTCTTGTGCATCTGTGAAACCAGTTGGCACATTCCCCGGCACTCCTACCGCTGCACCAGATTACAGCAATTTGACGTTTTGGGCAGCACATCCAGATAAAGAAGATCCGGCGGATCGTGTCCCTGATGGAGTGAGTAAGCAAACTGATCTACTGGAAGAGGTGGATGTATTCTTTTTACATCCAACTACTTATACAGGGAAAAAAGGTCACGACCAGTGGAATGGAGTGTTGACGGATGTGAAATTGAATGAAAGAACGGACGGTAGCACGATCCTATATCAGGCCAGTATTTTCAATGATGCAGGGCGTGTATTTGCCCCTCGCTACCGCCAAGCCCACTTGAATGCCTACTTCAGTGCCGATACGGCTTCCGCAAGAAAGGCTTTTGCCTTGGCTTATCAAGATGTGAGAGCCGCCTTTCAATATTATTTGGAGAATTATAATGAAGGCCGGCCAATCATTATCGCCTCGCATAGCCAGGGCACAACACACGCCGGGCCCTTAATCAAGGAATTTTTTGATGGAAAAACCTTACAGGACAAGCTGGTAGCAGCATATCTCATTGGAATGCCGGTGCCCAAGAACTTCTTCAAAGAGATCAAGGCTTGTGAGACCCCTGCTAGCACGGGGTGTTTCTGTGCCTGGCGAACCTTCCGGCGAGATTATGTGCCACCTCGTGAAGTAACAGGCGACCAAATTGCCGTAACCAATCCACTGTCATGGACCTTGGACAATACCTATCAGCCTAAGACGTTGAATCAAGGGGCAGTTTTAAGAAAATTTGAGAAAATCTTGCCAGAACTGGTTGATGCGCAGGTGGAACAAGGGATCCTTTGGGTCAACAAACCCAAATTCCCAGGCAGTTTTCTCTTTCGTACTAAACGCTACCACATTGTGGATTTGAATTTTTTCTATCTCAATGTGCGAAGCAATGCCAGGCAAAGGGCCGAATCCTGGCTTAAGGAAATGGCGGACCGTTAAATCGGACCCAAAAAGTTAGTTTTTATGGACATCTATTCTCGAGCATCAAAGTGGAAGATCTATCTAGCGATAGGGGGTATCTTCATTATCGCTGCCTCGATGGTTTATACCCAATATCTTGCCAATCAATTGGCTAAACAGGAAGAGAAGCAAGCGCTGTTTTGGCAAACTTCCCACGAGATCATGAATTTCAGTGATGAAGAAGAACTGGACAACTGTGATTATACCTTACAGCAAATGATTCTGACTAGTAACACCACCATCCCGGTGATACTGGTCGATGAGCGAGGAAATACCACCGATGCGGTCAATTTTGGGCCGGACCTGGATCAAGATAAAGAGTACCTAGATAAGGTAGTAGAAAGATTACAACGGAAGCCAGATTTTGAGCCCATCAAAGGTTTTGGAGCAGATATCTACTTTCTAGAATCAAAGCTACTTCGACAACTGCGTTATTTCCCTGTCATACAGCTTTTGCTAATCTCAGGTTTTATTCTTTTCGGTTACATCAGCTTCAATTCTGCTCGACGCGCCGAACAAAATCGAGTTTGGGTGGGTATGGCTAAGGAAACGGCTCACCAACTGGGGACACCTATCTCGGCGATCATCGCTTGGGTGGAGCACCTTAAAATGATTCGCGAAAAAGATGAGGAAGTAATGGAGATCATGGGCGAATTAAACAATGATGTGGATCGCCTCAATCTCATCGCCGACCGCTTTTCTAAAATCGGCTCTACGCCGAAACTTCAACCTATTGACATTTATGAAGAGCTGGAAAAATGTAGAGCCTACATGGTCCGAAGAGCTCCTCGCCGCGTTTCCTTCGAATTTCCACACCCCGCAGCAGGCCATGCTACAGTTATGGTCAACCCTCCACTTTTTGATTGGGTGATCGAGAACCTGCTTCGCAATGCTTTAGATGCGATGGAAGGTAGGGGAACAATCAGTGCGACGGTTGTCGAAGAAAAGGGAAATATCCATATTGATATCAGTGATACCGGTAAGGGAATTCCCGCCGGCAAATTCAAACGGGTTTTCCAACCGGGCTTTACCACCAAAAAAAGAGGCTGGGGGCTAGGCTTATCTCTAGCCAAACGGATTATTGAGGAGTACCACTCTGGTAAAATTTTCGTTAAGAAGTCAGTTGAAAATGAGGGTACAACCTTTTCGATAATTCTGCCGAAAGGGGACGAGAAATTATTGGCCAGTGCACCAACAGAGGTGGATCAAAAGAAGGCTGTGTCCTAGAAAATCTTTCGTTTCATAAACCAGATGTCTCGCAGCGTAAAGCTAACTGAAACTTCGTGTTTGGCTTCCTGAATTAAATGATTAGAAAGGGTCCCTCTTTGATGATAGGTATAATTCAAGTTCATATGATGAGTGTATCTATTAAAGGGAATTCCTAAGCCTATGGTATAAGACCATTCTGAGAAATTTATCCCGTTAATCCGCCAATTCGCATTCTGCATTTCAAATCCTGTTCTGATCAAAAGGGAGTGTTCATAATCTAGCAATTCATTTTTGAATGGAATGAATTCGAGTCCAAGGCGGGTAGTCCAGGTATTGACGAATTCAATATCCTGCGAAGTCCCAATATCCTCCCAATCGCGGTAGATGAGATCTGTTGTCAATAGAAAACCCTCGGCTTTCCAAGACAGCCCGCCGCCAATTTCCATCGGTAAGCCATATTGCTCTTCTTCGATGTTTTCTGCAACAAGCTCATCACTAAAGCCATCTAGTGAGACATCTGTGTTGGCTTTCAGGTCAATGCCGGGACTAAAGGTCGTTCCAAGCGTCAATAAGTCCCTGCCTACTGGCAAGTGTACTTGCAGACCAAGGTCGTAAGAGAACGCCCGCAGGAATACTTCCTCGTTTAGTACAAAGTTGGAGATTATACTACTGGAAGTGAAAGTCTGAGATCTATCGATTGAGCCAAAAAGGAAGTTAGCATTTCCCCCGATGCTGATAAATGGGGATAAAGTATAGGAGTGCCCCCAGAATAAACGCGTAACTCCGCCTTCTCCTCTATAGATCAGATTATAGGGTTCTCCCAGCACATCTGAGTAGCGATCAGATTGAATCGAATACCCCACAGTACTATAGGGTTGTAATCCTAAGGTGCTACTCCAACCTTTAGTAAATCTTAGCCATAGGCTGAGGTGTGAAAGTCCTCCACTCCGATGACTATTTGTGGCCTCGTCACTGCGCATAGATAGATAATTGGCATCAACACCAAAATCAAAAAACATATTCAATCTAGGGACCAGACTTGAATAGCTTGCGGGATTAGTTAGGTTGAGAAAATACTGAGAGGATAAGCCAATCCCCGCTCCTCCTAGTCCCTGTACCTGCCCGTTTGCTTTTGACCGTAAGTCACCAATCCCATAAGCCGAATAAACAGAACCAGAGGCCTGACCATGAAGATTTATGCAACTGACTCCTAGCAAGAGTAGAGATGATATTATACAATATTTCATTGGTGCTGGTTTTTTTGAACAGCGATGTAAAGTAGGTCCATGCCTTAAAAAGACGAATCTTTAAACTCTAAAGAGAAGCCACTCATCATCCGACGTTGTATAGCACTCTGACTATTCAATGTAAGCTGGAATTAGACCCATAACCGATATAATTTCACCTACCAATGCTCACTTTTTGCCTTTTCGATCTGGATGGCCATTACATTGATATTATCCTATCGTTAGTTGAATTAATTTCTCTGCTACTTGATCAGCTTCAACCTTTGTAGCTCATGAAAATCCTTTACGATGAGGCAGAATAGAAATTATGGGGGCTTCTATTATTTCTTGATGATGCTATGTTACTCCTGCAATCCACCAACAGAAGTAGGAGCTAATTTTTTTGAGGAGGAATCTTTTGAGGTACATCTTGTGGATTCTATGCAGTTGCTAGCCTATTCCATTCAGGCAGATAGCCTCCCTACAGGACAATTGAACCGATTGCTTTTTGGTTATATGGACGACCCTCAATTAGGTAAGGTAAGCGCCTCCGCGTATCTTCAATTGGGGCTTGATGAAAGTCTCGCAGACCTAGATCCTCGCTTTGATTTATTGGATTCCATTACGGTGGTTCTTGAATATGACAATTACTTCTTCGGAGATACAACTGCCTTGCAAGGGATATTCCTGTATCAGTTGACCGAAGAACTTTCACCCAGGGCAGATAACTTTGATTTTTATAATTCTGATGAGTACAGCCATGAACGGGAAGCCTTAGCCCGTCACACCTTTTACCCGCAACCCTTTCGTGGACAAGCCTTGGAGTTCCGATTGCCCGATCATTTGGGGAAGGACTTATTGAGGCTTGCTGCGGAAGGTGCGGATGCTGTGACTGAAAACGCGAAGTTTCAGGATTATTTTCCTGGTTTAGTATTACGACCTGACACTAGTCTCAATACTGCTTTCATCGGTTTTAGCGCAGATGTTGAAATACGCTTGTATTATCGAGATACAAGAGTGTTGCCGATTAGTCAGACGTACCGATCCTTCTCCATGACGGATTGGAATTACTACCATCAAGTTCGCCGACTTCGAGCTAGTTCTATACTAGATAGCCTGAAAGATGAGGAAGATAAACTCAGATCGGTCTACTCAGCTCAACAATCATTTATTCAAGGGGGAATTGGTCTTAGTACACGTATTGAGATTCCCAGTATACGTCGGCTTCTGGAGCAATCTAAAGACTTTTTAGTCAACCGAGCTATTCTGACCTTATATCCGAAAATAGAAACGCGTGATGAACTATCGCAACTTCCCAATCAACTCAGTGCTTACTGGGTTGATGAGGACAATACGGTAGTACAGACGGCCTCTGGTCTAGCTCTCTTGCAAAGGGATGAAGAGTTTAGACGGGATACCTACTACGAATTGGATGTGACAGACTTTGTTGAGCTGCAATTGGCTTCAGAGCAATTTAGCAACTATGGGCTCTTGCTGGCTTTGGCACCAGAGGCCATCAATAACTCCATGCATAGTGTGAAATTATATGATGATGAGGCTGCTGTACCCATGCGCTTAGCAGTGTACTATTTGGCCATCAAGGAATAAGTAGCAATCGATTTCAAATCTGAGGGGGACTGAGCTTGATCTGAAACCATAGGAGTGTAACCAGTCCCCCTCCTTAAAACTTGATCTGATGAAAAAAATGCTTTATACGAGAATGCTGCTCTGCATAGGGCTTGGACTTTTTGTTTTTTCCTGCACAACTGATGAGGATGAGGAACTAATGGGGAATTGGATTAGGCGGTCAGATTTTGAAGGGATTACTAGATCCAGTAGCGTAAGTTTTACGATTGGTGAATTTGCCTACGTCGGTCTAGGTTATGATGGAGATGATGATTTGGTAGACTTTTGGCGATACGATGCGAGCCAGGACTTTTGGACGCGTGTAGATACCTTTCCTGGAGTAGGACGCCGCGGCGCGATTGCATTTAGCATTGACGGCAAGGGGTATGTTGGTACTGGATATAATGGTGAAGCGGATCAAGAACTAAAGGATTTCTGGTCTTTTGATCCTAATGCTAGTCCCGGGACCCAGTGGCAACAGGTAGCAGATTTTGCGGGAAGTGCGCGATACAATGCAGTTGGTTTTGCTCTAAGTGGCTTGGGGTATATCGGTACCGGCTATGATGGCAATTGGTTGAAGGATTTTTATGAATATGACCCGAACACGAATACTTGGCAGCAGGTTGTGAGCTTAGGTGGTAGCAAGCGAGAAGATGCTGTCGCTTTTGTGATTGATGACCAGGCTTATGTGGGTACTGGCCGAAACAATGGAGTCTATGAATTTGACTTTTGGGCCTTTTCGGCCAACACAAAGACCTGGACGCGTAAACTGGAGCTGGATGAAGATGATGACTACAATATCATCCGACACAATGCCAGTGCCTTCAGCCTTGGGGGCTTGGGCTATATTATTGGAGGCTCCAATGGTAGCACCTTAAATGCCGTCTGGGAATATGATCCCTTGCTAGATTCTTGGGAGCAACTCACGGGAATAGAGGGTTCTGCTCGTGAAGGACATGTAGCTTTTTCCATCAACAGCCGAGCGTATATAACTACGGGCCGAACGAGTAGTATTCGCCTGGATGATCTATGGGAATTTCAACCGAACGAGGAATATGACGAAGATGATTAAACTACTGCTTGCACAGCCCAAGAAATCACAGTGTTTATCAGCCTGTAAATGGAATACCATAGTATGAAATATCCTCTACTACTTTTCTTTCAGATCACGCTCTGTTGGAGTTTGCTTTCGCAGGAAAGGATCGAAACCCCGGTATTAGATTATCAGGAGGGGAAAGAATATCAAATAGGTGGAATTAGGGTCGTTGGCCTGAACTACACGGATGAAAATGCCCTAATTTCGATTGCTAAGCTGGAAATCGGTGACAAAATTACAATCCCTGGCCCGACGATTCAGCGGGCAATGAAGGCCCTTTGGAAATTACGCCTTTTCACTGACTTAGAAATTCGCCTAGAAAAGGTTATTGGAGATGTCGCCTTCTTGGAGATTAGTATCAGGGAGCTGCCAAGATTAGGAAAACATACCTTCAGAGGAGTAAGAAGGGGACAGCATGATGACTTAAATGATGCCGTGAATCGTTTTCTCCTGAAAGGAGGGATAGTCACCGATAATACCAAACAAAATGCCGTTAACGCGATCAACGAATACTATCAAGAGAAGGGATTTCTAGACGTCATAACCACCGTTGAAGAAGTGCTAGATAGTGCCGAAATACACAAGACTGCCCTGGTCTTTAACATTGAAAAGGGGCGGCGAGTAAAGATCAAAGACATTCAATTTGCCGGTCTTAGCCAATTCAAGCCCAAAACCCTACGTGGGGCCATGAAAAATACACGACGTAAGAGACGGCTTTTGGCCGCTTCAAAATTCCGACCTGAGCTGTACGAACAAGATAAAACGGAATTGATACGACTCTATCAAACGCAGGGGTTTCGGGATGCTCATATCGTAAGGGATAGTGTGTGGCGGGACGCTGATGGTGAACTTCAATTGTTGTTAGAAATAGAAGAAGGAAAACCCTATTACTTAGGAGATATAAGTTGGAAGGGGAATGTGATCTACGGTACGGATCAACTCGACGCCTACTTGGACCTAGATAAAGGTGAGGTCTATGATGTTTCAAAATTAGAGGAACGCCTGTTTTTTAGTCAAAATGCCTCTGATATCAGTTCCTTGTACCTAGACCGAGGATATCTGTTTTTCAAGCTTGATCCGGTGGAGGTGGCCATTCGAGAGGATACGGTTGATTTGGAATTGCGAATTTTCGAAGGTCCTCAAGCTACAATTGATCGAGTACAAATTGTTGGGAATCATCAGACCTTTGATCACGTTATAAGACGGGAGTTGAGAACCTTACCTGGGGCTAAATTCAGTAGAACGGACATCATCCGATCGCAACGCGAAATCGTCAATTTGGGCTTTTTTAATCCCGAAAGTTTGAACATAAACACTCCGGTAGATCCACAACAAGGAACCGTCAGTATTGAATATGAAGTAGAAGAACGCCCCGCTGACCAGCTAGAGTTATCGGCAGGCTGGGGAGGCACAGGTAATGGTGTGATTGGGACCTTGGGTATTTCCTTTAATAACTTCTCCATTCGGAATTTATTCAATCCCGAGGCTTGGAGACCCTTGCCGAAAGGCGAAGGCCAGCGATTATCGCTTCGCTTCCAGAGTAATGGCAGAATATACCAAAGCGCCAATGCTTCTTTTACTGAACCCTGGCTCTGGGGTAAGAAGCCCAATAACTTTACGGTAGCAGGTTTCCTAAATCGCTTTACGAATGGCTTGAGTAGAGATAACACAGGCTTTGGCGAATTCTCCATACAAAGTCTAAGTATCAGCCTGGGAACACGCCTGCGTTGGCCGGACGATTTCTTTGTGTCTTCCACCGGTATCAATTTGCAAACCATTACCCTTAGGAATTGGGGTACCGGTTTGTTTACCGCAGCAGATGGCTCGGCTTTAGGAGACGGGGTTTTTAACAACTTTAGCATTACCCAGACGATCAGCCGGAACTCTATCGATAATCCGAACTTTCCGACGCGGGGGAGCCGACTATCCCTATCTCTGCAATTCACACCCCCTTATTCTCTATTTACGCAGGAAGGAAAACAAGATCTTAGTGTAGAAGAGCAATATCGCTGGGTAGAGTATCACAAATGGCGATTCAATGCGGAATTTTTTAGTCCCTTATTTGACAAAGTGGTATTACGAATTAGTGCTAAAATGGGCTATTTGGGCTATTACAATCGAGAGCTGGGCTACGCTCCCTTCGAACGCTTTCAATTGGGGGGAGATGGGATTAACAACCAGGCTATTGGGTATCAAGGCACGGATATAATTGCCCTACGGGGGTATGAAGTAACGGATTTGGAAGCCAATGTCAAGGACGGACAGACGGTGGCTGCTCCAATTTTTCAAAAGGTTACCACGGAGATCAGGTACCCGCTTTCGACCAACCCCAATTCAACGATGTATACCATGCTTTTCTTAGAGGCGGGCAACGCCTGGGAGGGCTTTGATCGCTACAATCCTTTCCAACTCAAGCGATCCCTGGGCTTTGGCTTTCGGGTAATGTTACCCATGTTCGGGTTGATTGGATTCGATTATGGCTTAGGTTTGGATAATACGGGCGTCAGCGCTTTAAGTGAACTAGGAAAGTTCAGTATTATACTTGGTTTTGAGCCGGAATAAATGGGATTTCCGCTTGATTAATCCTGCCAATAAGAATTAGTGAGAGGGGAGTAGCCCGATAGAAGGTTCAAGGGAACCATAAGGATCCTCAAATCAAGATAGTATATATATCCTTTTATTCGTCCTCTTGCTTGTTGATGCACGAACAAGCTTTATAGGTGGAGGCTTATGAGGCCAGAAGTGGTTTTGTAAGCCTCGTTTTTTTTGTTTACCTTGCTTAAAGAAGGAAGCTAAAATCTTAGCGGTTTGTGCTGCTATCTTTAGTTTTTACTTTTAGTCCAATGCCCCTCGACTTTAAAAGGGAGCTTTGCTTTATTCACTCGTGGTCCCTCCCCAATCAGGGGCTACAACTCACCCTGGGGGAGACTTCCCTCGTTTTTCTCAAACATGCAATGAGAAAACATACTATCCAATCGCCGGAGAAGTCTGCAAACCTTTCTCCGGTTTTTTTATGGACTTACCCAGCTATTCTAGCCTCTAAACATCCACTTGCCCAGCTCCTTTAAGCCCACCTTTTTGCCGTACATCAGGATGCCTACTCGATATATCCTTCCGGATAACCAAACGAGTGCTAAGGCAGTGGCGACTAGCAGCAGCAGCGATAGCAGGACTTGCCAGATGGGGGGATCAAAGGGGATGCGAGCAGGCATCACAATAGGGGAGAATAGGGGGAAAATAGAGGACCAGATGGCTAGACTTGAATTAGGAGCCTGTACACTCACCATCATGATATAAAAGGCCAACAAAACCGGGATGGTAATTGGAATGGTCAAAGCTTGTCCCTCTCCTAGATCATCTCCCATAGCAGAACCTACGGCTGCAAATAAGGCGGAATACATGAAGTATCCACCTAAAAAATACAGGATGAACAATGGTAGGATAGCCCACCAATTCTGTTGGGACAATTCCTGGATCACTAGGCTGAGCATCGCTTCTGCTTCCTCTGGATCTATCTCTGCTCCGGCGGCAGCAGCAGAAGGAGGCATGGCGTCTGCATCCGCACCAAAGAAGAGTCCAGCCACCGTAACGATGAGGGGAATAAGAATTGCCCATATCGCAAGCTGGGTCAAGCCTACTGCTCCCACGCCAATGATTTTACCCAACATCAGCTGAAAAGGCTTCACCGAAGAAATCATCACTTCCACAATACGGCTAGTCTTTTCTTCCATGACCGAGCGCATCACCATCATTCCATAGATAAAGACCGTCATGTACATGATGATACCCATGAAGAAGCCAATGGCAGCGGCAATTTTGCCAGCCATTTTCGTCGTTTCTTCTGGTGCGGCTTTGATAGGTTTGGGCTCTAGTTCGATTTTGGTGTTGAGGGCATCGAGTTGTTGTCGGTCTATTTGCAGCTGATCAATCTTGTAGTCTCTGACCCGTTCTCGGATTCTAGAGACTATGATGGGCTCGATATCGAGGGTAAGCTTTTCATCGGAATAATAGAATACTCGGAAGTCCTTCTTCAGCAGGTCATCAAGGCTAGGGATAAGCAGGATACCATTGTAATCCATTTCATCAAAATTATCCTTGATTACATCTAGGTCAGTATTGACGAACTTAAAAAAGAGGTTGTTCTCATCTTTGATTTTACCATCAAAGATATTGCCTTCGTCGATGACAGCTATCCGCTTCGAGTCGTCACTGTCATACTGGAAAATGAAGGAGACGACTACAAAGAAAAGGCCAATGGCCAGCGGGGTCAAAAGCGTAGCAAGAATAAAGGAGCGTCTGGTGACGCGGGTGAGGTATTCTCTTTTTATGATTAACCAAAGATTATTCATCTTGTATATTTTCGTTGGGCGTTGAAAAGGAGAAAATTAGACAGCTTCCTCTACTGTCGTCACTTGCTGGATAAATATCTCATTCAGGCTCGGAAGAATTTCATTGAAGGCGGTGACGTGTAAGCCATTGCTAATGAAATAACGGAGTAGACTATTGGAATCCTCCCCTGCTGAAAGCTGTATCACCAAGTGATTAGGACCCTGCTCGATGATATTTGCTTGTTGAGAAATGGCAGTAGGTAGCTCCGTGTCATAGTCCAAGCGGAAGCGATTTTCTTTAAATTGATCCTTGATCGCTTTAACCTCTCCATTCAAGATATTTTTACCCTTATTGATGAGTACGATCTCTTCACAAATTTCTTCTACTTGTTCCATTCGGTGGGTAGAAAAAATAATGCTAACTCCCTCTTGTTGTAGTTGATGGATCTCGTCCTTAATGAGGTTGGTATTGATTGGATCTAGCCCAGAAAAGGGTTCATCTAAGATCAGGAGTTTGGGTTTGTGGATAACCGTGGCAATGAATTGGATCTTTTGCTGCATCCCTTTGGATAATTCCTCAACCTTTTTGCCCCACCAATCGCCTATTTCGAATTTTTCGAACCAGTCACCTATGGCAGTTTTAGCTCCTTTTCTGCTGAGTCCCTTCAGTTGGGCTAAGTACATGAGGTGATCTCCCACCTTCATTTTCTTGTATAGCCCTCTTTCTTCGGGCATATACCCAATCTGAGTGGGTGTGTTGCTATTGATCGGCTCTCCGGCGAGAAGCACTCTGCCTTCATCAGCTCGAGTGATGGTGGTGATGATTCGTATTAAGGAGGTCTTACCAGCACCGTTCGGACCGAGCAGTCCAAAAATACGTCCCTCTGGTACGTTAAAACTCACCTTGTCCACAGCCACATGTTTGTCGTAAGTCTTTACAACATCTTCTAGTTGAAGTATATTCATATCCAATCCGTTCCTTAAATCAGATCTAAAGTAGAAACATCGGGAAATTAGTAATCTTCAAAGATTTTTTTCTACCAGCAGCAATCAAAGTTGGACAGATCGCTAGTTTTTGATCATACATAAATATTTTCCTAAAATAATGAGGCAAAAAGCTGTTAATTTGGTCAAGAAACTATTTATATTAGCACTGTCTTGTCTTACTTCCACAGTAAATACACTTCCTGATTCTCCCTCAGACTTATCGAAATGATAGCTGTGAGGAGCTACTAAACTACTTTGTCTTGTTGTTCACCCGTCGCTTAATCAGCTTAATTTAACCGTCTACTACTTATCGCGTGATTTGGTGCTTATGGGGATGGGGTTGCTATGCCTTGAAATACCCATCGCTTTGTTTAGGACTCGTTCTTGATTGCACGTCTTTCCCAGTGGGGAATAGATTGGGAATGGATAAAGTGCAAGGGAGAGTGCTCCGGCGGATCTACTATACAACTGCTTAGGTCCTCGAGTTCGGCACCTATTGGAAGAAAATTTCAACGATTAACCAACTTAAGTTCGGCACTGCTTGAAGATTCCTATGGGCTGAGTGGCTAAGCGCTCAGGCCCAAGACAACTGTATTATTTAACACCCAAATATCCACAGCAATTAAAGTATGAACACTCAGTTGACAACACTACATTTCAGATTCCAAAAAACTAAAAGCATGAAAACCTTCGCACTTCCTATGGCCTTCCTAGTGATGGCTACCTGTTGCCCATTTCAGGGCTCTGCACAAACTGTTGAACCATTAGATAGCTTGAAAGCCTTACTTCCAGAAATAACAGATACTTTGAAAGTGGAAGTTCTTAGCAAGATTGCTAAGAACTATATATTCTTGAACCAATTGGATAGCTGTGAGCATTATACTGATCTTGCCAAACTAGAGCTGGATAATAGTCCTATTCCTTCCGAAAAACATGGCGCTGGCATTCTAGTCTTGCGAGGTAACATCGCTCATCAGCGGCGTGAGTTGGGGGAAAGTACCGTCTTTCACCAGCAAGCCTTGGATCTATTCGTCAAGCTTGGAGATAAGCGGGGAGAATCTGTAGCTCTAACGAACATTGGTATCAATTATATCATGTTGGAGGATCACGAAAGGGCGCTCAGTTATCTCTATCCCTCCCTTCGACTCTCTGAAGAAATCGATAACCAGGCTGACATTTACAATGGCTATCAAAATATTGCCGTGGTACTATCCAATATGGAGCGAAATGAAGAAGCCAAAGCCTACCGCCTTAAGATCTTAGACTATGCCTACAAAACAGATAACTGGTATAAGATTATATATGCGGCAGGTTCTTTAGCGGGGAATTACAAAAATATGGGAGTGATTGATAGTGCTTTGCACTATGAACTGATAGCTTATGAAAAAGCCAAAGAAGTCGGTAATAAGGTATTCGAGGGCCGATTGCTTCGATCGCTTAGTCGTACGGCTATCCTTCAGGAGCAGTATGAAAAAGCTTTGGAATACGTTGAGCTGGCATTCCCCTTGACAGATACCAGCAACTACCTGGATATGGCCTTTGCCTATAATTACGACGCAGAGTCTAAGTTCGGCTTGGGGCGCTACCAAGAGGCTTTTGAGTCTGCCTACAAAGCACTGGCCTATGCTGAGCTGGACGACCATGTTGTCTTGTTAAACAATGCCTATTTCCAATTGTACGAATTCTACAAGAAGCGCAATCAAGCGGAAGAGGCCTTAGAGTATCATGAATTGTATAAACAGATGCAGGATTCTGTTTACAATCAGGAGAAGACGAGTAAGATGCAAAACTTGAATATGATCTATGAGACGGCGGCGAAGGAGTCGGAAATCGTCCGTTTGAAACAGGAAACGCAGATTCAAGAACTGGAATTGCGGCAACGCAATCTCTGGCTATTTTTACTTGCTGGGGGAGCCTTGCTCTTGGGGTCACTAGGGTATTTTGCCTATCGCCAGCGGATATTGAGGAAGGAATTCCTCTTGATGCAATCTGAACAGCGGCTATTACGAACCCAGATGAATCCCCATTTCTTCTTTCATGCTCTCTCTTCCATCCAACAGTTCATCTTGAAGGAAACCAATAAACGAGAGGCTGTACTATACCTATCCAAATTCTCTCGCCTTATGCGGAATGTACTAGAGGGAAGCCGTACTGAAACGGTGAGCCTGGGATCAGAAATTGAATCGATCAGTCATTACATTGAATTGCAGCAGTTGCGTTACGGAGATTGTTTTGACTTCAGTCTTCATGTCGATGAAGACTTAGATATCGAAGAGTGGTCCTTTCCACCCATGCTGCTCCAACCTGTTGTTGAAAATGCCATCGAACATGGCCTAATACCTAAGAAGCAGTCTGGAAAGCTTCATCTCTCCTTTGAGCGCGAAGCAGAGCATTTGCATGTGGTGGTGGAAGACAATGGAATTGGTCGCAAGGAAACCGTGCCAGGGTCCCAGCCGTATCGAAAATCAGTAGCTTTAGAGGTAATGAAAGACCGTATTGCCCTGATGAATCGTAGAACAAAACGAAAATCCAGCTTTGCCATTATCGATCTCCATGATGATCATGGCGATGCCGCTGGCACTAAAGTTGAATTCCATCTTCCATTAAAATCCGCGATATAATGATGAAAGTTGTACTGATTGACGATGAGCGTCCCTTCCGTGATGGCCTGCGACATTTGATCGAATTGTATTGCCCACAGCTTGAAATTTTGGGAGAAGCGGATGGGGTGGCGGCAGGTAAGGCCTTGATTGCAGCCAAGCAGCCAAGCTTGGTGTTTTTGGACGTCCAGATGCAAGACGGAACAGGTCTAGATTTGTTGCGACAGTTAGGAGAGCGATCCTTCGAGGTGATCTTTACCACCGCTTTTGATCGCTTTGCCTTAGAAGCCATCAAGCTCAGTGCTTTGGACTACTTGCTGAAACCCATAGATCCAGAGGAGCTGATGCGTGCGGTAGAAAAGGCCGAAGCCAATCTCGATAAGCAGCGGAAAGAAGAAAAATGGACACAAATGGAAGCGGTTTTCCAAAACTTCCTACAGCCCCAAGGGCCAAAGAAATTGGTGCTAAAGGACGCAGAAAATATCTACATGGTAGAAGTGCCGGATATTGTTAGATGCGAGGCGGCTGGCAGCTATACCCGTTTCTACCTAGTGGACGGCAAGGAGATATTGGTCTCTAATAACCTTCGCGAGTATGAAAACTTGTTGAAGCCGCATCACTTCTATCGCCCCCATCATTCACACCTTTTCAATTTACACCAGCTAGATCGCTTTGAGAAATCCCAAGGCGGTTTCCTGGTCATGAAGGATGGGAGTAAAGTTCCGGTATCCGTTCGGCGGAAAGATCAGATCCTACAGCTGTTTTCATTGCAATAGCCTGTCGTTGGTGCTGTTGTTAATCTCCAGACTAACAACAGCACCAATGGCAGTCTATTGTTGGTGTTGTTCACCAACAATAGACTGCTCGACAAAGCCAATTTGCTTCCACTCTCCATCAATCGGATCATTCTTCTGTGGGGTGCCTGGAGTGCTACGACCTTGCGTGATGTAGGAGCTCAAAAGGGCTTTCAGTGCTTCCACCTGTGCAGATTCGGTAGCTTGCAGGTTTTGGGTTTCAGCCGGATCATCTTGGAGGTTATACAATTGGATTGGTGGTAGGCTGTCTTGAGCTTGCACCTGCTTCGGCGTCGGATAGCTCCATCCTGCAGAGCCAGCGCTCATGATTAATTTGTAGTCACCTTTTCGAATAGCAAAGGAACCATTGATGGAATGATGTATGATATCTTCCCGCTCCGTCTGTCCATCTGTTCCTTGTAGGATGGGTAGAAAGCTATAGCTGTCCTCTCCTTCATTATCCTGTAAGGAAGCCCCGACAATGGCAGCACAGGTAGCCATGAGATCCGTACTACAGACGAATTGATCACTAGTACGGTTTCCCTTGATCTGAGCGGGCCAATGCACGATGTAGGGAACCCGATGGCCACCTTCGTATATATCAGCCTTATGCCCGCGGAAGACGTAGCTTGGATCATGTCCCTTTTCCCCTAAGATCTCAAAATCAGCTTGTGGAGAACAGCCATTGTCACTGGTAAAGACAATGATGGTATTCTGGTCAATTCCTTGCTCCACCAGTGTTGCTTTGAGTTTACCCATGTAATCATCAATCATCATGACGAAATCTGCATAGGGATTCAGCTCACTTTTACCCAACCACTCCTCCGTAGGCAAAATTGGAGTGTGTGGGGAGGGGAGTGCTAGATATAGGAAAAAGGAAGAATCTTTCTCATTTTCAATGAATTCAATAGCTTTTTCAAAAAAGTGAGGTGTAACCTGTTCATGCACAAAATCTGGAGCAGTAGGCCCTTTTCGCCACCAAGTATACTTCCCGGTATCCACTGTAACGGTATCAGGGATGGCTGTCACCTTACCATTCTCCACGTACACGTAGGGAGCCATATCTAAGGAGCCAGAGTGTCCATAAGCATAATCAAAACCCAGATCATTGGGGTTATTCTTAATGGGTTTGCTGAAATCCATATTGTCAAAGTCCACGGCTTGCCAACCGGTTCCGCCGAGCGTATCTGTGGTCAATCCCCAGTCCCATCCCAGATGCCATTTGCCAACAAAGCCAGTGCGGTAGCCATGCTGCTTTAATAAAGAGGCTACGGTAGTTCTATCGTTGGGGATTAGGGCCTTGGATTTTCCCGTTAAAACGCCCGATTTCAAGCGGGTCCGCCAGTTATACCTGCCGGTTAGTGTGCTATAGCGCGTGGGGGTGCAAACTGCCGAAGAACTATGTGCATCGGTAAAGCGTACCCCATTTTGCGTGAGTTGATCTAGGTAGGGCGTCGGAATTTCACCTTGCTCATTGTAGCAGGAAAGATCGCCATAACCCAGGTCATCAGCCAGGACGTAGATAATATTAGGTTGAGGATTCTCTTCTTCTTCAGGAGCACTGCAGCTGATCATAAAGACAAGAGAAAGGGGGATAAGTGGAAGGATTTTCATGATGTTTTGCTTTAGCCTATGATGAGGCTGCTCTATTGTGGAGTGTAGGTTTGATAAATAGCCTTTTCGAAGGCATCCCAGTGATTGTCGGTCATCCGTTTGGGGGTGAATAAACAGATTCCTTTAGCCCCATTCTCCATTGATGCTTTAATGGCAGTACCGATTTCAGAGGGAAGAAGACCATGGTTCTCCGGATCATTTTCCTCGGTCTTGTTCTCCGGATTGGGGCAGATAAAGAGCCCACTGTATAAGGGCGCTTTGCCGGCCAAGGCTGTGACACCTTCTTTGGTGACATCTCCCACCCATTGTGGTTTTTCTAGATAGAAATCATTGTAGTGCATAGGGTAGAAGGCATCTAGATTCCATTTGTCCCATTCTTGCCGTACGATTTGCTTAGCTACAGAATTGGGACCGGGGAATACAGCAGCATGGATTTTTTTGCCTTCCGCATGTACATCCTCAACGAGACGATTTACCAAAGTGGTGATGAGATCGTAGCGATATTGCTTCCATTCTTGTACTTGACTGGGATCTTCCTCTGCCAGAATATCGATTCCCGTTTTGTCTTTAAAGCCATCAGTACATTGTTTCCCGTAGCAATAGTCATAAGCCGGATATTCCTTATCCATTACTAAGCCATACTTGTCCCAAAGTCCTCTAGCTAATATTACATCCGGAAAGCGGATATAATCTAGATGTATTCCATCGACCTCTGGAACTGCTGCTATGCTAGTGTACAGCTTGGATAGGAATTCATACACCCCTTCATGTTTTGGACAAAGGAATTTGTAGTAGTCCACATAGGCCGGTTGTTCCAGCGCTCGCTCCCCTTTCCCATTGATGCCATACCACTCTTCTTTGATGTCATCCGTTTTTGCTTGAACCATTGTGGGAATCCAGGTATGGAATTCTAATCCAGCCTGCTTAGCAATTTTTCCTACTCTAGCGTAAGTAGCAGGATCATGCCCTCCATTATAGAGCAAGCCATCAATGCCTCGTGCTTTCCAGCTTGTGAATTCGGTGAGTATGGTTTCATCGGTAGCGTCTCCTGGTCCACCTGTCCAGGCAAATACCGGAATTTTGGTGGCGGTGATGTCTTTGGTGCTTTGACAACCGCAAAGGAGAAGGATCAGTAAAAGTCTCCAGAATTTTAACATGTTTTGTATAAGTTGATTTTTCAAAGGCTAAAATAGGAGATAGTGTTTGAAATAGATAATTAAGCCGCCTGCAATAAAACTCTTATTGAGTATGGCTATATTTGATGGGTATGAAAGGGACTACAGCTAATTGGTATATCATAATAAACCCTGCTGCCTCCGGTGGAAAAGCGGCTAAGGTCTGGCCAACAATCGAGCAGGAACTATCTGCTGCGAAAGTAGAATTTACAACTGCTTTCACTACTCAGAGTCGAGAGGCCACCCAGTTGGCAAGAAAAGCAATCGAACAGGGATACAGGCATCTAATGGCAGTAGGAGGGGATGGAACCAACAATGAAGTGATCAATGGCATACTGCAACAGACTACTGTTCCTTCTGTAGAAATCTTATACTGTTTGCTGCCCGTCGGTACCGGCAATGATTGGATCAAGACCCACGGTATTCCTAGGTCTCGCAAGGCTTGGCTCGAGATGTTTTTGGCTGGTAGTGAATCCCAACAAGATATCGGATGGGTGGAGTTTGAGCAAGAGGGAGAAAAGCAGCGCCATTATTTTGCCAATGTGGCTGGCCTGGCTTACGATGCCTTTGTGGTTCATTACGTAGAGGCGGTTAAAACTCGCTTAGCCAATAAACTAGTCTATCTCTGGGTGGTGCTCCGATGTCTATGGCGGTACCAACTCCAGAAAGCTAGAATTTTATTCAATGATCAAAAGGTCGAAGATTTCTTTTACACAATCAATATAGGTATATGCCGCTATTCTGGTGGTGGTATGCAATTTGTTCCCCATGCCGATCCAACAGACGGCCTACTGGCGCTAACTTATGCTGGCCAACTGAAAAAGTGGCAAGTAATTCTGAATACTTATCGATTCTATAATGGAAGTGTCGGAGCACATCCTTTAGTTCATACCCATCAAGTGGAATCCTTGACGGTAGATACGGTTGGAACGCTCTTAGAGGTTGATGGTGAGTATTTGGGACAGACACCGGCCCAATTCGGTATTATCAGCAAAGCACTGCGTTTTGTATGTCCAGTGACCTCAAATCCCTAGGAATCTGTATTCTTTCTCCTAATTGTGACCCAAGATTGAAAGACCCGTCTTAAGAGTAAACTAATTCTTGTGAAGTCATGAAATTCAAACTACTTACACTCGTTTTTGCCCTACTTATTGTACCATTTTTAGGAAACACACAGATTGAAGAGCAAGCCAGAAGCATGAGCCTGGGAACACACAATGCCCTCGTTCTGGAATTGCCAGAAAATGACCAGAAGCTGGTGAGCAAGGTTTGGGAAGGATATATGAAGAGCTTCTATGATACCAAGTCAAAGCACAATCGCAAAACTGGCGAATGGGTAGCCGAAGAGGCAGATATTGTATCTCTTGGGAAGGGAGATGATGTAGATTTATTCACTACCATTGAGCAAAGAGGTAAAAATGTAGAATTGACGCTTTGGGTGCACTTGCAAGAAGAAGATACCTATGTAGCTTCTGATCGCCATCCTGACCGAAGTGTAGAAGCTGAAAAATTGCTAATGCGTTTTGGGCTAGAAGTGGCTCGAGAAACGATCAAGATTGAGTTGAAGTCGGAAGAGAAGAAGCTGAGCCATATGGGGACCAGCATGAAAAAATTGAAGAATGCTCAAGATCGATACCGCAAGGACATTGAAAAAGCACAGGCTGCCATTCGCAAAGCAGAGGAAAACATCCTGAAGAATGAAGGAGAGCAAGAGGATATGATGAAGCAGATGGAAGTACAACGTGAAGTGATTGAAATGGTCCAAAAGAAATTACGGGATCTCTAAGCATAAACATGATGTGCCCTTGAGGCACCCCAAAAAAACAATTATAATCCCAAAAACAAATTTTGAGTGTTTACCATAAGGATGTGGCCATCGATCGGCAAGAGCTGATCGATGGCCTTTTACTTTCGGGTTTTACCTTATCTTTGAAGAAAGTACACCCGAATGAAGAAAATTGGTCGAATCTTGCTCAAAATTGTGGAAGAAGTTCCTGCCATCGTAGTGGCTGTATTCTTGGCTTTGGTGGTCAATGACTGCAATGAAAATCGCAAGGAGAGTCAATTAGCTCTAAGCAGCCTTCGGGCCTTGGAAGTGGAGCTAAAGCAAAACCAAGAGTCCTTGGAGCAGAATATGACTGCCAACCATTTAGAGGCGGAGGAAATGCGCGCAGATTTAGACTCCCTAAGGACGGTTGGTCTAGAAAATATGAGTACGGTGAGGGTGGGGATCAGCCAGACGATTCTGCAAAGATCGGCTTGGGATCTGGCGATCTTGAGTGGGTCAACTCGACAATTTGATACGAGCTTGTTGACCGAATTAGCTGAAATCTATGGGTTGCAAGAACTATATGATGAGGTATCCGTCAATTACTTTAAGGAATTAAGCTCAGTCCAATTCTACAAACCGGATCAAGAAAGAGAAAGATTACAAGCAGGATTACAGGTACACCAAGTAACGAATGATATTTCAAAGCAATTGATTGACCTTTATGCAAGGGTAGTTCCCAAGATAACAGCTGAAACAAAAAAATAGAAGGAATTTTTCCACACTGCCAGCCAAGTCCAGAAGCAAACTGGACCGGCTTTAAAAAAATGCATATCTTGGATAAAACCCACAAGCTTACTTCTTTAAGTTCTCCATAACGATGTGGAAAGTGTTGGCAAAGGATGAGTTTTCAACATTTTTAAAGGGGTTATCCACAGTATGGAAGCGTGATGTTAACGCAATGTTACTAGATATTACCAGCACTAAGCATTAAATTTGTTTGCTTTTTCCTAACAATCTGGATGCTACAGCATGGCTGAACCACAAAAACCTGCCAAAACAGACAAAAACATGAGACCCGGAAAGTCCTACCAAAGAGGTGGGGACCTTTCTAATTATGTTTTTGGAAAAGTGCAGCCACAAGCCCTTCCGCTGGAAGAGGCAGTTTTGGGAGCCATCATGCTGGATAAAGAAGCCTTACCCGTTGTTCTAGATATTCTCCGATCAGATAGCTTTTATTTAGATGCACATAAGTCGATCTACAAGGCTATGCTCCGACTCTTTGAAAAATCGCAACCTATCGACCTGCTCACGGTCACGGAGGAACTGCGAAAAGGGGGAGATCTCGAAGCTGCTGGCGGACCGGCCTACATTGTAGAACTAACGAACAAAGTAGCCTCTGCTGCTAACATCGAATATCACGCGCGGATCATTTCGCAGAAATATATCCAACGGGAATTGATCACCGTTTCTACCAAGGTGATTAAAGATGCCTTCGAAGACACTACCGATGTCTTTCAACTACTGGACGATGCTGAACAAGGATTGTTCTCCATCGCGCAGCAGAATATGAGCCGGGGATACGAATCCATGAGTTCCTTATCTGGCAAGATGTTGAAGCAGCTGGAGGAGTTGAAAAATCAAGAAGGTGGACTTACGGGAGTTCCCACTGGTTTCACTGAATTGGACCGCTTGACCTCCGGATTTCAGTCTTCGGATTTGATCATTTTGGCGGCGAGGCCCGGTATGGGAAAATGCCTTGGCAAAGGCACGAAGGTGTTGATGTTTGATGGTAAGTTGAAAGCGGTAGAAGATGTGAGAACTGGGGAGCTGCTGATGGGACCTGATTCCAAACCGAGAAAGGTGCTGTCCATTGCCAGAGGCCGTGAAAACATGTATTGGGTCCGGCAGAATAAGGGAATTGATTATAGAGTCAATGAAAGCCATATCCTGTCGCTGAAGAAGAGCCGACAAGAGGGTGCCGGTGAGAGAGGTTCTATTTTGAACATTACAGTGAAGGACTGGCTCAATAAGTCTCCTAAGTTCCGAACCAACTATAAAGGTTATAAGGTGGCTATTGAATTAGCGGAGCAGACTGTTCCTCTTCCGCCTTATTTCGTTGGTTTATGGTTAGGAGATGGTATCAAAGGCAAATCTCAGATAGCCACGCAGGATGAAGAAGTGATTAGCTACTTGAGTAATTATGCTGACCAACTTGGACTAGCACTTAAGACTTACGAGAAAGATCCTAGTAAGTGTCAACTTTATGGCATTTCTGGAGGATATACGGGTAATCGAGGTTACTCCATCCAAAGGGAGTTGAATCAACTTGGGATACTAAAAAATAAGACGATTCCGGAGTCCTATTTGCTCAATAGCAAAGCCAAACGATTAGAACTCCTAGCTGGACTAATTGATAGTGACGGCCATTATCTTGTTCAATCCAATGGGTTTGAAATCACTCAAAAGGATGAGGCACTTGCCAAACAAATCAAGTTCCTATGTGATTCCCTTGGTTTTAGAACTACCTTAAAGCCAAAGCGTGCCTCAATTAAGGAGATTGGCTTTGAAACAACAGTATATCGTTGCCGGATTTATGGCGATATAGACAAGGTACCTGTAAGAATCAAACGAAAGCGGCCTCGATCCTGGAAGAGTATTGTAGATTGGCAGGTAACTGGTATTCAAGTGGAGTTTGATAAGGTGGACGATTACTATGGATTCGAAATTGATGGTGATCGCCTATTTCTATTGGAGGACATGACTGTTACTCATAATACCGCTTTCACGCTTTCCTTGGCCAAAAATGCGGCCGTTGACTTCAATAAACCCATCGCATTTTTCTCTCTGGAGATGTCAAGTTTGCAGTTGGCCCAACGTATCATATCTATGGAGGCCGAGATTTCCGGTATGAAGATGCGGAATGGCCAATTAGAGGATTACGAGTGGCAGCAATTGCACTCCGCCATCGAACGTATTGGAGAGGCACC
>CAJXPD010000049.1 GCA_913057785.1 uncultured Lewinella sp. | reverse complement strand
CAGCTGTGCGTAGTTTGAAACTACGCACAGCTGGAAAATCCTGCTAAACTGTTATACAAATCCTAAGAAAATAGCGGCATTTGGCCATACCCCCATTTAATTCTACATTTGCGCAGTTTAAATCCTTAACCTAAATCTGTTATGAAACATAAGATTACTATTACACTCCTTTGCCTTTTGATGAGTGGTGTATGCAGCCTAACTGCTCAAAAGCTTGAATTTACTGGCATGGATGCAAGTCCGCTAGATATGGCGCACTACCCACGTACTTCTGCTTATAACAACTACATGGCGGAAGATCAGAAGAAAGCGCCACAGGTCAAAGTATTGTACTCTCGTCCTAAGAAGAAGGAAAGAGAGATCTTTGGCGGATTGGTTCCTTACGGAAAACTATGGCGCTTGGGAGCTAACGAAGGTACTGAAGTAAGCTTTTTCCAGCCAGTAGAAATTGGCGGAACATTCGTGAACGCAGGTACTTACACTATGAATGCCACCATTCACCCAGACCACTGGATGATCCATCTTTCTACAGAGCGTGGGGTAGCAGGTACAGCCAATTTGGATCCTGAAAAAGTAATTGCTTCTGCGAAGGCTAAAGTGAAGAATGTATCCGCTAGCAATGAATCTTTTACCATTGGTTTCCAAGAAGCTAGTGCAAGCAAAGCTTACATGGTTTTCGAATGGGATCGTACTCGTGCTTATCTTCCTATCAACTTCAATCCTGCTTTCTTGGATGGTGACAATGCCAGCCCAATGGACATTGCTCAATTCCCAAGCCGTTCTCGCTTCCGTAACTTCATTGACAATGAAGAAGAATTGAAAGCGAACGAACCTAAGGTAAAAGTGATATACTCTCGTCCTCAAATGAAAGGACGTAAGATCTTCGGAGAATTGTTGAAGTACGGCGAGCCTTGGAGACTAGGTGCTAATGAGACTACCCTAATCACTTTCTACGAAGACGTAATGATTGGTGGTACTGAAGTAAAGAGAGGTACTTACGGTATCATGGCCAATGTAAATGAGAAGGAATGGGAATTTGTGATCCACAAGAACACTGTTTCTTGGGGTGTGGCTAACCATGACCCTGAAACTAATGTAGCTTCTATCAAAGTACCTACAGCTGCTCATTCTGAGTCGCTAGAGGCATTGAGCATGACTTTCGACAAGAAAAGTGATACAGAACTACACTTGGTAGTGGCTTGGGATAAGACCATGGCACGCCTTCCGATTACTATGAAGTAATATAGAATCTCAGACAACAGAGGTAGGAGGACAGAATGGTCCCCACGCACTTCTGGATAGAAAAAAGGGCCAAGCCTTGCAGCTTCGCCCTTTTTTCGTTTAGGTGTTTTCCAAGCATAATGAGGCATCAAACATCCTTCTGGCGAAGCAAAACCATCAGAGTGATTTAGCTGTCTTTTGCATCCTCTCCAAATAAACATTAGCTTAGAGGAAAGAATTTCCAAAAAAAATTTTGATACTTTTAAAAAAACAGGACCTTTGTAATTAGTAACTCATTTTCTATGCAACACTTGATCAAAAAATTGCATAAAAACAATGAAGCTGCTTTTGAAGAATTATATCAGTTAACTCATCAAAAGATATACAACTTCATTTACCGATATGTGAAGGACAGTTCCAGTACCAAGGAATTGACTCAGCAGTTTTTTGTCAAGTTGTGGATGAAGCGAAAAGATCTTAAATCCAACAAACCTTTAGAGGGGCAAATCTTCACTATAGCGCGCAACATGGTGATTGATGAGCTCCGAAAAAGAGCCAGAGAGAATCGTTTAGTCCAAAACTGGGCAGATTTACAGGGGCAGGTTTCCAATTGCACGGAAGATGCTATCTACTATCAGGACCTCCAGGAGCAATTGACAGCAGCCATTGAAACACTGCCTCAGAAACGAAAGCAAATCTTCCAACTCAACCGGATTCAAGGACTTACCTATAAAGAAATTGCGGAAGAGCTATCCATTTCTCCAAAAACGGTAGAAAAACAAATGAGTAAGGCATTGAAAGTAATGCAAGCCAAGCTCGGTTCCCTTTTACATCTCCTTCTAATCATTTTTGTTGGTATTGGTTGACTTCGGCACTACGAAGACGACAAGCTGCAATCAACAATTATCCTAATTACAGCCCGTTTCTGTAGCAAAAAGAAGTATTCTCGAAATTTTTTTGTGCGTGGATGGGGGTAAACCTTTTCCTCAAACGTAGTACTATTAGAAAGACAATCTATGATAAGCCAAGATATCATTAAACGCTATTTAAAGGGTGAGGCTACGGCAGCAGATCTCAAGCAATTGAAAAGCTACTTAGGTAGTGATGACCTTTCCATCTTACGTAAACAGATGGCGGAAGACTGGGAGAATGAAGAGGAGCTGGAAAAAGTAATGCCTAAGGAACTTTCAGCGGAGATGTTGACCGAGATTAAACTTCAAACAAGTAAACCAACCGTAAAGAAACTTAGTACGAACAGGAGATCTTGGTTAGCCGTAGCCGCCGCTGTGGCTTTATTGCTATTAGGCTTTGCCTTCTGGCCCAAAAGCACGGATCAGATGTATGCCTACTCCACGGGGCCAGATCAATGGAAAATGATCGAACTCCCAGATGGATCCAGCGTGAAACTAAATGCGAATTCCGAGCTCAGCTTCACCAAACAATGGAAACCCGGAAATCACCGTAAAGTCTGGCTGAAAGGGGAAGCATTTTTTGAAGTAGAACGCAAGCCCGCCACCAAGGCCAAATTTACCGTCATAACAGAAGACTTAGAAGTGGAAGTCTTAGGCACTGCTTTTAATGTGAATACACGAGGAGATCAGACTGATGTATTTCTAGAAGAAGGAAGCATTAAACTAAATCTTGACGGTCGAGAAGAAACCCTGAATCCAGGGGACTTCATTACCTACTCTGGCAAGGAAAAAACCATCATTGAACGCAAAGATAAAACGACGGCTGCCACACATGCCTCTTGGAAAGATGGTGTATTGGAGCTTAAGGATCGGACCGTTCAAGAAATCATTGATAAGATTGAAGAGATCTACAGTGTAGAAGTCGAGATACAAGATTCTTCAATTTTGCAGGAAGTAAAAACACTATCTGTACCAAAAGATAAACTAGAGGTAGCCATCCCTGTCCTGGAAAGGATTTTCGGCTCAAAAATTTCGCAGGATGGCAAAAGATTAATTATCGAATAAGTAAAACTTTCAATCGGTTAAGTCGCTCTTCTTAGGCTTTACCTCCATTGAATGCTAATTCATTAAAAATTAAGGTATGAAATCAATTATGATCTTCAAGCCAACACTGATTCTATGTCTACTATTGGCCTTTGGTCCTTTATATGGGTCAAAACTGCTAGCGGACTCACCAGTAACTTACGAATTAGAGGAAAAATTACTCTCGGAAGTACTGGATGACTTCAGTGAAAAGTATCAAGTCTTTTTCTCCTATGACTCTAAGTTAGTCAAGAACGTAAAAGTCAATTTTGAATTTAAAAAAGAGGAAAGCTTTGAACAAGCGATGGATCGTCTGACAGATGATCTTGGTTTCAATTATGAAGCCCATGGTGGTAAGTTCATCATCTTGTACAAAAAGACGAAAGAGGGGAGAAGGGAGACGCGAAAGTTGCGAAAGCATATTCGCAAGATCGAAAAATTAGATGCGGGTGGTAATTTGACTTTAATTCCAACCCGAAAGCGAAAGCAGGAAAACTTGCATAGCGTAGTGCAAAACCTGGCCGTCCTCAAAAAGGAGCAACGCATATCCGGGGTAGTGACCTCAGAAAGTGGAGAGCCTTTAATCGGTGTAAACATCTTAGTAAAAGGTACAAGCACGGGAACCGTCACAGATATTGATGGCAGTTATAACTTGGATGTGCCAGATGATGTCAATACGCTGGTCTTTTCCTACACTGGTTACAATACCGTAGAAGTTAAGATCAATAAACGGACTGTCATTCGAGTGCAGATGACCCCTGATGTAGCCGTTTTAGATGAAGTCGTGATTGTCGGCTATGGATCCCGGAAAAAGTCGGATCTCACTGGAGCAGTCAGTTCTATCTCAGGAGAGGAATTGAGAACCTCCTTGACGACAAACCTCGATCAGGCCCTGCAAGGTCGAATAGCTGGCGTCCAGGTGACTCAAAACTCTGGACAACCCGGCGGGGCTGCCTCCATTCGAATTCGTGGTTCTAATTCCATTTCTCTTTCTAGTGAACCGCTGTACGTGATTGACGGAATTCCGTTTCAGGGAGATGGAGCATCTACAGCAGGCTTCGACTGGGCAGGTGGAGCTAACGGCCAAAATCGAGTGAATCCACTTTCCACCATCAACCCAGCAGATATCGTTAGCATAGATGTATTGAAGGATGCTTCTGCCACTGCCATTTATGGTTCGCGTGGTGCGAATGGTGTGATTATCATCACCACAAAGCGCGGGCAAGAAGGGCAATCGAAAATCTCGTATAACTCTTACTATGGCTTGCAATATCTACCCAATGAGATCTCCATGATGGATTTATCTCAATACGCAAACTATCAGGCACAAATTGCCTCAGATATTGAGCGTCCTTTGAATCAGCGATTCATGGACCCAGAGTTATTGGGTACAGGTACCAACTGGCAGGACGAGATCTTTAGACGTGCAGGTTCTCAATCTCATCAACTCTCTGTTACAGGGGGTACCGATAAGACTACCTATGCTATTACTGGTGGTTATTTCCAGCAGGATGGTATCGTGATTGGATCTGACTTCGATCGGATTTCTACTCGACTAAACCTAGATAACCAAGTGAACGATTGGCTCAAGATAGGAGGCTCTTTTTCTTTTGTACAAACGCAAGAACAGATTACCCTCAACGATGGGGGAGATGGCGTAATTATGCAATCGCTGATGATGTCTCCGGATGTAGCCGTACGAGATATTGATGGTGAATATGCTGGACCCAATAACAATGAATTGGGAGCAAACTACAATCCAGTAGCGGCTGCCCTACAACGGAACAATACCTTAGAAAGAGAACGGATCATGTCCAATGTGTATGGGAACATCCGGATTTTCGAAGGTTTGGAGTTTAGAACGGAACTGGGTTTTGACAATAACCATAGTTTGAACAAAGCTTTTCATCCCACCTATAAATGGGGAGCCATTGAAAACCGGGAAAACCGACTTCGACAGCGGGAGGAAAACAATCTCTTCTGGGTTACCAAAAACTATTTCACTTTCAACCGCCAATTGGGCGAAAAGCATGGCTTAACGGTACTATTGGGTCAAGAAGCGCAAAAGAGCACTTGGGAAGGCTCTGACGTCACTGTTAGAAACTTACCAACCAATGATATTCAGATTTTAAGTCAAGGTGAATATGTAGGAGCCCCAGGCGCGTGGCTAGGAGCAGGTTCTTTGCTCTCCTATTATACCCGCTGGAACTATAACCTATCTGAAAAGTATCTCTTCACTTTCACCTATCGAGCAGATGCTTCTTCCAACTTTGGCCCTGGCAATAAGTGGGGATATTTCCCTTCTGGTTCCTTTGCCTGGCGGGTAAGTCAAGAGGACTTCTTGAAGGATGTAGAGTTCTTAAATAACTTGAAATTGAGAGTTGGTTATGGAAACTCAGGTAACCAAAGTATTCCGGCAGGACTGTTCAGCTCGCTAATGCAAAGTGTACAAACGCCCTTTGGTCTAGGCTTCCGTCCCTCAAGAATCGCCAATCCAGAGTTGGGCTGGGAAACTACATCTCAACTGAATGTTGGATTAGATATCTCCATGTTCAACAATCGAATGGATCTGACCATCGATGTCTATGACAAGCAGACCACAGATATGCTCCTCCAGACAACGATACCAAGATATCTGGGAGGAACAGGTTGGAATGATATAGCCTCTCCCTTTATCAATGTAGGTAAATTGGAAAACAAGGGATTTGATATTTCGCTCAATACCCGGAACATTCGCAGACAAAAATTCAGTTGGAATACCGATCTAACTTTCTCCTTGAATCGAAACAGAGTACTGGAACTAGATAGCCCCGATAAGATTTATTGGCAGAACTTATACTGGTATTCAGAGTTCCAAACGGCAACAACTACCCGAGTCGGACAGCCATTGGGAATGTTCTGGGGCTTTGTAACCGATGGGCTGTTCAGTGATCAAGAAGATATTCTCGATCATGCGGTACAGGTGAGTGATGGCAATGCCACGAGCGAGTATCCTCATGGTCGCAACTTGGTGGATAAAAGAGGTGGCGTATGGGTAGGTGATATCAAATTCAAGGACCTAAATGGAGATGGTATCATTGATGTCAATGACCAAACTTTCATTGGAGATCCAAATCCTGATTTCACCTTTGGATTCAATAATACCATCACCATCGGGCCTTTTGATGCTACGATCTACATCAATGGATCCTATGGAGCCGATGTGCTGAACTATTCCAGAGTGGTTATTGAAGGAATGACCAACGTTTTTAGTAACCAGGCAGGAACGGTATTCGATCGAGCTCAATTCCAATACCTTGATCCCAATGCCTCGCCGTCTGCCCCTGAAAATGTTGTTCTCGCTAATCCAGATACGGACATTCCTCGACCAACGACCAATGATGTAAACCGCAATACTCGAATGTCCGATCGCTTCATTGAAGATGGCTCCTACATTCGGATTCAGAACATCCGCTTAGGGTATACTTTCCCAAGCCTATTGACCAAAAAAGCAAGAATCGAAAGGCTCAAGGTGTATTTCAATGCCCAGAACGTGGCCACTTTCACCAAATACTCTGGATACGACCCAGAGATTGGGGCTTTCAACCAAAGCCCTCTGCTGCAAAATGTAGACATGGGTCGATATCCCACGCCACGAATGTTCATTTTCGGATTAGACATCGATTTCTAAGAGTGTGCCTGTCCGGCGGCCAGACCGGCGAGGACGAGTAATGGAAATTTAAACACACTCTAAATCTTATTCATTTAGATAAAATCAATAAGACATGAAGAGCTTGCTACAATATACTAGTGTGATCGTCCTACTGTTTACGGCGGTCTCCTGTGGAGAAGATTTTGTAACAGTTCCCATAGAGGACCGGCCTTCTCTGGATAACTATTACAATACGGAAGCCGATGTCATGGCGGCCACCGCCACCTTGTACGGTTTCCCGTGGTTTGATTTCAATGATAAGTTTTTCTGGGCTGCGGGAGAAGAATTGGCAGGTAACCTGTACCACACTTGGGATCAGGAGGGGCAATTTTTCTACTTCAGCTATAATGAGGGAAACACCCATATCGCCAATGGCTGGGTAGGACTATATAGAGTTGTCTCCTACGCCAACGCCATTATCAATGATATGCCAGTTTTTGCAGAGGGTAAAATAGAAGCGAGTGTGATCACAGAAGCGATCGCAGAAGCCAGGTTTGTTCGTGGCATGGCATTTTACCTATTGTCAGAATTCTTCGGAGAGGTTCCGATCGTAGAGAATTCCACTGATCTAGTGGTCAGCAATGATATTTTCTTGCCGAAGAACACCAGGGCTAGCGTCTTTGAGTTTGTCCGACGTGACCTGACCTTTGCTGCCGAAAACCTACCTGCTTCCAGTGAACCAGGTCGGGTAACCGAATGGTCTGCTAAGGGCTTACTGGCCAAGTTATACCTAACTATGGCGCAGTTCTACCTAAACAGCGACGCTTCGGCTTCAGCTGGCTACTTCACCCAAGCCAAGGATCTTGCAGCTGATGTGATCGACAATAGTGGGCTAAGTCTTATGGATAGCTATGCCGACCTTTTCAAGATCGAGCACAACAATAACCCGGAAAGCCTTTTTGCGATGCAATGGATGTCGGGGGCTTATTCTATCGGCAATAGCCGCCAGGCCAATTGGGCTAGAAGCACCATCATTACCGGAAACACCGAAGCCTGGGGTGGAGGTAAATGTATGACCGTAGACTTTTTGGATGCAACGCTGGAAGCAGATAGACGCCTTCCATCCATCTACATGTCAAATGGAGATTTCTATCCAGAAATCAATAGAGCGAACGGCGGCTATGTGTATAAAATCATCAATCGCGACCCGGAAGATGAAAACCAGGTATTGGAAACGCCTTCACCAACTCTAACCAATCTCAAGAAATTCATCGTGGGTTCAGCTGAGGACAATGAGGGCAAAGTGACAACCGGTCAAGCTGTAGCCATCAATCAGTATCTACTGCGCCTCGCAGATGTATATCTGATCTATGTAGAAGCCACCATGGGCGCAAACAATAGCACATCAGATGCGAAATCATTGGAATTGCTAAACGCCATTCGCCGAAGAGCAGGTTTACAACCTAGAGCCTCCGTAAGTTGGGAGCAGCTCCTATGGGAACGAAGAATGGAGTTTGCCCTAGAGTCCATGTATTGGTTTGATCTGAAACGCTACTACTATCGATCTCCAGCCAACATGGTTCAGATGATGTCCGCCCAAAAGCGGGACTTCTTCTACTTCCGTGATAACTCTAACACAGCTGCGGATGAAAATACAGTAGAAGGTTACATCATGACCGAGTCCTCAGTAGGGGGTACCATCTCCTTCCGGGAAGAAAATATCAATCTACCTGTACCGGCAGCGGAACAACTAGCGAATCCCTTACTGGCTCCTGAGGAACCAGCGGTGGAGTATGACTTCAAATAATCAGATAAATTCTAATGAACATGAAAAATATATTGCAACATAGATCTTGCTATCTGACGCTGGTATTCGGTATGTTGGCTCTACTGTTTTCCTGTACAGAGGACATTTCCGGGCCGGATACCTTGGCAGAAAAAGATGGTCCGGCAGTAATCAACTATGTACGTGTTACGGATCCAGAAGTAAGCGATTCCTTATTGGTCGGAGCATTTCTGGGTAACTTGATTGCGATCGTGGGCGACAATCTGGGCGATACCAAAGAACTCTGGTTTAATGATCAGAAGGCACTCTTGAATCCCACCTACATCACAGATAAAACCATCATTGTAAATGTACCTACCACAGTTCCTGCGGTGGTCACCGATGAAATGCGCCTGGTCTTCTCGGATGGCTCAGAATTGACCTATCCCTTTAAGATCAATGTCCCCGGTCCTAGAATTTCAGGCATTAAGAGTGAATTTGTCCCGGCTGGAGGAGTAGCGGTGATAAAAGGAGACTTTTTCTTCGAACCAATGCAAGTCAACTTTACCGGAGGGGTAGAAGGAGTGGTCGAAAGCATAGAAAAGACCGAAGTTCGAGTTGTGGTACCTGATGGCGCAGAGCCTGGTCCAATTAGCATTACCACCAATTTTGGCACGCAAGAATCACCGTTCTTTTTCCGAGATGACCGAAATATACTACTTGATTTTGACACCAAAGGGCATGAATCCTGGACTGCTCCTACCGCCATGGGTATCCAGGGCGTTACGCCGGTTGATGGAGCCTTTGCTTACTTCCAAAGTGATGATCATGGAGCTTGGCAGTGGGTAAATGAAATGACCATGCAATATTGGGCACCGCGCGGCCGTGGCAATGTTCCCATCTCCAACGGTTTGGTACAGGATCTGGTTTTCAAAATGGAGGTTAACGTCCCCATCGAATGGCGGGAGGTTCGGATGGAGATATTCTTTGCTCCCTCCGCAGAAGACCATGGTCGAGACCAACCCGGCACCGTGATGGCGCGCTGGCAACCGTTCCTAGGTGGGCCATACACGACAGATGGATGGGAAACGCTAAGTATTCCTCTAAGTGAATTTGTGTACACCAAGGATGACGGAGATGAGCCGTCGGCAAAGCTGGAAGATGTTTCAAATCTGTCCAATGTGACGATGATGATGTTCGGGCCTGCGGAGAGTAGTAATCCAGTGATCGTTGCCTTCGACAATATTCGTGTTGTACCACGATAATTTTTGACCACCTAAACGGGAAAAAGATGGAACCAATGTATCCAAGATATAAATCCTTAAATTTCTTTTTGCTGGCTTGTTTTACCTTGAGTTTGTTGTTAACAGCCTGCCAAAAAGATGATGATGATCCAACCATTAACGGAGTTGAACTATTGAGCTTCGGGCCATCCCCTGCCTTAAGGGGAGATGAATTGAGATTTATTGGCAACAATCTCGATCAGGTTACGGCAGTTGTGTTGGCTCAAGATGTTCGCGTAAACGCTTTCATATCACAAACAACTACTGAACTGACACTCACCATTCCAGAAGAAACGGTAGACGGCTTGGTCATCCTAGAAACGCCAGATGGCAATATCACTTCCAAGTCTATGCTGACCATTTCAGAGCCGATCACCATCAGCTCCATCACTCCACAAGCGGCAAGGCCTGGGGAGCAGATAAGCATCAGTGGCACCTATCTGAATTTGGTCAAGGAAGTAATCTTCAAAGACAATAAGATCGTAGGCGATACGGGATTCATTAGTCAAACCCAGGAGAAGATAGAGCTCAAGGTACCTTTGGATGCGCAAACCGGGCCGATTACCGTTTCAAATGGCGCCGCCGAACCCATTCGAGTGCGTTCAGCAGAAGAACTGATCGTCACGCTCCCAGTCATAACCGCCTTTACGCCTTCTCCGGTCAGAGCCGGTGCAGAATTAACCATTACCGGGACCGATTTGGATCTGATACAGGAGGTAGTTTTTGGTGGAAATAATAAAGTCAGTGAATTTGCCAGTCAAACTGCGACTGAAATTAAACTAACTGTTCCAGACAATGCCCAAGATGATGTGATAAAGGCAACGGTGGCTTCCCTAGTGGAAGTGAGTACGGAGGAGCAACTGGTTTTAGTCGTTCCCACCATCACAGAAATGTCCCCCAACCCCGCAAAGCCAGGAAAAGAAGTGACCATCACGGGTACAGATTTAGACCTGGTCACTTCAATCGTATTTGGAGGAGACAATGAAGGGGCGATTGTGTCCAAGGAATTGGATAAATTAGTAGCCACCTTACCCTTGACGACTACACTAGACATCATCACCTTAAATCTGGCTTCTGGTAAGACCGTAAGCTCCACTGTTCCACTGGATTTGGTCAGTCCCACCATCAATAGCATTGCGCCGACAGAAATAAAGACGAATGATGATTTGACTATAAGCGGAACCGATCTTGATTTAGTAGTGGAAGTCATCTTCTCCGGCGGAACCTCAGTGGCTCCTTCTTCTACCACAGAAGAAGAATTAGTAGTAACCGTCCCGCCAGGCACAGAAAATGGTGAGATCATCTTGGTGACAACCAATGGGAATCAAATTACATCCGCTGAATCTCTAACTATCCTAGCCTCTAATGTCCCTCTAATCACTGGCTTCCCTGAGATAGCCAAACCAGGAAGTTTGATCGTACTCACAGGCGAAAAAATGGATTTGCTTACGGATGTGATCTTCCCAGAAAACCTCATCGCTACGCAATTTGGGCTAAAAACGCCCACGATGATTGAGGTAGTCGTACCTGAAGATGTACAGAGAGGGATTGGTGTGATCACCTTTGTGACCTTCGAAGGGGAAACCACTACCTCACCTCCCATTAATTTCCAAGGGGTAGATAGTGTGCAAGATCCGGACCTGGTATTTTTCGATTTCAACGGTACCGGTAAGGATAGCTGGTGGGGCGCCGTACAGATCACCAATGATGACAACTCGCTTGACGGTTCCAGCTATGGGCTAATCAGTGGGAGTTTCAACGGTTGGACGGATCTCTTCTGGCGTAATAGCAATAACAACTTCCCCGGAGCTGCCATTGGAACGAACGTCAATGACTTTGTCATCAAGTTTGATATCAATGTCTTGGAGCCAATCACAGCAGGTAATATCAAAATGCGACTAAATACCAGCGAGAATGACTTCTGGTGGGCTATGGGGCCCGCAGCACCGGGTAGTGACGGTAGTGCGATTGCCCCGACCAATGGTTGGGTCACCGTGACGGTAGAAATATCAGCATTCAGAGATAACTTTGGCTGGGGAACCGCAAGTCCCACCGACCTTAGCGATGTCCCGAATGAATTTGGAATGGCTTTCGACAATGGAGCCTCCAATGTGAACGTGCTGATCGACAATGTGCGCTTTGAGCGGAAGCTGTAGTATAGAAATACACTGTATAAAAAGAGAGGCCTCCTGGATTCTACTAGGAGGCCTCTCTTTTTATACAGGAACAACCCTAGAAGGTTATTCCTAACCCCTTCCTATTCGGCAAGAAGAGAGCCTGCTTGAGATCCTGCCGATGCTTTTATTTGTAAGGTTTAGGAAAGTCTTTACCTTAGTAGGGTTCTATTATAAGAACAAAGACAAAACGAAATGACCAAAATCTTAACAACAAGCCTTGCCTTGATGGGCATGCTATTGCTATGTGCATGCGATTCTCAAACAGCTTCATCTAATTCAGAAGTACCGGATTTTCCCGAGATAACGACGAATGCTAAACCCTGGACCCGCTGGTGGTGGCATGGGAGCCAGGTATCCCGCTCTGGTATCACGGCCGAGTTAGAAGCCCTGGAAAAAGCTGGCATTGGAGGCGTGGAATTGACGCCTATTTACGGCATACAAAACCAGGATGAAGCCTTTGTTGAATACTTATCGGAAGAATGGGTAGACTTGCTTGTACATACCCTAGAAGAAGCAGAGCGTTTGGGGATGGGCGTAGATATCGCCACTGGGACGGGTTGGCCATTTGGTGGCCCCTGGGTAGATGAAGGAATGGCGAGCAAGTATATCGCTCATCGTCGATTCCAAGAGAAGGGAGGGGAGCAGCTAAAGGAGCCGGTGACATTGACGCAAAGTCCGATTCTCAGAACAGTGCAAGCGGCTGATATGACGATTCGAGACTTGAAGCAGCCTATCACTGCCAACGAAAACCTACAACACCTAGCCATTGATCAGGTCCGCTTCGAAGTGGAGCTACCCTTACAGGTGTTAATGGCTTATTCTGATGAGGGCAAAAAGTTAAACCTAACCAGTAAGGTAGATGCAACCGGCCATTTGGACTGGGTTGCCCCAGCAGGTACCTGGAACCTATACGCGCTCTTCCAAGGAGCGCACGGCAAAATGGTAGAACGAGCTGCTCCGGGCGGGGAAGGACTTGTAATCGATCACTTTGATCGTGATCCCATCAAAGCTTACTTGGACAAGTTCGATGAGGCACTGGAAGGAAAAGAGATTGGTGCGCTGCGTGCTTTTTTTAATGACAGTTACGAGGTAGATGATGCGCGTGGGCAGGCCAACTGGACCCCAGATCTTTTGGCTGAATTTCAGCAGCGAAGAGGCTATGATCTTCGGCTAGAATTACCTGCTCTACTGGGAGAAGATGAACCTGGGAAGAACCGTCGGATACTCACGGATTACCGGGAAACCATCTCTGACTTATTATTGGAGACTTTTACCAAAGATTGGGGAATTTGGGCGAGAGATAAGGGCGCTGTGATTCGAAATCAAGCGCATGGCTCCCCAGCTAACATCCTGGATCTTTACGCGGCCTCTGACATCCCCGAGACGGAAGGCACGGATATTATCAAGGCGAAGATGGCTAGCTCGGCAGCCCATATTAGCGGCAAAACCTTAGTGTCTGCTGAGGCAGCCACCTGGTTGGGTGAACACTTTACGACGAATCTGGCTGATCTGAAGGAAAACGTTGATCGTTATTTTGCAGCAGGCATCAATCATATCTTCTATCATGGTACTTGTTATTCGCCTGCTGAGGAGGAGTGGCCCGGGCGCCTCTTCTATGCCGCCATTCACGCCAACCCGCGCAACTCCTTATGGCATGATTACCCTGCCTTGAACCAGTATATCGGTAGAGTTCAGTCTTTTTTGCAACAGGGAGTGCCGGATAATGAGGTACTATTGTATTTTCCTGCTTATGATCGGTACGCAGAACGCGGTAAGGAATTGCTACATCATTTCGATGGGGAGGCAGCACCTAGAGGCGGCGCTTCCAAGGTGCGCGAAGTGGCGGAGTGGCTCCAAGAAGGCGGCTTCGGTTTCGACTTTATCACGGATAAACAACTGGCACAAGTGGAGCTAGACGGGCGTGAGATCAAAGCGGCAAATGCTAAGTATCAAGTCATTTTGATTCCAACAAGTGAGTACATGCCGTTAGAAACCTTGGAACAGCTACAAAAACTAGCTCAACAAGGTGCTACAATTGTTTTTCAAGCCTGGCCTGCACAGGTAGCGGGATGGCACAACTGGCAAGATCGGCAATCCGCCTTCGAACAACTGAAAGTGGATTTCCCAAAAGAAAATACAATCGTAGAAACTGATCTTGCTGTAGGCATGGCAAAGGCAGGGGTAGCCGGTGAGGATCTAGTTAGTTATGGTCTTTCTTTCCACAGAAGACGACGGGGAGAGGACCATATTTATTTCGTGACTAACTGGTCAAATGATCCTGTTGATCAGTGGTTACCTTTGCAAAAGACGGGTAAACGCATCATTCTTTACGATGCTTTAAACGGTCAAATTGGTCAGGCGGAAACCAAAGAGATGAATGAATATACACTCATTCGTTTACAACTCAATAGCGGAGAGGCTATAATTATTGAAGCTTCAGAAGAGGAAAAAGAGGTGGGAAATTGGCTGTACCGACCACAGACTAGGCAAGTAATCAACTTGGATGGCCCCTGGGAGCTCAATTTCATCAAGGGTGGACCCGAGTTACCTGCCAAACAACAACTAGATAAGATACAAAGATGGACAGCACTCGATGGGGATCTGTTCCAACACTTTTCCGGGACCGCCTCCTACCGTACCAACTTTGAGCTTCCTGATGGCGCTCAACAGGGCTTAATTTTAGATCTCCGAGAAGTGTCAGAAACGGCTACGGTAAAAGTCAATGGGCAATTGGTGGGTACAGCCTTAGGCCCCGTCTATCAAGTGCTCATACCTGTAGAAGTACTGGAAAAAACCAATGCGTTATCTGTGGAAGTTTCCAACCTGATGGCGAACCGGATCATGTATCTAGAGAAGAACGGTCAGCGCTGGCAGCGATTCTATAATATCAACGTATCGGCGCGAATGCGGGAGAACCTGGGCCCGGATCGAGTTTTCACGACCAAGGCCTGGGAGCCTTTTCCTTCTGGTTTGGCCGGCCCAGTTTCGATCACTCCTTTTTAGTAAGTCTTCAATGGATTGCTCCCGGAAAGATGGTGTTCTACAACTATCTACAGAATAATCGCGCTGCAAATAAATATTTCAGCGCTACACAAACTAGAAAGTAGATTTAAACAAGTAAGTACCAGATCATCAACCTATATGGTTGTTTATTATTTGGTCTTTTAGAACAGTAACGAAAACCAATACAATATGCTACGACATGAGTCAATCGCATCCTGCTCTTACATGCCCGATACTGTCCTTTCTTCCTCCCTAGTATTTGGTCTTTTACTGCTGTATTTTCTGGCGTTTCCTAATTTCGGACAGGCTCAAGCTCGAGTATTTGTCCTAACGGATATTGAAAACGAACCCGATGATGCCATGTCAATGGTTCGGTTTCTGGTCTATGCCAACCACTTTGAAATTGAAGGATTAGCTGCTACGACCTCTATACATCAACAAAACAAGGTAGCCACTTACCGAATACGGGAAATCGTAGGAGCCTATGCCAAGGTTCGGGATAATCTGGCGCAACATGAGCCGGGCTTTCCCAGAGCTGATCACGTTCGATCCTGTATTACGGAGGGCTTGCCCGAGTATGGGTTAGAAGCCGTTGGGGAAGGCAAAGATTCTCCTGCCTCGGAGAAACTCATCGCAGCAGCGGACAAGGATGACCCGCGGCCTCTATGGGTCACCGTCTGGGGAGGCCCCAACGTACTGGCTCAGGCTTTATGGAAGGTGAGAAAGACCCGCACAGCTGAAGAATTGAAGCAATTCGTTGCCAAGCTCCGCGTGTATACGATTTCTGATCAAGATGACAGTGGTCCCTGGATTAGAAAAGAATTCCCGGATCTCTTTTACATCGTAAGTCCCGGTTTCAATAAGGGTGGGGCTTATCATCATGCTACCTGGAGTGGGATCAGTGGAGATTTCTTCCATGCCCGGTGTGATGGAGCGGATTTTAGCTTGGTGACGAATGAATGGTTAGATCGCAATATCCGCCGAAAAGGGCCCTTGGGTGCTGAATATCCACTTTGGGAGTATCTCATGGAAGGCGATTCTCCCTCCTTTATGTTTTTGATGAATAATGGCTTAAACGCACCTGATCATCCCGATTGGGGCGGTTGGGGTGGTCGCTATGAGCTGTACACGCCCAGAATGAGAAAATGGTATCTGTATCCAGAAAGTCGTCCGATTTGGGCGGATGCAGAGGATGAAGTATTAGGGATTGATGGCAAATGGCATCAGGGTAATCACGAAACCATTTGGCGGTGGCGAGAGGCCTATCAGAATGATTTTGCTGCACGAATGGATTGGACGATGAAGAAGGTCGAGGAGGTCAATCACCCTCCGGTACCAAAACTGGCACACGCAACTCGCCTCACCGCCAAAAAAGGAGAACGCGTACAACTCAGTGCTAAGGGTACTTCTGACCCGGATGGCGATGCGCTTTCCTATCGCTGGTTCTACTACAATGAAGCCGGTAGTTTTCCCGCTTCAAGTGCCCGCAGTGGCGAGGCAGTCTCCATTCAAAGCTTTGATCAACCCGAGGCTTCTTTCGTGGTGCCCAATGGGCGAGTGATGCCTCCAGGTACCGGCACTATGCATATTATCTTGGCGGTCACTGACCATGGCTCACCTCGCCTAACGCGTTATCAGCGAGTAATTGTTGACATCAAACCTTGATCCTATGAAAATTCACCCTGATCTACTATCAAATAAAAACCTTGGCATTCCAAAGATGATTTGCCATACCACATTTCTACTTCTAGTAGCAGTCTCCATGAAATCAAATCTCAAGGCTCAGGCCTCAACTACATCAATTAGCTGGGGCGATATCCTAGGACAGCTCCCGGATTGGTACGGAAGTCCCGAAGCCATGCGGATCGCAGATAATGTCCTGGTCTACCAACACCGCAATGGCGGATGGCCAAAGAATAAGGATATGGCCAGATTGCTAAGCGAAAGCGAAGTGAACGAAATAAAGCAAGCTCAAAAGGACCGAGAGAGCGAATTTAGTCGAACTACGATCGATAATGGGGCGACACATACGCAGATGCGGTTTTTGGCTAGGGTATTCCAAAATAAGCCAAAAGCAAAATATAAACGAGCTATCCGAAAGGGCATCCAATATCTGCTAGATGCCCAGTACCCAAACGGCGGATGGCCTCAGTTTTTCCCTCTTAGGGAAGGGTATTATTCACAGATTACCTACAACGATGGCGCCATGACTGGGGTGCTCCAGGTTTTGCAAGAGCTAGTCTCGGATTCCTCAAGTTTTGCCGCTTTGAAATTTGGCAAGCAACTTAAGCAAAAGGTCTCGACGGCTTTTGACAGAGGAGTAGACTGTATCTTAAAGACGCAAGTTTACCTCCACGGAAAACCAACGGTCTGGTGTGCACAGCACGATCGAAACACCCTAGCCCCAGCTAAGGCTCGAAGCTATGAACTCCCCTCTTTAAGTGGGGCTGAATCAGTGGGTATTATTATGTTGTTAATGAGCATTGACAAGCCCTCACCTCGGATCTTAGCTGCTGTAGATGGTGCGGTGGCATGGCTCGAAACGCATAAGATTGAAAATATCCGCGTAGAGAAACAATTGAATGCTGAGGGCAAAACAGATAAGGTAGTGGTAAAATCGAAAGGGGCCCCACCGATTTGGGGGCGCTTTTACGATTTGGATACACAGAAGGCCTATTTCTGTAGTCGGGATGGTATAAAACGAAACCACCTAGCAGAAATTAGCTATGAACGCAGAAATGGATACCGCTGGTACACTTCTGCTCCGCAAAAGGTTTTGAATACATATCCGGCCTGGAGGGAAAATCTTCAGCTAGATTAAAATGAGGTAGTCTTTCTTTGCTTTTTTAATCGATTCATCATGAAGTACGTAACTAAATCTTCTATACTTCTTCTATTCGCCATGACCATGTTACTGGTGGCTTGTGTTTCGACCGAGGATAAAAGTGGGAAGACTAAACCCAGGATCATCATTAGTACAGATATCGGCGGAACAGATCCGGATGATTTTCAGTCGATGTTGCATTATCTATTATATGCCGATCAGTTTCAAACAGAAGGACTCATTTCCTCTCCCTATGGAGAAGGCCGAGCTGCTGATATTATCCGTATGATTGACGTGTATGAGCGAGACTTTCCGAAATTGAAAGGAAAAGCGGATTTCCCGACACCCGCTTCACTGAGAAACTTGGTCAAGCAAGGCGCTACCGGCTTTGCACCAGCTGATGGATGGAGTACCGCTACGGAAGGCTCTAACTGGATCATCCGACAGGCCAAGAAAGAGACCGAACAGCCGCTTTGGGTATTGGTTTGGGGGGGGCTGGAGGACCTGGCCCAAGCTTTGCACGATGCGCCGGAAATTCAGGATAAAATTCGGGTGTATTGGATCGGTGGGCCCAATAAGAAATGGAGTGTTCATGCCTACCTATACATCGCCCAACATTTCCCTGATCTATTGATGATTGAGGCCAACTCCACCTATCGAGGTTGGTTCATAGAAGATAATATTCCAGCCGAATTGGGTAACGAAGCCTTTTACGAATTCAACATCAAGCACGCTGGGGCCATCGGGCAAGAATTTGGTAGGCATTATGGAGGCCATTTAAAGATGGGAGATACGCCCTCTTTAGCCTATCTAATGGATGGTGATCCTGATCAGCCGGAGGCATCAAGCTGGGGTGGCAGTTTTACCCCCTTGGATTTCAGTCCTTACCGAATCTATGAGGCTCATACCAGTGAAAGGGATACGGTTCCGGCTTACGCCGTGGTCGAATGGACTTTTACAGATCCCGGATGGCAGCAGGATTCAGGTACAGAAAGTATCTGGATGAACATCGACAGACAACGCATCGATGGTTTTTACCAAGGGAAAGGCACTTACAACATTCGTTTCGTTCCAAAACGGGCGGATCACTGGGCCTATGAAATACATTGTACGGCCCAGCAGTTGGATGGCACTACTGGGGCCTTTATCAGTACCGTTCCCTGGCCCGGACAGCGGAAAGAAGGTGACCTGGAAGCAAACAAATGGTGGAGCGATCGGACCGAAAGCGAAACCTACCTCGATCAATATCAAGGGGCTAAGACAGTAGCCCAATGGAGAGCCGCCTATCTTGCCGATTGGGCAAAAAGACTGCAATGGTTAAGGTAAAGGCTTGATTCGGGCCTTGAGCTGCTGTTATCCCCCTATCTGAACCGAAGTCATGGCAATCGAACCGGCCAAAAGTTTATCATTAAACAGCTTGAGTGGTTCCTTTTCCTCCTTCAATGCGAGCGTGTAGAGTAAAGGCAGATAGTGCTCCGGGGTTGGAATCGAAAGCTGGAAGGGTTTGCCTTGGGATCTGAAATCAATCAAGGCCTGGTGATTGCCATCGGTAAGAAAACCTTTCATCCCTTCGTTGGCTTCAATCGCCCAGTCATATCCATAGTTATCTTCATTCATTTTATCCCAGGCAATCATGCGGAGATTGTGTACTATATTTCCACTGCCGATAATCAGTACCCCTTTTTCTCGCAAAACAGAAAGTTCCTGGGCCAACTCATAGTGGTATTGCGGAGATTTTCCTCGATCTAGACTCATCTGAATCACGGGAATATCCGCATTCGGATACAGGTGTTTGATAACACTCCAAGCACCATGATCTAACCCCCAATGCTGATCCATCCCCACTTCTGTCTTGGTAATCACCTTCGCCGTTTCTTCCGCCAATTCCGGGCTCCCCGGCGCCGGATACTGGACCTCAAACAGCTCCTTTGGAAAGCCGCCAAAATCATGTATCGTTCGTGGCAAATCCATGGCAGTGACGTAGGTTCCTCGTGTCTCCCAGTGTGCCGAAATACAAAGAATGGCATTGGGCTTTTGAATCGTTTGCCCCAGCTTTCGAAAGCTAGCCACAAATTCATTTTCCTCAATGGCGTTCATGGGACTGCCATGTCCCAGAAACAGGACCGGCATTTTAGGGGTACCCTTAAGTGGAGATACCAGTTTTTTCAGCTCTTTTAATTTCATTGCAATTCCTCCGATAGAGATTAAGGCCAGTGATTGTACAAACTGTTTGCGATTCATGCCGGCTAAGTTAAGTCTTAGGCCTGAATGATAGAAGGCACTTGAACGCTAAACTAGTGTTCTATTAACTGATTCAAACACCTTCCTATCCTAACAATTCAGACGGTAATTTTGATTTAAAGTGGACAATAAGCTATTCCGCAGTAACTGCGGCTCCGTAAACATTGCCAATGAAAGCTTCAACGGAAGTGCTTTTGCGCCCGATAATTTGCTCAAGATCATGTCCCGAACCTTCGAACTCTCCGTCAGCTATACCCAGGCTGAACATCGTCATCATACCAATAATCTCGGCTGGAACTTGAAAAGAGCTTAAGGTTTTTTCAAATTCCGGAATGCTCGGGGAGACATAAGCAATGGTTTCATCCAGTACATTGGAGAGGTAGGTAGCAATTTGTGCAAAGCTTATTTCTTCGCTCCCATTTAAGGTATATACTTGATTGATGTGCTGATCAGCTCGTTCGATAATTCGTGCTCCAGCTTCAGCTAGGTCATCACGTGTAACGAAGGCCGTTTTACCTTCTCCCGTAGGAAGGAATACAGTCTTTGAGTCCAGCAATTCTTCTTTGCTTCCCAAAAACATAGCAATCACTTCGGAGTAGAGATTGTGTTGTAATAGCGTGTATGGAATATCAGAGGTTTTAATCAACTCCTCAGTTTGTTGATGAGTAGACATCACCGGATAAAGAGGTGAGGTGGTAAGCTCGGTTTTTCTTCCTGCGCTGGTATAGATGATATGTCCCACTCCAGCAGCCATCGCCGCGGCAATTACGTTTTTGTGTTGCTGCATCCGACTTAGCACATCATTTCCCGAGACAAAATACAGTACATCAATACCTTGGAAGGCTTTCTCTAAGGAAGTTGGCGTATTGTAATCTCCAGTTCTTACTTCTAAGCCTTCCTGCGCAAATGCCTTGGCCTTCTTATGTTGGCTATCTCTAGCAAGGACAATGGTTTCGATAGTATCGTTTAGTTTTAGAAACTCAACCACCTTGGAACCTAGTCCCCCCGTAGCTCCAGTAATTAAAACCTTTTCCATCATTGATTAATTTATTAAAGTTACTTACTTTTAGTTAGTCAAAGATAATCGGTAAGTTAGTATGAGTAAAGAACTTACCGGTAGCTCTTATACTTACGTCGGCGTAACTATTGTTGATAATCAATGGGTTCGGAATGGAAAAAAACTTAGAAAAATATGAAGATGTTGAAAACTGCCCCGTTCGCAACATCCTTGATCGATTTGGCGATAAATGGTCTATCCTGATTTTGCTGCTATTGAGTGAGCAGGAAGTACTTCGATTTAATCAAATCCACAAGTGCATTGTAACCATTTCTCAGAAGATGTTATCCACCACCTTAAAGATTCTGGAGGCCGATGGGCTGGTTGAACGCAAGGTTTATGCAGAAGTTCCTCCTAGGGTGGAATATAGACTAAGTGATCGGGGAGATAGCCTCATTCCTCATCTGCAAGCCCTAGTGGAATGGGCAGATGAACACTATGGCAAAATTCAAGACTCCAGGGCTGCTTATCACAAGAAATCCGCTTAGTTTTATGGGCGAAGAAGATGGCCTCTATTCTCCAAATTTATCTGCCATCCTACCGCTTAAGGTTGCACCTTTACCACGACGCGTTTATACCTAGATAGGGTAGGAGTCCCCTTGTCACTTACCTTTAAAATGAAGTGTATAGTTTCCTCCTGATTGACCTCTGGAGCAGTCACATATACCCGATGTACATTTTCTGCCCCCATCTTCACCTCTCCTGCATACGAACCCGCTTCTGGATAGGGAAACCAAAGGAAGCTCAAATTGTCTCCATCCGGATCAATAGAATCAAAAGCATCCAATAGAAAGCCCTTACCCGACTTCACTGTCAGCTCTTCCGGATGCGAAAGGATAGGAATAGGAGGATGGTTGGCATTTTCGTAAGATTGGACGCACCAATCCATTCTAGCTGCAAAGTCATTTTGAAAATCATCTCGCCAGCGCCATAAGGTTTCTTTGTACCCTGAATAGGAAGCTGTATCCCTTCTGACAGTCCTTCCGTATTCCTTTGGTAGATAAGGCGTGTAGATGTCAATGGCGTTAGTCCATATGGCGCGTGTCTCTGGCGCAATCTCAACGATAGACCCCCCTTTTTTCGTTTTCGAAAAATCAGGTTTATACAGTTCGTATCGACCGCCCCAAGCTCCCCATTCTGGATGCTCTGGGTCATTCAGGCCATTGGGAATTAAGGACAAAAAGGCCGGTGTATCCCCTTCCATCCCCCAGGCCACATCGGGATATTCGGCTCCCAGCGCACCGTGCCCTTGCTGAATATGCTGGGCTATCCAGCTATTAGATATTTCACTATTGTCTATTCCCTGCACGAAGGAGTTTACGCCTGTCCAAGTTGCACTACCGTAGTGATCACCTGGGCTCACAATGTAAAATAGATTAGGAAAGTTATTTCTGATCCAGATGCCACTATCGTCCTGGTCAGAAATCGTATAGACTCTCAATTTTGACACCATTTGCTCAACTTCTGCCTTAGGTTTTGTCTTTCTAATCGTATATAAGGCCTGCGCCAGGGTATTCACCCCTCCCCAAACGGAAATCCATAAGGGACGTTGATCATTCTTCTCTAGCTCTCTTATAATCCAATTGGAACCTTCCGTATCCATACCATCACCCACACCCAGCATTCCGTATTTGGGTATTCCTTTCTTGACTAGGTTTAGCAAGAACTGTTCATCAGGGAAGCCTTTTTCGTGTAGGAGTAAATTGTGACGTACTTTCCCATACGCACGCAGTACTTTTTTGATGGATTCTGGATGGATCTCGGATTGCAGCCAGCATGAGGTAGTAGCAACAATTCCATTTATTTCTATTTGATTCGCGTATAGCAATAGACGTACCAAGGACTGAGTATCATCAGGGTCAGCTTCAATATCCGTAAGAATGATTACTCTGTTCTTAGTCTGGCTAACTTGACAGGATAGGAAAAAAGGCAAGGTTATTAGGAAAAAAATGAATGAAGGCACAGAAAGATGCTTCTTCATGCTATTGGTTGTTTAGAGATTGGTAATTCGATGAGCTCAGTCGGTCTGAAATGACTAAACTTATTCGTACAAAGGTATCAAAAGTCTTGAGGGCAGTAAACGACGGAGCTTTTGAAATCAGGCCTTTTTAGGAAAACTAAGTGTAAAACAAGTTCCTTTTTGAGGCTCACCTTCTAATTCAATGGTAGCGTTGAGTTTATCAAGGAGTAGTTTTACAAGAGCTAGGCCAACTCCAGATCCCTGGTAGTTCGTTTGATTATGTAGCCTTTTAAACATTTCGAAGATGGTCTTCCTGTATTGGTCAGGGATGCCAATGCCATTGTCCGATACTGAGATTCGAACATAATTCTCCTCGATTTGGCAGGAAAGTCTAATCTCCGGTGTTTCTGACTCATTATATTTCAAGCCATTATCAATCAAATTCCGGAAAATGGTATAAACAGCGGACGGGTGAGAAACAATTTTCGGTAAACCTGTATTGGTGATTACTCCTCGTTCATATTTCCCTTCGCTACTAATTTCCTCTTTAATAGCCATGATCACAGCATTTAAGTCGACCGTCTCCTTCGGTAGCTCCTTGTTTTTGGATAACGAAATGTAGTGTGTAAAATCTTCAATTAAGGTGTAAAGGCGTTTGGCACTTTTCTGGATCACTTGGAATTCCGGGCTGAATTCTTCGCGTTCTTTTTCCGGCAGCTTTCGTTGAATGAGCCCTGCAAAAGTCCCGATATTTCTTATGGGTTCTTTAATGTCGTGGGAGGCAATGTAGGTTAAGGTTCTAAGTTCGTAATTGGATTGTTGTAGGTCCATATTAGTCATCCGTAATTCACTGGTACGTTGATGCACTAAATGTTCTAGCTCTGCATTGTGCTTTTTCTTTTCCAGGTTGGACCGATGGGCGGTGATCGCCCAGGCAATAGCAAAGCCTAGGCCTAGAATTAGCCCAATTGCAGCGTAACGTTGAAATTGCAGTAATTTGTCCGCCTCTTCTTGTTCGGCTCGCAAGGTTTCATTTTCAATTCTCTCTTCCCGGATCGCAAATTCATTGTACAACTTGGCCAGGGACTCTTCCTGTTCTTTATTGAGGCGTTGTTGGGCATAAAAGGAAAAAGAATCCTTGGCATTAATTGATTGTTTAGCGTTCCCCTGCATGGCATAACATTCACATAGGTTTTCATAGATCTGCTCCTTCATCCTGGAGGATAAGGAAGTTCTATACATTCTGAGAATATCATCCCCTTCAGCAATACATGCCTCATAATTCCGTAAGGCCAAGTGTAACGCCTGCCTATGAATAGCAATCCTTATAGTAGCAGAAATATCCTTAACCAAACTGTTCAATTCGGTAGCTTGCAGGTTGAAGTTTTCAGCAAGGGCAAATTCTTCTTTGCGCAAATAACTTTCACATAGATTACTATAAGCCACGACAACCTTTTGGGGTATTTCACCGGCATTGGCCAGTTCGGCGGCTGTGCTGGCATAGTGAATGGTACTGTCTATTTGTTCCTCATCCAGAAAGATATTAGACAGACCGAGGAGTAGGGTAGAATGGATTCTTTTGTAGTTTAGTCCATCTGACATCTTACTACTAGCCTCAATTCCTTTTCTGTAGACTTCGATAGCCTTCGCATTATCCCTTTGCTCGGTGAAGAAGATTCTCCCCAAGCTACCATACAAGAAGCTGAGGTTATGGTAATCTCCTTGCTCCTGAGCGATAGCAATTGCCTCCTGAAAGATCTGGATCCCTTTTTCCTGCTCCTGATTTTTAGCCAAGAAATAGCCGTATGGGGGAGCAATAGCCAGAAAGAGGGTCTTGTCCTCTTCCGCTTGAAAAAGTTGGTAGGCCTCTTCGTAATAAAATCGAGCGCTATCTTTGTTCGGTTCTGTACGATAGATATCCGCAATCACATTGTAGGCAAAAGCCTGCCTTCTTTTGTTGACGGGTTTTTTCTTATGCATGGCGATAGCTTTCCACAAATAGTACTTGGAGCTATCCATATTTACATAGCGGTAGCTGTGCCCAATCAGGGTTAGTCCTTCCAGCTTTAGGCTGTCATTCTCTACTTTTTGATATATCGATTGAAAACTATCAATGGCGTGTAAAAACTTGCCATTGGATTGGCTGCTCCCTAAGGTAGGAAGCAATAAAAGTAAAGCAAAGGTCAGAGTGGCCTTCGTATTGTGCAAAAAGGAAAATCTTACTGGCATTTAGTCATCTTTAGGATCGGATGTTTCCAGATCCACTATTAAGCTCGCACGACTAAAAAGTCTTGCTGAACAATTTACAGATTTTCACCATAGGTTCCAACGAATTTCAAATGCTTAGGTTTCGACTTCGAAGATGACTTAGATCGAATTCCCATCCATCATTTATACCAAAGTTCGTTCAAGTAGGTTTGTCCGCTTTTCATTGAAGCCCTTTTGGCACCAAGACTTTCGCCATGCTACGCAATCGATTGCATAAGGGATTTTATATATTTGAACCCCAAGTAAGCATTCTGAATACAAAGCGGGACGATGCGACATAGTATCAATCTAGAACACTTAGTACAGTCCAAGTATAAAAGCCAATGGTAAGGAAAATGAAATACATACGATTTAATCAGCAGATGCGTTGGTTCGGTCCATTGGATCCGGTATCATTAAGTGATATTGCTCAGGCGGGTTGCCACGGAGCAGTCACGGCTTTACATGAGCTGCCGATTGGTGCGGTCTGGAGCAGGGAGGCTATTCAGGAACGGAAGTCCTTGATCCATACATTCGGTTTAAAATGGACGGTGGTGGAAAGTTTGCCCGTACATGAAGACATTAAAATGCGTTGTGGCGAATTTCAGCAATACATTGCCAACTATCTGGAAAGCCTCCGAAACCTGGCCAATAGCGGTATCGAAGTAGTGACCTATAATTTCATGCCCGTTTTCGATTGGGTACGGACCGATATTGCTTACCTACTCCCTAACCAATCTGAAGCATTGCTATACGATCAGGAAAAGTATGAACTAGCCGATCTCTTTTTGCTAGAACGTCCGGGAGCTAGAGCTGAAAAAGAAAAGGTTCAATTGGAAAGACTACAGGAGCAGTTTGATCTCATTCCAGAAGAAGAAAAGCAAGCCCTGTTCAGCTGTGTCTTTCAAGCTTTACCGGGTAGCAGCACAGCCTTGCGCAAGGATCAAGTGTTGGCTGCCATCGCCCAGTATGAACATATTGATGCTGAAGGGTTGAGAGATAATCTGGTCGCCTTTCTGGAAGCTATTGTCCCAGTGGCGGAAGAGATGGGCATCCAGTTGGCCATTCATCCCGACGACCCACCTTTCCCGGTATTTGGTTTACCTAGAATCATGAGTACAGAAGCAGATGTCAGACAAATCATGTCTCGAGTTCCCTCCCCAGTAAATGGCCTTTGCTTTTGTACTGGTTCTTTTGGAGCACATCCCCAAAATGACTTAGTAAAGATGCTCAGGAAGTGGGGGAGTAGAATTCACTTCTTTCACTTGCGAAATACCAAACGAGATGGCCCCAATCGCTTCTGGGAGGCGAGTTTATTGGAGGGGGATGTGGATATGTATAAGATTGTGAAAGGAGCCATAGAACTAATGCATCAGGAACAAAGATCCATTCCGATGCGCCCAGATCATGGTCATAAGATGCTGGATGATCTAGGCAAGGATGTCTATCCGGGCTATGGGGCAATCGGGCGGTTAAAGAGTTTGGCAGAACTGAGGGGATTAGAGTTCGCTATATCCAGAACAAGGTAGATTTCAAAGACAACGATCAACGCGAGGGAGTCGAATTCAAATTGATCAAATGAGTCTGTATTTCTTCTAACTAAGGCCGTGCTCCGGTTTTCTTTCGAAAAAGTCCTACATTTAAAATTCACGGCTGAATCAATAGATTCAACGAAAAGCGACAAAAAGAAAATTATGATCCAGTTGATTGAAAGAGCTAGTCATCATACCGACCGCATTGCCATCAAAAGTACGGGTGAATCTTATACCTATCAAAACCTACTATCCGCCTCCGAAAGCATAGCTACACATCTTTTGCAAGGAAGGACAGATTTAGAAGAAGCCAGAATTGCCTTCCTGGTTGATCCCAGTTTTGACTACGTCAGACTACAATGGGGGATCTGGCGAGCTGGCGGTGTTGCCGTACCACTTTGCACCAAGCATCCTTTGCCATCGATCCAATATGTGTTGCAGGATACGCAGGCCGAAACGGTGATCTATTCTAAGGCCTATGAGCAGCTATTGAGTCCACTCTTCGAAAACGACTCGCACCAATTCATACCGCTGGAAGGCTTCTCTACCGAAAGCGGAGACTTGCCAGATGTCCCCATGTCTCGTCGAGCCATGATCCTATATACTAGTGGTACCACAGGCAATCCCAAAGGGGTAGTGTCTACGCATCAGAATATAGAGTATCAAATTACCTCACTTACAACATCCTGGGAATGGCAGCAAGATGACCACATTTTGAATGTCTTGCCGATGCATCACGTTCATGGCATTGTAAACGTTACCCTCTGTGCACTTTGGAGCGGGGCTTGCTGTGAGTTTTTGCCCAAGTTTGATGCTGGTGCTGTCTTAGGCATCTTCTCCAAAGGGGAGGTGAATGTCTTTATGGCCGTACCAACCATCTATTTTAAGCTAATCGCTCATTGGAAGAGCTTGCCGGAGGAAGAGCAAGAAAACATTACCAATGCGCTTAAGCAATTCCGGCTGATGGTCTCAGGATCAGCAGCCTTACCCATTTCGGTCTTGGAACAATGGAGAACCATTAGCGGCCAGACCTTGCTGGAAAGATATGGTATGACAGAAATGGGTATGGCCATCAGTAATCCGTACCGGGGAGAGCGTAAGCCAGGCTACATTGGCCAAGCCCTCGCTAATGTGACCATTCGTATCGCCGATGAAAGCAATCAAACCGTAGAAGCAGGAACGAGTGGGGAAATCCAGGTGCAAGGACCCAATGTTTTCCAGGAATATTGGCAAAAACCGGAGGCTACGACCAAGACCTTTACGGAGGACGGTTGGTTTAAAACAGGAGATATTGCCGTTTTTGAGGAAGGAAGTTATCGGATTCTTGGCCGAAACTCTGTAGATATCATCAAATCTGGCGGCTATAAGATATCCGCCTTGGAAATCGAAGAAGTCCTACGATCTCACCCTGAGATCAAAGAATGTGGGGTGGTGGGCTTGCCCGATGATGAGTGGGGTGAGATCATCGGAGCCTGCTTAATTACTGATAATAAGGAGTTTGACCTAGATAGATTAAAGGAATGGTTGAAGGACCGCTTGCCCAGGTATCAACTCCCTAGAAAATACATCTTTGAAGCGGATCTCCCTCGGAATGTAATGGGGAAGGTTACGAAGAAAGAGTTAAAAAAGATGTTCTAAGCTTTTAAATCAACAACTATGACGATCTACGGAGTTGCCCTTTTGGCCTTCTGTTACCTCGCCGGAAAATTACTTGGATTCCTGCTGGGGGACTTATTGCAATTTGATGGGGATATCGGAGGGGTAGGATTTGCCATGATCATCTTAATCTTGGGCCACAACTACCTTAAGAAGAAAGACTTGATCAAAGCGCCTTCCACCAACGGAATTCTCTTTTGGAGCAGCATGTATCTGCCAGTGATTGTAGCGATGGCTGCCACTTCCAATGTACATGCTGCACTTTCAGGTGGGATGGTAGCGGTATTGGCAGGCTTAATTGCAACCATTGCCGGTTTTCTCCTCGTCCCAGTCTTATCAAAGATAGGACGGCCCAACACAGAAGAAGCAAGCGAATAAAACCCAGCCCATCATGTTAGAAACAATCAATCAACTTATTGGTAAGAATGGGCTCATCTTCGCCTTTCTTTTTGTAGGTGTAGTCATGTTATTCTCCTTTTGGTTCTCCAATACCTTTACACGGAAAAAGATTCCAGGTGTGGCGATAGCCATCTTGATTGGCTTAGGCCTAGCGCTCTTTGGTGGAAAAAAGGGCATTGCGGATATTCCCTTGTTTGCAGGAATGGCCTTGCTGGGTGGCTCCATGCTGCGAGATTTTACAGTAGTAGCAACGGCCATGGGGGCGGATTTGGATAAAATCAAGCACGCAGGTTTAGCTGGCGCGATAGCTTTGATTATTGGCGTAATCGCCTCCTTTTTCTTCGGCGTGATTGTAGCCTACTTTCTAGGATACACCGACGCGGAGAGTTTGGCAACGATCGGGGCGGGGGCTTGCACCTATATCGTGGGCCCCGTAACTGGCTCTGCCTTAGGGGCTAGTTCTGATGTAATCGCCATTAGTATTGCAGCGGGCGTGGTCAAGACCATTGTGACCACCATCGGAACACCTTTAGTCGCAAAATCTATTCAACTCGATAATCCACATTCCGCAGTAGTATTTGGAGGCTTGATAGGTACGACGAGTGGAGTAGCAGCAGGATTGGCGGCTACAGATCCCAAATTGGTGCCATACGGTGCGCTTACAGCCACCTTTTATACGGGTTTAGGATGTTTGATTTGTCCTTCCGTATTGTATCTCCTACTTAGAACAGTACTATAAATCCTGTCCACCTCAACAGCGACTTTGTCCTGTTCACCCTTTTTTAGGTTAAGACTTCCTACCATTGTAGATAGTTTTGTGGAAGACCTAAACAAAGGAATAGAAATGAAGTATACCTTAGGCTTTTTGCCGCTTTTGCTCAAGCTCTCCATCTCTTTAGGGCAATCCGCTACACTCTGGGGTGTCACCTCAACCGATGGCGCGCACCATTCAGGTACCATATTCTACCTCAACAACTACGGTACGGGGTTTACAAAAGTCCATGATTTCAATCCAGAAATCGGATATTCCTTCGGTAGTTTGTTGCTGGTAAAGGATAGGCTCTGGGGCATGACAAGAGGAGGTGAGCGAGGTGGAAAAGGAAAAGACGGGACGATATTTCATATCAATACAGATGGATCTCAGTTTTCCGTCGTTCACTACTTCAAGGGTATCGATGGGAGCCAGCCGCTAGGGGAATTAATTGAAAAAGATGGCGTGCTCTGGGGGATGACTAACTCTGGAGGCAATCACGATCAGGGCGTAATATTCACCATATCTATCGTTGACAGCAACTACAAAATCATTCATCACTTTGATGGGGAGAATGGAAGTCATCCGAGGAATGGCTTATTATTCCACCAGGGTCAATTTTGGGGAACGACTTCTAGAGGGGGGCGAAACAATAAGGGTACCATTTTTAGGCTAAAGGCAGACGGTACAGGCTTTGAGAAAATCCATGATTTTGGGCGTAATAGGGGAGGAGAGCCAGAGAGCGGACTGATTTTTAGTAATGGGAAGTTGTGGGGGACAACGGCCAGAGGCGGCAAGCACAACGAGGGTACAGTTTACAACCTGTCTCCGGCTAGCCGGCAGGTAGAGCATATTCATGACCTGGTCTATCCCGTACTCGGCGAACTGTTCCACAGTAATGGAAAATTATGGGGAATGATTGCCTTGAGAGGAGCCGATAACTGTGGTATCATTTTCAATATTGACCACAGGGATCACTCGTATGAAGCCATTCATGATTTTGATTGTAAAGAGGGGCGTTTCCCGGAAGGAAACTTAATGGAAAGCAATAAAAAACTTTGGGGACTAACGCGATTTGGTGGAGCATCCAATAAGGGGGTTCTATTTTCTTTGACAAAGGATGACCATCATTTTACGAAGGTATTTGATTTTGATGAAATCACCGGAGGTGTACCCTACAGCACCTTAGTCGAAGTACCAGAACAGGACTGACCTCACCGAAATGCACTGACCACACTTCTTCTACCTTTCAAACTATTCATTCTACCTTATTTGAAAAGCATCTGGTTTATGAAAACAATGAGCTATTTTGTTATTCTAGCTGTGCTAACTGCCTGCGCCAAAACAGTTGATTATCCATCCACCAAAGAACCCTCATTGGATTCCGTCATACAAGATTTTCAGGATCAACTTCAAGCAGATTTAGAAGATGACAACATCCTTGGAAGCGTATCTGCCGCTATCATAAAAGGAGAAAATATCATCTGGTCCAAAGCCTTTGGCGTATTGGATCGATCATCAGGTATGAAGGCAGATTCCAGTACCATTTATCGAGTAGGTTCCATCACAAAATCCTTTACGGCCATGCTGATGATGCAATTGGAAGCGGAGGGGCTGCTGGATATAGACGAGCCCGTAGAGCAGTATTTGCCAGAGGTCAAAGCTATAAAAGGATATTCTGACTCCACGAAGATTAGTTTTCGACAACTAGCCGCCCACACTGCTGGCCTAGAACGCGAACCCAAATGGGAAGACGCTTACACTGGGCCTATCCACGATTGGGAAAAGAAGGTGTTAGCTTGCATCCCGAAAACGGCCTTTCAATCGAAACCAGGTGAAAAATACAGCTACTCCAACATCGGATATGGAATGCTAGGGCTTGCGCTCTCCCGAGTCGCTGGGAAGTCCTATACAGACTTGATCAAAGAGTGGATATTTGAACCGCTCGGTATGAATAATAGCTATTTTGTGGTTCCATCAGATAAATTGGACAACTTAGCTAGAGGAATGGAAGGAGGCCCCTTTGGTGAGCTCAATTTAGATACCCCTGAGGAGGAACATAAAGGGCGAGGATATAAGGTTCCAAATGGTGCTATCTATTCGACACCCCACGATCTCGCACGCTTTCTGATGGCAAGCATGGGGTATTATGATATATTGGAGGATGCTAAGTTGCAATCTATGCAAGAGCCCGTCTTAGTAGAAGATGAAAGTTGGTGGCAGAACTACGGCTTGGGGTATAGACTATTACGAGATACGATTATTTCAACGGCAGGGCATACGGGGGCAGTCTCAGGCTATACGGCAAATTTCATGTTTGAAAGGGAACATGAATATGGAGTCGTCATCATGAGAAATTACAATTGGGGTATGACCAATGTGGACCTACGTGCATTTGCCTTGCTACGTAGATTAAAGCGGTTAGATATTGAATAAAAACTGAGATAACTGAATTTACGGCATGCAACAAAAGGCTAGATATATTGGGCTTATTATTTTCGGTGCCATCCTGATCACCGCGCTTGCCAATATCGGCCTTTTAGAACGTTATCATAAGTTGTCCCAAGCACCAGTACTATCAGCAGCGAGTGTAGAGGAATACTGGTTTATCTGGAGAATTGGATTTGTCGGCGTGATTTTCGATTTAATGATTCTGATCATCTTCTTCTTCTACAATTACAGCTGGAAAGATTACTTCCTACCCAAGAAATCCTCTCCTAGCCACCAACTGGCCCTGATTTCCCTAGGCAATCTAGTCTTATTCCTCGGGTTCATTTGTTTGGATTTTGCGATCAGTAAACACGTCACAACCGTAATTTCCGATTCCTATATTACGGGGGCTTTCCTGCAGAACTATTTGGTCAATCATGCCTCTATTTTTATCATTGCGATTATTGCGCCCTATGTACTATTGCGGATAGAGGAAGCCAATGCGACAGCACTGAACCTCGTCAAATTACAGGAGGAGAGGACAAAGGCCGAATTAGCAGCTTTGAAGGATCAAATTAGTCCTCACTTTTTCTTTAACACATTGAGTACGCTGAGAACTATTGTTAGAAATGAAAGCAAAGAAAATGGGCTTGAATTCATAGAGGATATCTCCAGGACTTTCCGCTATACATTGAAGGAAGCCAGGGCTGACCTAGTCTTGCTAAAACAAGAGCTAGACTTCATTACTTCCTACGTGTATTTGCTGCAAAAGCGATTTGGCGAAAAGCTGCAATTTGAAATGGACATCTTGGATTCGGATTGGGGTGCAAGCATACCGTCCATGTCCATCCAACTGCTGATCGAGAACGCGATCCAGCATAATATCATGACTCAAAATCAACCACTAAAGATTACGATCCAAACCAATGGTCAGATGATTACGGTAGTCAACAATTTGCAGGAAAAAGAACAGGTCGAAAGCTTTGGTCTAGGGCTAAATAATCTAAACAATCGCTATAAATTACTATCTAAGCAGGAAATTACCATTAAGAAAGATGCCGCAAATTTTACTGTTCAACTTCCACTCTTATGAAAGTGCTCCTTGTAGAAGATGAATCTAGCGTGGCGAGAGACCTCCGCGACGTTTTGTGGGAAATAGATCCGGACATTGAAGTAATGGCCATTCTGGAATCAGTAAAGGAGGTAATAGAATGGATAAACTCAAGCACGGAGCTCCCTGATCTTGGCTTTTTTGACATTCAAATCGCAGATGGAAATTCTTTTGAGATCTTTGAACACACGGAAGTAGCTTTCCCTATTGTATTTACGACGGCCTTCGATGAATATGCTCTACAAGCATTCAAGGTCAATAGCATTGACTATATCTTGAAACCTATAAAAAGAAGTGATCTTGAAAATGCCTTGGACAAATACAGAAAGATGTACCCTTCTTCGGCTCAATATGAAGCACTGCTAACCGTTATCCAGGACCTCAAGGACCATCAGCCAAAGAAGTATAAAAAGAATTTTTTGGTGTACTTCAAGGATAAAATTCTCCCCCTGGCAGTCGAGGATATTGCCTATTTCTATTTAGAGAATCAAACTGTATTCTGTATTACACATCAGAAGGAGAAGTACTTCATCGACAAGTCGTTGGAACTCATCCAAACGCAAATGAACCCGGATGATTTCTTTCGAGCATCCCGACAAGTTTTGGTGTCTAGAAAGGCCGTAAAATCTGCATCTATCTATTTCAGCCGAAAATTGAAACTAGAGCTTACCCCATCCTTTGACCGAGAAGTTGTCATCAGTAAATTGAACAGCAGCAAATTCAAGCAATGGCTGACGGAATAGCGCTCTAAATAGGGTAGGGGTTAATCGTCTTCTCAGTTACCCATTCCGGCTTAGCGGCCATTGAGTCGATCCTCCTTCTTATCTTCGGCCTTTCAAGCTCCTCATTTCAAACAACTAGATCACTCGACCATGATAAACTGGGAAAAACCCACCACACTAGAAAGTAAGAATCTACGATTGCTTCCACTATCACTGGAATTCAAAGAAGGCCTACTGAACGCAGCCAAGGATGGGGAATTGTGGAAGCTCTGGTATACTTCCGTTCCTTCAGCAGAAACCATTGATCAATACCTTGCCACTGCCCTGCAACAGCAGCAAGACAAAGCTTCTCTACCTTTTGTGATCGTTGACAAAACCACTGATTCGATTATTGGCTCTACTCGGTATTGCAACATAGATAGTTCTAATAGGAGGCTCGAAATAGGCTACACCTGGTATGCCAAGACCTTTCAAAGAACAGGAGTGAATACAGAATGTAAACATTTGCTATTACAGCACGCGTTTGAAGTATACCAAGTAATTGCCGTAGAATTCAAGACTCATTGGTTCAACTATCGATCACGAAATGCTATTCAAAGACTGGGTGCAAAGCAAGATGGGGTACTCAGAAACCATCGAATAGACAAGGACGGCTGTATACGGGATACCGTCGTTTTTTCCATCATACAATCGGAGTGGAAAACAGTCAAAAAATCGCTGGCCTTTGAAATGGAAAAATACCTAGGTTAAACTCCCTATAAAGCGTTTACGCCATTTCTATTTTATTTCCGCTCGAAATGCTGAATGGCGGCTTCCAGGGTGCTATCTCCAGCGGTAGAAACGAGTACGTCAGGGATGATGCCCGTTTGATTGAACCCATTAGTCAATATTTCTTTGTCCCACGTGCCAGTAGGGTAGCCAAAGTAAATGTATTGGCGCCCTGAATTTCTCAGTAAAATTACATTCACACTAGTGTAGTCAATCACACCTGCTGTCGGCGCTCCAAAAGTCATGACTTTATCGCTCGCACCTTTTGCGTGCAAAATGAAACTCTCAGCCGCACTTGCACAGCTGTTATCGCTTAGTATTGATACCCTAGCAATGCTGTTGTGCTGGGTACTAAATTTTCGATCTTTGTACTTAGGGCCGTCTACAATTTCGCCGCTTGCTTTCATTCGTTTCAATAGGGGAGAATAGACACTTGAATACATGAACCCCACAAATCGCTTGAAATAGGCGACATTATCAGGAGAGGCTAGAACGTAGCCCTGTTCTGAGCTCAAAGTTGAGTTAGCAAAATAGCTGATCAGTGGGAAGTATATGCCATTTCCTCCTGTATTCCCCCGAATATCGATAATCAGGTGTTGTGTATTGTTAATGAGTTCGTGATTGTCCTGTAATAGTTTTTTGAACGCACCTGCATCAATTGAAAAAGAAGGGATAGTGATCAAGGTATGAACCTCACTTATTTTTTCGATAGAGGGGTTTGCCGTAAATGATCGGATCTCTTCTTCTTCGGAACGTTGCCATCTGGTTCCTCCTCCCATAATCAGCTTTATGTAATCTCCCTCTTTATGGATGCCGACTCGTACGTATCGTATTGCGTAAGTGTAAGAGATATAACTTCCTTCGTATTCGCCACCCTGTTTGGTGAGGCTCATCTTTAGGAATCCGGGTTTAATATCTTTTCTTTTGGTCTTGATAAGGTAAGCGTTGAAAGCAGAATCTTCTTTGACAATGGCAAATACGGATTCACCGTCGGACCATTTTCCTACAATTGGATCCGAGCGATCTACAAGTAAGGAATCTATCTCTCTAAAGGTTCTTTTTGCCAGCATTAATTGCGGCTTTTGTTTCTCCAGAAAGCTCGAATCGTACCTGGGAGCATCCCAAACGAAGAGATGCCCGTCACTAAAGTGAGAAAGGAAATCTGACAAGATAGTAGTACATAAGTAGTCAGCTTGGTTGGCAGCTTTTAAAGCGTACTCTTTCTTTCGGGTCTCATAAGTTTCGTAAGCATCGGTTCCCCTTAGCAAGGCTAGACCAATGTAGTTGGCTTCTAGTCTTTGCGTCAGTTCGGCAAATGCGTCACTGCACTTACAAGGATCGTTTGGGTTGACTGTCATTTGAGGGGCAATATGCTTATTCGAACAGGCAAATACTGTCAGTAGGAGATAGAGTAGTGTATATTGTGAATGCCTTTTAAATGCCATCTTTTTTATGGCAAACATATTCGTCTAAATGATGGATTCATTGTAAAAAATCGACAAAATTGTACGTTCGAGAATATCACTCAAAAAATCCACTGATCAACAGATTTGTGGCACAATACCAGCTATTCCAATGTCGTGGCCCCTTTCTAGTCAAGGCTATTCCTAGTGGAACCTGTGAGTGCTGGGTGGTTCTGGAAGGGGAGTTCATGATGCTGGATGCGAACGGCAATGCCTTTAGAGCAGCAGGGCAGGCTGGTTTTTTCCCGTTAAGCAGCGGAGGGTTTACGTATTTTTTTGAAGAAGATTTGAGGTGCTTCAATATTAAGCTGAAACCCAGCGTACTAGGGCTACCTGCCTTCACAAAATTCATCGATAATTGGAAGGAAATACCCGTCATGAATTTCCTGGGACAGGATGGGCCTTCCCGCATCAAAAACTTGGACTTTTCAAATGCGGAGGAGATTACAGATACGCTGGATCAATTAATTTTGGAGGCGAATGACTTACAAAGTGTAGATCATAGGATTGAAGCCATGCTGACCTCTGTATTCTCCCCCGAAAATGCGGAATTAAAGGTAAGTGAACTAGCAGCCCTAAATCACCTTAGCGTGAAGAGCTTTGAGCGGCTGGTCAGTCGGGTTTGCGGAATGACACCTAAGCAACTACTACGTATCATCCGGTTTGGAAAATCCTCCATTCACCTGAAGAAATCAAAAGGAGCCCGTTTGATCGATGCCTTAGAGTTTGGTTATTACGACCAATCTCATTTTAGCAAGGAATGTAAACGCTTAACTCAACTTCGGCCCACAGAGTTTCTTGCTAGACTCCAACTCAACGTGGCCGATCTGGTTTTTGAAGAGATTCGAACGCCTTAATTTATTGGTTACTCTGATGAAGGGTAGGGGAGAGGAAGCATTTACGATGCCAGAGGCGCATACTTTTTAAAAAATTATCTTACAAGCCCCGTGTTTCTTCGCCAGCCCTTCTATTACATTGATCAACTCGTCTGGGCACCGGTAAGTATGATAGCCCATCACATTAATCATTTCAAAGTAAAGCCCAGGTTCTAATCTCTCGAGATATAAGGTTATCATATTCCCGCTCTTTAACTTAAATTGATCTAAGGGTTTCAATAAAATTTCCAGCTCAACTTCCCAGAATGTTTGGAGCAACTTCTCATGGCCTTCACTCTGACAACCTCTTAGTTGATCAAGTATACTCTGAATATCTTCCTGCTTCCGCACAGCGACAGGTCTTGTGATCAAATTTCTGCTATAGGATGTTTCTTTGAAAGGTCTGAGTGTAATTATTTCCACTTGCTCAACTTCTAACTCTCGTATAATCTTTTCGATCGTATACCAGCGATCGCTGATACTTCCATGATAGGCAACAATTGATAAAAAGAGGATTAAGAAATAGGGAAATATCTTAGCCGTGAAGTTTTGTTCCTTTTCCATTTTAGTAGATGAGCGTGGTTGTAATTCGTTTCTCTTAAAGTACAAGTCTTTCTAAAATTCATCAATAGGAGGGCATGAGTTAGGAGTCATTTGAAACATCTACTTAACATAAGATTAATTATAGGCTAAATATTCTAGAATCACCAAATATTTTGTCTTCATTCTATAAGACCAATCGGAAAATCCAAAATCCCACATTGATCTCAGCCTCATGTATCCTTGTTAGATCCTGGCTACTAATCAGATAGATTTCCATTCTCACTTAGCATGAACCTCAAGTCATTCCTATCCTCAACAGAACGCTCAACTTCTTGTCCAAAAAAAATTTACTCATTCAATTTTGCGCTGTTTCAATGCTTCCTTTGCTAAAACTAGCGTTTGTCCTGATAAAATCTTTAGAAAGGCAACAAAGTCAACATAACTAACTATTTAACAGCTAGTTACAGGTTGTTTTTTATTGAACTAATCTTGTCGAAGCAGGGTTAGTTACACAAAAGCCATTCATGCCAACTCTCTCAAAAATAACAAACCTCTACCCTATTCTATTGGGTTTACTCTCCCTGTCGAACTCTACTGCAGCACAGCAAAAATCTATTTTCGATCTGATTCATTATCAAGAAGTTACAAAGATTGACTTAAGTTTTGATGTAAGCAGCTTGCATGAAAATCGCCGAAACAGTAATAAATACCCTGGCTTGCTAAGTTTTATCGATGAAGCGGGAAAGCAACAAGACTGGCAAGTTAACCTAAGCCTTCGAGGAAGGTACCGACGACAGCGTTGCCAGGAGATGCCGCCTCTAACGATCGATTTCAGTAAGAAGGAGCTCCGTAAAGCCGGGCTAGCGCCTTTTGATGACTTAAAGCTCGTCACCTACTGTATGGACAACGATCAAATAGCACGAGAAGCGCTTATCCGCGAGTATCTCACCTATAAGCTCTACAACCAATTGACAGCCATCAGCTTTCGCGTTCAACTCATTAAAATTACGATTACGGATACTGAAACGAGAAAGAAAAGCACACAACTGGCCTTCTTAATCGAAGACACCGCCCAATTGCGTGCCCGAATCGGAGCCGACAAGGTAGAGGACATGCTTGTAAGGGAAAAGGGACAATTCGAGCCACACACTTTGCGAATGACTACCTTGTTTCAATACATGATTGGAAACCAAGATTGGGGGCTGACTATATCTAAGAATATTAAGTATCTAAAGCGTGCAGATCAAGTGATTGTTGTGCCCTACGATTTCGATTTCTCAGTGATCGTAGCGGCTTCATACGCCATGCCGCAGGAAGTGATAGAAAAACCCATGACCTATGGCAGAGCCTATCTAGGCTTTGAAGAAGATCCAGATGATCTCCGTGTAACCTTCAATGAGATGCTGAGCAAAAGAGAGGCATTGATTCAAGTCATTAGGAAATGTAGACACCTTAGAGCTACCGCCAAAAAAGAGATGAAAGCCTATATCAACTTCTTCTTTGAGCATTATAGGGACTTCGACTTTAGCAGAACACTCTAAGCTAAACGGCAAAAATCCTGAATAAATTTGGCCCCTACCCTATTACGGATTGGCCTCCAATAGTCTTGGCAATTGACCGCAGGCTACCGTTAGTATTTTCGTAATACCCCAAAGGGATTAGGATTCTTCTGGGAGAATTGAGGATAGCGTAAAAATGAAAGAAGTGCCCACTCCAGGTTCTGATTCAAAGCGAATTCGGCCTTGGTGCAACTTCACCACCTTGTGGCAAATAGCAAGCCCTATGCCTAGACCAGGTGTCTTCTTGCCAATCAAACGCTGAAAGGGCAGAAAGACCTTTTCCTGAAACTCTTCACTCATACCCACCCCGTTGTCGGTCAAGCAAAACTCCCAATGTTGGGTATCATCAAGATGTCGGCAGGAGATCTTAATAAGCGGTGTCGCCGCTCCACGGAATTTGATGGCATTATCAATCAAATTCTGAAATAATTGGATAATACCTACTTTATTACCGCAAATTCTAGGAAGTTGATCGGTGACGAATTTCACCTGGTGCTTTTCAATATCCACCTGTAGATGCAGCTTAATGACATTTAATATCTCATTGAGATCTAGGCATTCTGTCAATTCTGCCTTATTACCAATTTGCGCATATTGTAGAAGTCCCTGGATCACATCGCTCATCTGGTTGACTCCGGACACAATGAATTGGATAAACTCCTGGCCTTCCTTATCCAATTCCGCTTGATATCTTCTTTCTAGTAGCTGAGCGAAGCTGGCAATCGTACGCAAAGGGCTTTTGAGATCATGAGAAGCGATGTAGGAGAACTGTTCTAATTCTCTGTAGGACAACTCCAATTTTTCCAAGTTTTGCTTAAGGATTTTGGCATTTTCCTCAATGATCTGTTTCTGTGCTTGTAGTTCTTCCTGTTGAGCAGATAATTTCTGATTTGCTTGTTCTACTTCTAGGTTCTTTTTCTCCAAATCTTCAATGGTAGCTTCAAGGATATTGACGGCAATTGATTTGTCCTTTAATATTCGTTTTAATTTGAAATCATAGGCATTCTGCTCCTTCCGCAACCTAGAAAGATCTTCCAACAGCCCTTCTTTCTCCGGCCCTTTGATCGAAGTAGAGTTTTGGATGATGCGCCATATTTTCTCGAGAACATCCGACATATTTATTGCTCCTTCAGCACAACTGCAGCACAAGTTTCATTGTGAAATTCGATCTCTTCCGCACTTAAATTACCAATCTCTCCATAGGAAAGAAAACCAATCAGTGGCTTATTCCAATAGGAATGTATTCCCTTAATTTCATCATTTATCATTGGCCCAAAGGCACCATGTCTTCCTTTACAAGAAAACAGGATTAAAGCATCTGCATCGGGCGCTTCTGATTTCAAGCCTTTGAAACCTTCAATAGTTTGTTCTACAACCTCAAATCCGGGCGAAGTGGAGAATCTAAACCGATCCCCTTCCTGTACACTGGCCGCCAAACTGATGCTTTTCGTGTCTTTATGTACGAGCAAGGGTGATCTAAGAATGTGCTTGCCTCCCTCCCTAAGAATTTGAAAAGGATAATTGGTTTGAATACCGATCAATTGGTCATGCTTAGTCTCTGCTTCTGTCAAACCAAAGTAACGAACAAAAACATCGTAGGCGGGCTCTCCATTGATCTCAAAAACCTGATTGCCGATTGCTTTGGTGATCACATTGATCCCTCCAATAGGCTTCCATCCACTGATGGCTAAGCCATTTAAAGTGACCCTTTCCGTATTAAAGACCAAACAAGCAGCTCCATTGTCAGTAACCTTTTCGTGCGTAAAAGCAAAAGTCCTGACCATGTTTAGATCATCACCAGCTAAGCCACCGTAAATTGGGATAGGTTCTGAAGTAGAAGCATTGATTCCTTGCACAAGTCGTTGAGCATCGATAGCCAAACCACCAGACATCAGCAACATCCCTGGTTTGACGAAACTTTCTGAAACGAAAGTTCCAATTCTTTCAGCCGGGACCTGAATGTTCTCCTCTTGATACTGCTCCAATTTGATCCGAAACGCCTGAGGATCTATATCCATGCACAAAACTGCCATCGAGTGTTCATGAAGAGAATCGTCGACTATTTCACCCGCAGTAGTACATCCTACTAAAGCGAGGTTGGCATTAACAAAACACCTCCGCATTTCTTCTAGATCAAAGCTTATGCTGGTGAAGACGATAGCTAAGGTAGGTTGGAAGTCCTTAGTGTTAATTACAGATAGTGTCTCCTTCAATTCTTCAATCGAAGTCAACTGGTAAGATTTGGTTTTCATGTCTAAGGCCTGGTAAATTTACTATGAACAATTAACGAGTGTGACAATAGTAATCGTGAAGATTCTGATCGCGAGTTTTATGGTTAGGAAAGACCGAAAAATCATACCTAGCCCTAAGTTAATTAAGGGCCCCACTTTTTTGCAGCGAGAGGATATTTCTTACAGAAGCCTGCTTGCTGGCAGGCCGGTCTATATGAAAAAGACGCAGCAGAAAACCAGGAGTATCTATTGTCGCACTACTTTTGGAGGGAGTTAAGTCTAAAATAAGAAAACAAATGATAAAAAAATAATAATTGTTGAGCCAAACACCTACCTCACCCTTAAGCTATCTCCCTGCAAGCTGTTGAATCTTGACTTCTTATGACGAAAGGAGACAAAATTTTAACCTCCCCAACCCTACTATAGCTTTATTTCGTAAATTGCCTGGTAGCCCTGAATTGAATTGGGAAAGAGAAAAAATGACCATCAATGACGGCGTTCTCCATCCCAATGGACCTTTGACCTAGGCCACACGACCACTGAACGGTATGTTTATCACACAGATTCACAAGGAATATAAGCAATCATGGATATTGGCTTTGTGCTGCCTACTAGCTCATAGTTTGCTCGCGCAGCAAGAAGCTGTTTTTCGTAATTTGGATATGAAAGAAGGGCTTTCGCAGGGTACCGTGTTTGCCGTGGCTCAAGATGAGATCGGACATATGTGGTTTGGAACGAGGGATGGATTGAATAAGTACGATGGTTATCAGTTTACCATCTATAGACACGTACCACAGCAATCCACCTCCTTAGTAGGAAATGATATTCGAGTCCTATATTTTGACACTTTAATTCAGACCCTATGGGTAGGCACACTACAGGGACTGAGTAGATATGACGCCAAGGTGGACACCTTCCAGAATTACACTGAACCCCAAGGCCTATCTTCCAGCTCCGTCCGATGTATCCAGAGAGATTCTAAGGGGAGATTATGGGTAGGCACGGCCGATGGTCTCAATCTTATGCAAGAGGATGGTCAACACTTTCAACCTATCCCCTTGGATTTTCCCCATAATATTGACCGGGAAATTATAGCCATCACAGAAGATAGCGAAGGTAATCTCTTAATCGGCGTGGACAATGGTCTATATCAACTGGTAGAAGAAGATTCTAGCCATTTTTCCGTTCTTCCTTTAGTCACCAAGGAGAAATTCTCTTTATCTGATTATCGCATACAGGCCCTCCTAGAAGGTGACCCTGGACAATTATGGATGGGAACTCGAAGTGGTGGAGTATACCTCTGGGATCGTCAATCCGATCAAATCAAAGTATTTAAGGAGGAGGAAAGTGGCAATCACCCATTAAGCAGCAATGGAGTACGCGTTCTTACCAAAGAATCCAATGGAATCATATGGATTGGCACCTTCGTAGGCCTCATCAAATACGATCCTAAGACAGGAGATTACCATCATTTTTTCGATGATGATGAAGACCCTATCCACCTTCGAAGTAGATCTATCCGATCCATTTTCTTTGATGAAAGGGGGGGCATGTGGATTGGTACCTACCACGGCGGTGCCAGTTACTATGACCCAGCTTTGAGTCGTTTCCAGCATTTTGAGCCCTTAGCCAATGGTAACAGTATTAGCCACAATGTGGTAAGCTCATTTCTAGAGGACGATAAGGGTAATTTTTGGATCGGTACGGAAGGGGGCGGACTCAATTACTTCAATAGATCCAACGGTAATTTCACTATCTATAGATCTCAGGCAGGACAGAGAAACAGCATTAGCGGCAACAATGTAAAGACTATAATAGAGGACGGAGCTGGGCTATGGATTGGGACCTTTAGGCAAGGGCTTAATTATCTAGATTTCAGTACTAAAGCCTTTCGGCATTTCAAACATGATCCCGAAAATACTAGTTCGCTCTCCAATAATAATGTTTATAGTTTGCTGAAGGAAGGCGATCGTTTATGGATCGTCACCTATGGTGGAGGTTTGAATGTGATGGATTTCGATACCGGGAAGTTTGAATCATATCAGGCTGATCCCTCTAATAGCACCGCTATTAGTTCCAATAATGGAAGGGTGATTTTTAAGGATAGCCAAGATCAATTGTGGGTGGGTACTGAAAATGGAGTAAACCTCATCCAGAGAGCTTCCGTCCAGGATACGAATCTGCAGTTTCAGTGCTTTATTCCAGATAAGAAGGTGTATGCCCTTTACGAAGACGAAAATCGAGTCCTATGGATTGGGACCTTTTCCAATGGACTTTTTGCCTTGAACTTAGAGGATTTAAGCCTTAAACAGTATACTGAATTGGATGGGCTGCCAGGGCGAGCTATTTTTGGAATTGAACAAGATGAGACGGGGAAGCTTTGGTTGAGCACTAATAATGGATTGTCGAAGTTCGATAGAGATAATCTTGTATTTACCAACTACAATTACTCCAATGGGCTGCAACATCTGCAGTTCAATTATAATGCCCATTATCAAGCCCAATCTGGTGAATTATTATTTGGGGGCAATAATGGGTTTACCCTCTTCGAACCTGCTGAGATCATCTCCGACTCCTTCACACCGCCATTGATCTTTACGGATTTGCGGGTTTATAATCAGAAGGTCGACGTTGGGGATAAAAGTGGACTATTACCCCAGGCCCTTAATGAAGTGGATGAGCTCACTTTCAAGTACAATGAAGCTATATTTTCCATTGGTGTAGCTGCGTTGGATTATTTCAATCCTAGCAATGTACAATATGCCTACAAGCTTGAAGGCTTGGACAATGATTGGAATCACAAAGTGGGAAAGACTGAAGCAAGCTACACGATTCAACGTCCGGGCACCTATTTGCTTCGCGTTAAAGCTAGCAACAGCTACGGCATCTGGAGCGAGGGGGAACGCAAGATGAAAATTACCGTACTCCCTCCCCCATGGCTTAGTACCACAGCTTTTGTGATCTACTCCCTAATCTTGTTGTTAATCTTCTATGGGATCTGGTACTTCACCCGTTTACGGCATAGGCTTCATTTGGAGCAATTGGCGAAAGAAAAGGAAAAAGAACTCAATGAAGTCAAGCTCCGGTTTTATACGGATATCACTCATGAGTTTCGCACGCCTTTAACCTTGATCCTTGGCCCGATCAACGAACTAATAGACAAACATTCGGGGAATGGGGGCTCTTCCCAACTTTACTCAGTTAAGCGAAATGCGGAAAGGCTTCTCAAGTTGGTTAATCAGATTCTTTCTTTCCGGAAATTAGAATCTGGACATGAAAATGTGCAAGCTGTACAAGCTGATATGGTCCCCTTCCTCAATGAAATCTATAGCTCCTTTGAGGAAACGGCAAAACTCAGGAAGATCTCTTATGCATTCCATTCTTCAGCGGCAGAAGTAATTGCCTGGTTTGACCCCGAGAAACTGGAGAAAGTCATTTTCAATTTGCTTTCCAATGCCTTTAAATTCACCCCCGATAAAGGAGCAATAAAGCTGGAGATTGAAAAAGCAGAAAACAATCTACAAATTCGCGTTTCCGATAGTGGAAATGGCGTTAAAAAGGAGCTGCATGAACAAATCTTCAAACGCTATTACGAAAAAGTCGCCATTCCATTCTCCAAGTGGAAGGGTTCTGGCTTAGGCCTGGCCTTGTCCAAACAAATGATCGCGCTCCATCATGGTAAGCTTTGGGTAGAAAGCGAAGTGGGTCAAGGCGCTACCTTTTTTGTAGAAATTCCTCTTGGTAAGGAGCACTTCAAAACAGAGGAGTTGGTTGATGGTAAATTAGCCTCGCCCCTACCCTCCTCAGGCCTGCAAGTAGAGGTTTCCAAAGTTAAGGACGAACATTCTTCTCTTCCTCCTATCCCACAAGCTGCTGAGAAAGCTCCTACCCTTCTTCTCGTGGAGGACAATCCCGAAATTCTCCAGTATCTAGAAGAAATTTTCCAGGGTACTTATCGCATCATTACAGCCATGGATGGACAGGAAGGATTGCGTGAAGCGGCCAAACAGAATCCCGATCTGATTATCAGCGATATTATGATGCCGAATATGGATGGAACGACGCTTTGCAGCAAAATAAAATCGGATATAAAAACCAGTCATATCCCAGTTGTTCTACTTACGGCCAGAGCTGCACAACCATTCAAGAATGAAGGCTTGGAAACCGGCGCGGATG
>CAJXPD010000048.1 GCA_913057785.1 uncultured Lewinella sp. | reverse complement strand
GTTGATCCTTCTTACTCACCTGCTTAGCACCATGCTCCGCCCCTCCTCCGATAGGATACTCCAAGTGCAAGCTAACCGGAACCTTAATGTTATATTTTTTCAATACGGAAAAGTACTTCGGAAAATCTACCATGCCTTCCCCTAGTGGCGTGTTCAATAACCTCCACTTCCCTCCTTTTTTCTCCCACTTGAAGTCCTTAGCTACAATAGAATGAATATGGTCTTTAATTAGCCTTAAGCCTGTTTCCCAGGATTGCCCTCCTTCTACTACCGCATGGCGGATATCATATTGGCATCCTGCGTATGCTGGATCTATTCCCTTGAGAATTTGCCAAATATCCCATATGGAGGCTCCAATCTTTTTCCCTGCGTGATTTTGGTAAGCCCCTTTCAGTCCCAATTTTTTATTCCATTTCGCCAAGCGCTTAAATTGCTTATTGGCTGACTTGATGTCTTCTGGGATATTCCCATCTTTGGAAAAGCTGTAATAGCCCAGTCGATAATGCTTGATTCCTACCTCCGAAGCCGCAGTTAGTACTTGTTGGCTGACTTTCTCTTCCACGTTTAGCAAATTACTAACCATATGAGTAGCTAATAAGCCCTCTCCTTTGATTGCTGCCACTGCTTTGGGAAGGTCACTGATGACATTTTCAGGCAACACGTGCCCCTTGGGTCTTACCGTGAGCTCTACCCCAGCAAAACCTATTTCTGCGGCAACAGCAGCCATATCTTTATAGGAAAGAAATTGTAAGTGTTTGGAGAAAATATGGACCTCTAATGAATCAGCTTCAGTCGAAGGCCAAGCAGATAAGACATTCGTAAAGGGCAATACACTAGCGGTTAGCCCTACTTTCTTAAGAAAGGTTCTTCTTGATGGTTGGTTTTTCATTATTTTGTTTTCCCTTTTGGAAACTATCTGCAATAGATAGCTTCTTAGGTGATTCTTAAAACTACTGATTTTTGATGGAAAACTATTTAGCAGCTACCTATTACTTTGACTTTGAGCATCCGACGATGCAGACTTTTGTAGGGAAGGTGACGAATGATACCATGACGCAAAAAGAAAAGGCCATAGCACTCTACTATGCAGTGCGAGATGGTTGGTTTTATAATGCGTATCAGCTGCATACCGAAGAGGAAGAATTTCGTGCTAGCTTCATTGCCACGAAAGAGCAAGGGCATTGTATTGATAAAGCAACGCTCCTGATCACTTGCTTGCGAGGAATTGGAATTCCTGCTCGATTACATTTAGTTAAAGTGAAAAATCATATTGCAGCAGAAAAGATCATTGAACGTTTTGGCACAGATGAACTTACACCTCATGCCTACGTTGAAATGTATTTGGATGATAAATGGGTGGGCGCCACCCCAGCCTTCAATCAATCGCTTTGTGAAAAACTCAATGTTGATCCATTAGAATTTGATGGTGAAAACGATTCTCTATTTCAAGCCTTTAGCCGTTCTGGAGGGAAGTTTATGGAGTATCTGGCCGACTATGGGTTCTTTGATGACATCCCCTTTGATTTTATTCGTCAAAATATGATCGAACACTATCCGGGAATGGCTGCTTTCTATGCGGCTGGTAAGCACTTGGATTTGAGTTAAGCATGGCCATCCACGGCATTCCTTTCTTTGTTACTTTCCAATGCCATTTTTAGGCAGCATGCACAAGAAGCAAAGAGATTTTGCGTTCTAAAAGCTATCTTTGTCGCCATTAACAGATAACAGGGAGTTATTTCTTTTGTAAGAAGGATAAGGGGATTCTGGATAAAGAGCATCTTACATGAGAAAGCGTCGGATAATAGCTTATGAGCGCCTTGATTTACTATATCGCGTTACCATTTATCTATTTAATATCCATTTTGCCATTTTGGATACTGTATCGGGTATCTGATATCCTATTCATTCTGGTTTACTATGTCATCGGGTATCGCAGGAAGGTTGTTCTAGATAATCTACGCAATTCCTTCCCAGAAAAATCAGAAGCTGAAATCCAACAAATCTCCAAGCGTTTTTTTCAATACTTCTGTGATCTTATTCTGGAGACTATTAAAACCTTGACGATCTCCCGTGAAACTGTAAAAAAGCGCCTAGCTTTTGAAGATACCGCCCTATTAACCCAATATTGCGAAAAGAAACAGAGCATCATTCTTATTCTAGGTCACTGGGGAAATTGGGAATTAGCAGGAGCTCGCTTTGGTGTAGAACCTGGTATTCACCAATTGTATGTTATTTATCACCCACTTAAGAATAAGTACTTTGATAAACTGGTTTACCATATGCGTACCCGCTTAGGTAATAAGCTGTATGCTATGAAAAAGACCTTGAGAGGAATGGTGGGTAATCGAAAGGAAGTCACCGCTACCGCTTTTATTGCGGATCAAACTCCTTCGCCGGACAACGCTTTTTGGCTCAATTTTCTCAATCAGGATACCCCCATTTTCATGGGTACGGAGAAAATCGCCCAAAAATTCAACTATCCGGTGGTATACATGTCCGTTCGACGTGTCAAACGGGGTTATTACGAAATTGAAAGTGAACTACTCTTTGACAACCCGAAAGAAACCAGTGAACACGAGATATCCATTCGGCATACCGCGCGATTAGAAGAAGATATTCGATCGCAACCAGAGCTTTGGCTGTGGACGCACCGCCGGTGGAAACATAAAAGACAGCAGTACAAACATGACCAGCAACCAACTCATTAGAGCCACTAGACCCTTCGCTAGAGAATTTCGAAGGCTTAGTTGGTTCCATACGCTTTCTACTTTATCGTTGATGGCCGCAGCTTATTGCGTAATCTTTTGGTGCCCTATTCTAGCGCTCCAAATCACCGCTAGCATCTTGTTGGGATTGGTGATCGTGAGGATGTTCATCATTTATCATGACTACATGCATCGAGCGATCCTACAACGATCTTGGCTAGCCAAATTTATTTTTACCATTTATGGTTACTTCATCTTGGCGGCACCAAGTGTTTGGAGGCGATCACACAATTATCATCATAAACACAACTCGAAACTATATAGCTCCAGCATTGGTTCTTTTCCGGTGGTAACAAAAGATAAGTTTTTAGCTGCCAGCAGAACCGAACAAAGGATTTATCTCTTTATCCGGCATCCATTGACCATTACTTTTGGTTACCTATTCACCTTTATCTATGGCATGTCCATCCTATCGCTGGTTCGCAATCCTCGGAAACACTGGGATTCAGCGGTAGCCTTACTTTTTCACATTGCTTTAGGTACCGCCATCTATACTTACTTTGGTTGGGTAGGCTTACTATTAGGTTTTTTCATTCCTTATTTGATCAGTCATGCTTTGGGATCATACCTATTTTATGCACAGCATAATTTTCCGGATGTAACCTTCAAAGACAAAGAAGGATGGACCTATATATCAGCTGCCTTAGAGTCCTCTAGTTACATGAAAATGAGCCGACTGATGCATTGGTTCACTGGAAACATCGGCTACCACCATATTCATCATGTCAACGAGGCTATTCCTTTCTATCGCCTTCCTGAAGCCTATGCCAAAATACCCGCCTTGCAAAACGCCAAAACGACCTCTTTGCATCCTGCTGAGATTCGACGCTGTTTTCAATTGAAAGTTTGGGCGCCAGATGAAAACCGGATGATTGGTATTAATGAAGTTAATAGTTGAACTCAACTTTAATACACTGTGTAATAAATATACCGATATTTTGAAGCCATCTTTTTGTTCAACTCTGCGTTGCGTACTCGCCTTCGTAACGAAGGCTACGAGGCTCCGCCGCGCCTCGATTTGAACAAAAACCTGGTGGTTCAAAACACCAGTCTGCTTTTTACACAGTGTATTTAATTTGGTAACGATTAGATAATACCCTTTCGATTTGGATTTGTCTGTTAGTATCTATACTGCGTACTGTATGGTTTAGCTCCTGATGCAATCGATTGCACAAGGAGGTTTTCAAAATTCTAACGTTCAGTCGTTAAAATCCATCACTCATCCATTTGAGCTTGGTCATGCGTAGGTAGGTGTCTTTTTTTGTATCAAAACGACCCGACCACCCATGAAACACCTGTCTTATTTAAGGAAAATCACCCTGCTGACCATTCTGTTATTTACGTCCATTGTGCTTTTTTCGCAGTCTGAGCGTTTAAGGATTTTTACAGACTGTAATTGCGATCGAAATTACATCCGACAAGAGTTATCGTCCTTTGATCATGTTAGAGATCAAGCCTTAGCTGATGTGCAAGTATTCATCAATAACATCACTAATGGTAGTGGAGGGCAGACCTATCAATTGAACTTTACAGGTAGGAATAGTTTTGCCCACTTACAGGAAGAAGTAGAATACCAGACCCAACCTACCATGACACGTGATGAAGTCAGAAAGGGTCTGGTAAAGAAGATCTTAGTTGGACTGTTTCCTTATTTGATGGAATCGGATATGGCTGAAGAAGTAAGCATTCACTTACCAAAATCTACCGCTAAGTTTCAGCCGCACGAAGAACAAGATCCTTGGAACAATTGGATATTCGAAGTCTATGGGTCCGGAAGTTTTAACAAAGAAACCAGTCGGCGCCGATTCAATATAGAATTGGGCATGGAATCAGATCGAGTGACGGAAGATTGGAGAATTCGCACGGATGTCGAGTTCAACATGGCCGAAAACCGATTTGAGAGTAATGAGGAGAGCTTCGTAAGTACCCGGGAAAACCACTACTTCAGAGGCAGTATTGTCAAGAGTCTTGGCAACCATTGGTCTGCTGGCATCTTCTCAGGGCTAACGCACAACACCTATCGAAACATCGATTTTTCTACTTATGTACAGCCAGCTATAGAGTATAACTTGTTTCCGTATCGAGAAGTATTGAAAAGAGAGATTACACTCGCCTATAAAGTTGGAGCTATCTACAACGGCTATATTGAAGAAACCATATTCGGAAAAAGGAGGGAAGTCCTATACAATCATTCTCTTTCAGCTGAAATGCGATTTAGACAACCATGGGGTGATATATCAACTAACTTATCCGCCTCTGCGTACCTTCATGACATGACGAAAAACAGCTTACGACTTTTCAGCTATGCGAACATACGTGTATTTAAAGGGCTTTCCCTTCGTTCCTCCGCTAATCTTGAATTGATAAGAAATCTGCTGAATCTGCCAGCGGGGAGTGCATCCCTGGAGGATATCTTACTACGGCAGCGACAAATTGCTACTGACTTTGAACTAGGCTTTAGCTTTGGTATCAGCTATACCTTTGGCTCTGCCTTTAATAACATTGTTAATACTCGACTTTAATATATTACTGAGAATCGCAGTTGATTGGCATTGAGCCCTTCAGTGCCTCGAAACTTTCGAATGGAACATTGAAAGCTTCTAAGTTAAGTTGTTGGGTTAAAGGTTTGGGCTTTATCAAGCATCAAGCCTTTTCCTTATTCTGCGATATCTGTTTTAAGATCTTATCTTCTCTACTAGCGATCTAACCATGCCTGAAAATCCGCAACCCGACGGCTACTAACCATTATTTCTTCTTCGGGTTGTGGATCTAATTCCACTTTTAATCGGCCATTAAAGTGTTTGTGCACCATCTGTATACTCTTGATGTGAACGATCATCTTGCGGTTAATACGAAAAAAATCAGCGGGGTCGAGCAGATTGGCTAGTTCATCCAAAGTGTAGCCGATGGTGTACTTTTTACCTTCTTCTGTCACTAAAAAGGTAATGCGTTGTTCAGAAAAGAAATAATGGGTCTGTTTGGTGGAGACAGGGAAGTAGCGGGTACCTGACTTGATGAGGAAGCGGGATTTGTAGGCTTGTGGCTGCTGACCTTCCAGGGTTTTCAGAACGGTTTCCCATTGGGGAGCAGGTTGTGATTTTTGGTAATGTTGTTGCATCTCATCCAGCTTAGCGAGCGCTTTTGCTAATTTATCCTGACTAACGGGCTTGAGTAAGTAATCAACGCTATGTAATTGAAATGCATCAAGTGCAAAGTGATCGTAGGCTGTGGTGAATATAACTGGACAAGTGATCTCTATACTCTTTAGTAGGTCGAAGGATGTCCCATCTGACAGTTGGATATCTAGGAACAATAAATCTGGCATGTCGTGCTGAGCAAACCATTCGCTAGCAGCTTCCACTGAGCCTAATTTCTCTAATACCTTAAATTCACTATTGTGCTTAAGGATCATCTTTTCTAGCTTCCCTGCTGCTAATGCTTCATCTTCGATGATTACTATATTCATTCTATCCTTGGTTACGAATGTTTGATCAATGGCAAACCCACCCTAAAGGCTGCGGTGGTGCAAGTCCAATCTATTTCCTGACGAGCAATTAGCCAATACCTCCTTCGAATATTCTCTAAGCCAAAGCCCGTCTTTTCTTGAGGTGGGAGGGTCTTGGTCTGCAAGTTATTTTCTACACTTAGTCTATCTTGATCTTCTGTGGTAATCTTAATTTGGAGTGGTTTTTTTTCAGAGAGTTTATTGTGTTTCAACGCATTTTCAATCAACATCTGCAAGGAAAGGGGCGGTAACAAGTATTCCTTATAAGAAGGAGCCACCTGAATATCAATTTGTAGCGCTTTGGAAAATCGCTGTTGTAATAAGAAATTATACGACTCCAAAAAGCGCAACTCTTCTGATAGACTAATTAACTCTATTTCCCTATTCTTAAGCACATATCTGTACACCTGGGCAAAACGATCCAGATAATCCTGAGCAGGCTGATTTTCTACCTCTATCAATGCCGAAAGGATATTTAGATTATTAAATAAAAAGTGGGGAGAAAGGTGTGATCTCAAGGCGAATAGCTCAGATTGTACTTGCTCTTTTTTGAGCTTTTCTTGTTCAATAATCGCCATTTTCCATTTTCGCAAGAAGAGCAAGCCAAACTGGACCGATAGAACCGGCACTAGAAACAAGGTGCCATAAATATTTAATAGGATTAACTGATTTTGATCCGGAGGAAGTTGGGTAAATGCATTTTTGAATAAAACGTAGGTGAGATTAATGCAGCCAAGAGAAAAGAACAAGGTCAATACCAATTGCAAGAAAAAGCGAGAGGAAAACGAAGATTCCCAAGAATAAGCACGTTGAATGAATCGATAGATAAATAAATTGCCCAACCAAAGGCAGAAACTCAATACCAAGACCCACAGAACGGCTACCCGGTAAATGGGGTAGCCTTCATCCTTTGCACCTTGCTGAAGCCAATACCAATAGAGAAAAATGGTTGCCCCTAGGATGATGAGCAGAGCTGTCTGTAGGCTCAGTCGAGTAAAAAACAATCGCAGTTTTTCAGTCAAAATCGATACTTTTTATGTCTTTCCATTCTACGTACTCAGCTCGTCCACTTGGCTTAATAACTATGATTCCATGATTACCGCTATCTACATCTGAGTTGCCTCCAAGTAGTAGCTGACTCTCCTCTTTCAAGTATACGGTAGAAAACTTGTCGTTCTGAGGCTCAATCCTCTTGATGAAAGAAAAAGGAATGAAGTATTGATATTTTCCATTGTCTCCATTCAAAAACTCTACGTTGTATATCTCGTCCAAGTCATAGATGATCTGTCCTCGAAACCGTGTACCATTGTTCAACAACACTGTTCCTGCTAGTATTTCTGGTGTTTTGAAATAGTCATAGGCAGGCGGTGGTAATTGTGGTTCTAGAAAAGTCACAGAGATAAAATTTTCCCACTCGATAGTGACCTGCCCTAGGTACAGGCCTCGCACCGTAATACCGTGATTGCCGCTACTCACATCATCATGATCATTTAGAAACAACACACGCCCAGAACGCATTGTGATCATGGATCCGTTTTTCTGCGCCTTAAGTGTTTTGATGTTTCCAAACTTCAGATCCATAGTACGCCCCTCTTGCTTCCCACTGATCTTATCTTTAGATAAACATTCTTCCTTATCCCATGTGATGAAGCCTTCAAACACACCTCTGGTCGTGGATACCTTTCCATAAACTGGGGTTCCTAGCGGGCAATTGAAGCTACTAGGGGTATCTTGAAACTCTATGGCATGAATACGATCAAAACCAAACTTAACCTTACCCTTTTGTTGATCGAATACATTGATCTTCTTATCCAGATCTCCCCCCCTGCTTCTCCTCAAGTTGATTTCTTTCCCGTTTTTTAGTTGAAGTAAAACGGTGTTGTCTCCTTGAACGGTCAATTTTCGAATATCTCCATAGTAGCATCGAAAGGCAAAATTCAGATTTGGATTCTTGTCTTCCCAAAGCGCCATGAAGCCGTATTTGAACTCCTCTGTCCTCCTTTTTATCCGGCGAGCTTCCTCTTTGGATAGAAGATGACGCATGGGTCTTTCATTTTTCGGAGCACTAAATATATCATCCCATAATGCTTTCTCGTTTCCCCAACGTAATTGCCCCTGGTAGGTCTCTCCATTCTTCAAGATTATCTTTCCATAAATAACCCCTTGGCATACCTGTCCCTGTAGCATGGCGGGCAACAAAAGTATCCCCCAAAGCAGTCTTCTCCAGTATGTACCCTGAAGCAAGCAAGTTTGGGAAATCCAAAACTGCTTGGCATTCAGTATCAGGCTTTTCTTTTTCACTTGTCTTCGATTTAAAGGACGTTATTCTCACTATACTTCTGAAACCCATTTCGAAAATACCAGTTGAACTCCAGCAGGCATTTTGAAGACGGCTTCTAGGAAAATATAGTGATTCCTCTCGAATTATGATAACATCCTAGACCATGACAACCCTAAAAGAAAAACGCTAATGGTCAATCAGACAAACAAAAATCACTGAGCGTTAGGATTCTAGGTTTGAATGTCGCTTATGGGAGACTGGATGTGAATTGCATATACTATACAGCAAAAACTCCCACCACTCATAGAGTGGCAGGAGTTTGAATTCTACTAATGAATATTTATTGGTCAACTATGCCAAAAAATAGTAAAGGTAAGACTATGCTGTTGCGACAGATGACTTAGAGGCTACAGCTAGTGAATAGATCACTAAACCAAACCCGATTTTGTTAACCGCGTCACCGATATTGTAAATTAGATCCATGCTAGAAGAAGCCAATACGCCACTTAACCAACCTGATCCTTCGATGGTCATATAACCGATTGGGTAAATTGCCCAACCCGCAAACACAAACCACGCCAAAGTTTTGAATGCACGTTGTAGAACTGGATCATTAGAACCATCAGCTAATTTCTTAGCAGAACCGAACCAGACTTCATACAAAATTCCGACGTACCCAATGGTTGAGATAAAACCCCATAGAGGAGAACTGTCTCTGAATACTGTCTCCCCTAAATACCCTGCTACTAGCATGATTAATGAATAGAAAATCATTTTCCAAAGTAGACCGATCTTTGCGCCGAAGGCTTTCAGAATAAGGTAAAACTCAACACACATCAAAGGCACGGTTAAGATCCAATCAATGTAGCGTAACTCTGTAGGAGAGGTTCCGTTTTCAATCCAGAAGTCTCTCATGTAATAGTAATGAACAGCAGCAATGAATGTAATCAGGCCGGAAACGAGAAGAGAAGTTCTCCATTTGCCTTCTACATTATTCATTTCAAAGAAGAAAAATACGGATGCTGCCATCATGGCCATAGAGCCAATGAAAAAGGTGAAACCAACATAGTCTCCCGACTGAAGACTGGCTAGAAATAACGGTTTTGCAGCTAATAAAGATTCCATAATTTTGTTGTTTAATAAGGTAAAAAGTACCGAGCTCTCGCTCTTATTCTCCTTAATGTTTTTTGTTTTTCGTACCCGCTAGTGCGAGTATAACTTATCCATCAAGATGGAATGTGGAACCGTGATTATAGCTATGAATAAAAAGAAGGCGCCTAGGTTAATTCCATGATTCATCTGGTCACCGAGGAAATAATAAATACCACCTAATCCTACAAAGGCCAATATAGTCATGGGGACTACCTGCCTCAAATATCTCCTTAGGTCGTATCGCTTATCCCAACGCTGGAATACCTGCAGTTGATCCAATGTTGAAGTAAGAGAGTGCCAAAACATGAAATAGATACCGAATCCGACCAACAGTGGGGTAGTAGCGAACAACCCCACCAACAATAAGAAATTGGATAACTCTCTATAAAACCGGTCTTTTGGAATGAGATTCTGTTCGAACAAAGTGACAATTTGCAATAGGTTGATACCAATCAGCGTGTAAATCAGGGGAGCACGCCAGGCACTCATATCGATAACTACCCCTGTAATTTCTAAAATGATAACACTAGCTTCTTCATGGTGTAGGAGGACAGGAATCCCAATTACTGCAATTCCCCACACTCCATATACAAGCCAGGCTTGCCAATATTTCTTGAAATCAATAGAATGCCAGTTAGACTGTCCAAAATGATAGGCGGAAATTAGAATGAAAAGTAAGAACGCTACTACTGGTGCTATCCACCAGATCGCACCGTACAACAGCATGGCGGAGAAATAGTAGGCTCCGAAATGTAGGTGGGTGGGAGCACTCTCTTTTTTCTGAAGCATCCGTCTGAATATGATGTAATCTGATGCTCCATGAGGTACTCCAAATATGATCAATAATAGCGCAAACCAAAGTACATAATTACTCACCCAATCTGTGGGGATCATTACCCCACCTAGGATAGCCAACATAGTGACAATCCGAACTGTATTTTGTATGTGATGTACTGAGAATGACACGATTTGAGTTTTTCTTTTTTGTTGCCAATTCACATCCCTATTGAAAGGAAATTTGGTATAAGACATCAAAATGTTTAAAATGTTCAAAAAATATTGAAAGAATAATATATTCAATAAATCTGAAATTATAAATACAACACATACGAAAAACCAATCAAATTATTGATTTTCAATCAACTAAAACCAAATTAACTTAAGTGAGAGTAAAAAAAAGAGGTAAAAAAAGCAGCAAGAAAAATTTAAAGAACAGTAATATAGAAATAAAAAAATGTGTCAATCCAAATTAAATTTCGAGTCGACACATTCAAGAAGTATACCGGTAATAACCTCTTTTAAGTCCAAAACCAGTTTACTACACTAGCCCTTCTCGCTTTTTCCAAGCCCGGATTATCTTCCTCTGTTCCGGTGTTGGAGTAGCGTTAAAAGGACCTCGCGCTTGCACGATCTGACTGCCTTCGAGTTCAATGGTGACCAAGCTGTACCAAGTTCCATCTTTGTACTCTCGAAGTGACCAAATAGAACCATCTTCATCTACACATTTATAGGTATACCCCCCTACACAGTGATTCATGATCGCCCCTTCTCTGTTCAGCTGGTTTTCATCCGTCAACTCAACGATCTTATAGTGATGATCAGCTTGTTTAAGCTCCATCGGAAGTACTTTAGAGTGAGGAGCCCAGCGAATCAGTTTTGACCTTTTACCCGTCATCAACAAGCGGGCCTGCTCTCTGGCAGCTCGAGCGTTGGCTCGAGCCTGAATTCGACCCTGGTAAGCCTGACTTTCTGCACATAGCTGAGCAATCGTCTTGGATTTCACCTGATAACCTGGCTGATCTCTCAAGCAATGATATAGATACCCCATTAGATTGCGAGCTACTGGTATATCTAGATTTTCAAAATCATCACAGGCCAATTTTTGCAATACCGGGTTCCATAGCTCCAGTTCTGCCACCAGCTGAGATTTACTTCTACGATGCCGCATAAATCGTTGCATGAAAAGCAGAAGTAATTCTCCTGCTCCCAGCGAAATGCCATAGAAATACAGATACATATCACGCATTCCGGCATGAAAATTATAGGGCAACGTCACGAAAGCTTTTGCCATTCGACGTGTGTAAGGACGAAAATCCGGGCCCTTTCGTACACTACCTCCAATAGCAAGATGTCGAAATTCGGGGCTTCGGAAGTGGTACACTTGGTTGTTGCGGCCGTAAGGCAAACCATCATTCCACCAAATGTATTCGGGGACGTACCTGATGATAGTTGAAAAGTCCATCTGATAATAGATATCCTCCTTCACGGTCTCCTCGATGCGTTCCTGATGACGATGCCAAACCTCCCACCAAGCCAATATCTTGGCTGGGTATCTATGCAGTGTCTCTCTATCCATACAATGGGCAAAACGAGCCTCAAAGTGTGGCAAGACCGCTGACAGAAATTCTCGCAGGAAAATATTACTCTTCTGGGCCACAAAAGCTGGTGATGCTTCCATGATCAGTTCTGATCCAAGGTTGATTAGATCCTCTGGCAAAACCCGATAATTAGCCTTAAAAAAACGGATCAGAACACGAAGATTGCTCAAGGGAACTTCTCCCAGTTTTTGCAACTGATCCACACTTAGCAAATCCAGCATTCGCGTAGATAGCAGATCCTTCAAAGCTTCTTTATCAATCCCTAGAGAACACAACTCGACGAAGGCCTTTTGTGCAATTCTACCATATGGAAACATTTGAGCACTATCCAAAATGCGCTGGAAGAAGTCATGCAATAAGTATTCTTGTTCACCCGCTAAGATCAAGCTAAAGGGATTCTGATCTGCCTGAAGCTTTTGAAATAATCGGTACAATGCCGGAACTGAATGTTCTTGTAAAAGCGTCTTCAGTCCAGGATGTCCGTTCATGCGATGAAGCGCATCGAGGAAGTTTGTTCGATCTTTTTCATCATTGATCTTAATACGATTGATAGCTCGTTCCCACTGGTACATGGCGATTAAGTTTTCATTCGAGAAATTTTGGAAGTAAAAGTGCCGAGCTGGCGGCTCGGCACTTTTACTTAGGTTTACTGGAAACAATAATGGAAAATGCAGCTTAAAAAGTTCCCGCGAACAGGTTTGAGTGGGTAGAATTGAGGCGTTTAAGGTATTCAGATCTTATCCCTTCTGTGAGGCGAGGGCTAAGCTAGAGCACTCTTTGCAAGCGGATATGCGCTCATATACAGAACTTATGATCAGGGATCAATTGCGGAATAGATAAACTAACCTAGGAAGGTCTAAGAAAAGGAAAAAAGTCAGGCACATTAAAGCCCCGAAGCAGTTGATAACGACAACAATAAGTTCGGGCGCGCCTAGTTTGACCTAAGCGCGCCCGAGCTCTTTTAACCTTATTCCAATGACATTCGGATTCTAGCGATCTAGCTACTTGCTAGACGGGCTCCGTCATTCTTGCTGAGTTTATACAACAAGTAGAGGACAAAAAGACTGGCATAGAAAATATAAGATTGTAAGAAATTAAAGCCTGTATCAGCCAGCAGATTCGTTAGGAATATGTACTGACTAGCTAACACAAAAGCGATTAGTAGGCTGGGCTTTAGCCAATTGCCAAATTCTTTTGAAAACACGGCTTTAGGCACTAGAACTGCGAAAATCGACAATAGAATTCCATAGTGGTGATCCCAAGCGATCGGAGATGCAATCGTCAAGGACAATAAGACGATAGAAAGGTCCAAAACGCCTACCTGATTTGATTTTTTATACCGCCAAAACAGCGAAGAAAAGATCAGTACTAAAGAAGTAATCAAAGTAGAGAAGTAGACGATCGGGTTGTAAGGCGGAAAGCTATTCCCACTAAAAACCTGATTATCCCCATTAAATAGCATCCTGTTGACTAAGCCATTTACCGAATGGTTCCTAAAGAAACTCTCTCCGTGCTTACCAAGGAATGAGATAACCTTTAAGTAGTCGAAATAATGGCCAATGCCATACATCACAACGGAGGTCATTACCAGAACAAATACAACCGATAGGCCTGCGATCACCATTCCCCATTGCTTTCGCATCATTCCCCATAGGAAAACCAATCCCCAGTGCGGTTTTAGAATAGATGCCAAACCTAGAAAAACGCCTGCCAATTTCTTATTCCCCGATTGCCAGCACACCAGAGCCGTTGCGCCAAAGAAAGTGATAAGGGTTTGTAGTTGCCCTAAGGTATAGGAAGTAACAACGGGAAAAAACATCAATGACAATCCACCAATTGCAACATATCTCCAAATGGGCTTTTTCTCATCCCCAGCCTCTGTCGTTTGCGCTGGATCATTCGCCGATGCTCTCTGAAAGAGTATGATATTCCACCAAACCATCAACACGATCGAAATCCATGAAATAATATTCATGAACTTAATACTGAAGATCTCTAACAACAACAGACTTGATGGTGGATATTGAAACTTGATCTTCTGATCAAAGAAGAGTTCCGTATATAAAAGCTTATCTGGAAACTTGTGAAGGTAGGCTAGGGCATCAGACATGGGGTCCCAGGAGTCTGTGCTAGCGTATCCGGTAAGATAACCGATCGTATATTTTAATGTAATGCCAACATCTTTCCAGCTATCTGCGCCTATCACAAAATAGCCTACGAGAAATAGAGCGATATTAAAAGCTACCACAACGAAAACCGTTAACCAGAGATATCTGGTTAGCTTTTCTTTCTTAGAGTGTGTCATGCGTTTTTATTTGAAATTAGATCCGGTGTATCAACTTACCCTGTTTCGGACACCAATGTTCTAATTATGTGGTAGGGGACGGTAGGAGTATCCTCATCCATTTGGACTTCAGTAAGTTTGAATGACAATTAGTCTACGGAATACCGAGGAGAAATGTTTCTTTCTTACCGATGCCAAACTAATGAGTAGATGAATATTTCGCAGACAAGCCTCAAAAGGATCTCCACCTCACCTTGGAGTGGCGTTAGGCAATAAATCTCACTACTTTAATAAAGGAAGGGAACTTATCCTGATCCGGCGAGGTTGTAGAGTAGCAAATGCGTATTACATAGGCAATCAAGCTCTCTGGGGAGAGCGCCCAGTTGAAACCTGGGAGGGCACGGTTCGAATCCTGGGTTGCCACTAATTCTTCTCCTCGGGCATCCGAAGTTTATGCAAACACTGCTACACTTCGGATGCTCATCTACCATTCTTTCTTCCTTAGCCATTTATTCATTTTAGCTTTACGTTCAGTACCAAGCATCAATCAATTATCTAGGTGCTTTAAGAGAGTAGAAGGCGAAGGGCCGCCAAAAAAGTAACCCCAACGATCAACCAGCGAAAACTAAGCTCGGACACCCTTTTTATACCAAACAAACCTAAGACGAAACCTAAGCCTAGTAAAGGCAGTGCCAGTAGGCTATAGCCCACCGTTTCCCATTGGATCGTCTCCCAAACCCAAATATGGAAAGGCAATTTTACAAAGTTGACAAGGAAGAAAAACCAGACCACTGTTCCAATAAATTTGACTTTGGGCAAATGCAGAGAGAGCAGATATACGGCCAAAATAGGACTGGAGACGTTGGCTATCATCGTACTGAATCCGGTCAGAAACCCTACGGTTTGAATTACGCCCGGCGCACCTTCCTGCTGCTCCCACCATCTCGGCCCTACCGACAATAGCAAACAAGTCAAAATCACAATAGCGATCACATCCTTAAAAATGACATCATCAATATATTGCCCTAATACCGTTCCCAAAATAATCCCCACCACAGCTGGACTCAACAACTTTCGAACGATCGAAAAACTAGCTTCGCGATAGTAATAGCGTACTGCAAAAACATCCGCTAACATAAAATAGAGCAGCAAAAGTCCCGCGGAAGCTTTCCCGCCCATTACCATGGCATAGATGGACACCACCAACATGCTCAAGCCTTTGAAGCCGGCTTTTTCCATACCCACTAAAAGGGCTCCCAATGCAAGATATATGAGCTCTACTGTTGTCCAGTCTTGTAATGCTGTAAACAAGCCTTTCAAAATTGTAATGGAGAAAGGCTTATAACATAGAAATTGAACTTGGGTTTAGTCGCAAGCCAGGATAGGCTCAAAGAATATCCTGGGAGAAGATCCTCAGCTATTTTCCACACTGCCCTTCTTCACCAACTTCATCCTCACTGGCCCTTTTGGTCGATACGTCAATTTAAACCAAGGTCGAACCTTCGTTTGCGCAGGCAGTTCTAGGCGGTACTGCTGTAGCACCATTGCGATGATGAAAACTGCCTCCATCATGGCAAAATTATTCCCGATACAAATTCTAGGGCCACCACCAAAAGGGAGGTAGGCAAATGGATGTTGACGGCGTTGAGACTCCTTGTCAAAACGGTTTGGATTAAAAGTTTCTGGAGACTCCCAGAAGTCGGGGTGGCGATGCAAAAGATAAGGACTGAATAAAATCGAACTTCCACGCTCAATGAAGTAATCGCCAATTATGTCATTGGATTCTACCCGCCTTGGAATGACGGGAACCGGTGGGCACAGCCTTAGTATTTCTTTAAAAGCCTTGAGTGTATAGCTAAGTTTCGGAAAATCCGCGGCCACCGGAATTCGTGAGCCCAATACTTCCTCCACCTCCGCTTCGATCTTACTCCTGATCTCCGGATACTGAGTGAGCGTTACCCAAAGCCAGGTCATCGCATTGGCAGTCGTTTCATGCCCGGCAATAAAAATAGTCATCGCTTCATCTCGTAGCTCCTGATCATTTAGCGGCTGCCCTGTTTCTTCATCTCGGGCATCCATTAACATTTGCAATAGATCCATCGGTTTTTCTCCGGAGGTTCTCCTTTTCTTGATGATACCTAAAATGATGCGATCCAGTTCTTCAATGTTCTCCTTGTAGCGAATATTGCGCTTCAAGGGAAGATCATACAAGAACTTGATGGGATAAAGTATTCGGTTGTTGGTTCCCTTTAAGAGAGGCGTAAATATATCTGCAACAGTTTGTACTTCTTTAGCCGTTAGGGAGGTGCTGAAGAGCGTGCGTACCACTACCGTTAAGGTAATTCTCATCATGGCATCGCCCACATCTAGATGCTTTTGTTCAGCATGCACTTTAGCCCAATCTTGTCGCATGTCATCAATAGTATCCGTCATCGTTTGGGCTAGGTTAGCGATAATTTTCTTGTGAAAGTACGGCTGTGCCAATCGTCTTTTCCGTTTCCACGTATCGCCCATGGCGGTGAAGATACTTTCACCCAATACCGTTCGGATGATCTTAAACCCATAGGTCTTTTTCGAGTAATTATTCATTTTATGGGTAAGGACTTCCTTAACCAGATCAGGGTGGTTGATCAAATACATATTCCGCTTAATGATCCGAAACTTGGCCACATCACCATACTTCTCGGTCACTGATTGTAGCCAATCCAGGCCTTGGCTACTGGCCAAATTGAACAGATTTCCGATGTAGGGGTATCCTTTAGGGCCTTGGGGAGTACTATTTTTGACAGTCATGGCACTTTTTAGGTATAAAAATAAATCTTTTTAGGTAACACTACCTAATTCTGTGAATTATTTGTACCTCCATTAGTCATTCCGTACTATTTTACCCTAAATTGAAGCTCGCATGAAGACGAGTGAGAAAATACTAGCCAAAGCTTTATTCCTTTTCAATGAAAAGGGGCCGGATCAGGTGTCTGCCTTGCAGATTAGCCAAGAGCTTGGCATTAGCTACGGAAATCTCACCTACCACTTCAGCAAGAAGGATGACATTATCTTAACCCTTTACCAGCGCCTGCAAACGGAATTAAACAATGCCCTTAGCGGCTTGGTCCAAAGCCTCTTTGAAGAAACCTTCTACCTAAAACTCATCAACCAAATTCTGGAAGTGACCTGGAATTATCGCTTTGTCTACCTCAACCTCAGCAGCTTAATGACCCAATTTGAAGCTATCCGAAGCGCCGAGAAAGACTATGCCAAAAGCCGAGAAAAGATCTTAAGCAAAGCAAAGGAGTATCTGATTCGAGAAGGATTCCTACAACCCGATCATCAGGTTGACTATCAACTTACCATACGCACCCTATCCATCATCCTTTACTCCTGGATCTCCGATGCCAACCTATTCTACGAAGGGGATCAATCTTCCAAAGTAGATTACTATTCCCGTCTTTTCTTTAATGTGGCACTCCCGAGTTTGACGGAGAAGGGGATGGAGAAGTACCGGGGGTTGTTGTGAGGATTTTATAAGCCTACAATCACTATCAATTCTAGCCTAATTACTCTACTCAATCCTTCTGATATCTGCTGCCTCGGCCGATCTAGTGAACAGCCAAGCGAATATCTCCAATACCAATCAGTTAGTACAAAAACTGGGAAGGCATTATAGGATTGTAAGAAGTTCAATGCTGTGAAATACATCGGCCAGCTTCTTATTGAGAAAGTAGATTCAGAGTAAGCCTGTATGCATGCTGGCAGTCCCTTCTTCGGGTCGAAAAACCGCCCCTTTTACTTTCCCTCGTGATAATTTTTTATCAATCACAACTTGAATTGAAGAATAATCTCTATCTTACTAATCTCAGTATTGATTTTAACCAGTCCTCCAGCGAATCTCATTTTAGGCGAATGTTTAATGTCTCTTATTAGGGTCGAAAACGTCATTTTCTCTCCAAAAGCAATTATCAAATATGCCCTTAGAATTATACTCCTGTACTTGCATCTGATTTGGATTGACAAATAATGTACTACCCTCACTGGGTACTGCCACCTTAAACCATTATATGAACCTGATCGTCGTTCCGGCTCATCTTGATGCCCTTTTTCTAAAGGAATCACAATTTGTCACCTATACAAAAGCTGATTTCAACAAGCTCCCATTTGTCAGAAATGGACAGGACTATCATGCGGATAGTCCGTTCTTGAGTCAGCAGATCCTAGCAGAGCCCTTTCATAATGACACCTTGTTTTTGAAGGCGGGGCTGCATCTTCATTGGGCGATGCCTGATGCCATGACGAAATCTCTTGGCGATTCTAGTCAATTCCCTCTGGTGCCCAACAGATGGTTAGTGAGAAGATTGCGTGACGCGGTTACGGAAAAAGCTTGGGTGGTCGAAAGCGACTATTTATTTCCAGCGGGACAGGGACAATTATCCGGCAGCATTTCTTACCCTACTTCAGTAGAAAACCCGCAGGATCCTCCATTTAGATATTTAGGACGGCGCATGCCAATTAAGGCCTGGGCAAATCATATACTTAATGGTTCATCAAATGCTGAGTACCTTCATTCATTGACAGCTGTGGGTTATGGTGACCCCACCTTCGCTGCCCATTACCCCAATTGTCATTCGGTATTTGGTTTTTATGATCGTGAAATTAAAGATGAGGCCTCCCTAGTAGGGATAAGCTATGAATTGGTGGGGTGGTATTCACGGGATGAACAGGATTTCCTATTGCAGCTTTTCGATACTATTACCTCAAGCCAGCATGCACCAGCAAATTCATATGAGCTGTATTTGGCCATCGAAGATACTGTTAAGTGGTACATTGAAGTAGCCATAAGCAAGACCACATTCTTGGCGAAAGATGGCGCCTCTCCAGCCCTATGGGACCAATGGATAAAAAATAAATGGCTGGAGGAAATTGATGATAACAATGCCCGCTTGGCTTCTAATTCACTTTGGGTAGGCCTTCCTGATGAACAGTCGATCTCGATTCTGAACAGTTTCCTAGCGGAATATTTTCCACTAGATAAAAATAGTTTTGCACTAAGAACCCTTTGTTTTTCTAGCCTTAGTTTTCCAGCTGAACTTAGCGGCAATCTAGAAAACCCAGCGCTTCAATCGTCCTCTGACATTAACATTACCATTGGAAATTCGGGTACGGAAGCTCTTTCTGCATATCTAGCAGAACAATTAGCTCATGCAGGTGGCCTCCAATTCTCCGCATCTGAAATCGAAGATCAAATTGAAGCCATTCAACTGGCTGCTAAACTTGAGCATCGCAAATTAGACACCGGCCCTAAGTTTGAAGAAGGTCGGCATGAAAATGGTTTCAATGCAGTAAATGGAGGAATCCGTTGGACTATTCGTCCTCAAACCGATTCGGACTCTTCCAAGCAGGCGGGAAATGTCGCCGAACAAAAACAGATTACCTTACCCGAATCCTTGGGCCATGCCTTGAATCAACTCAATCGTCTGCAGGAGCTGTATAATGAAGGAGAACGAGAAATTCGGGATTTGAGGAGTATACTTTTTTCGGATTGGTGTAAATATCTCAAGTGTGTCTATACGCCAGATGGCACCCATGAGGACTTCATTGATCCAGATGAGGTTCGGTATTTCATTGAACAAAAAGACCTGCCTGCTTTAGAAGAAAAGGTGGAATCTGTTGGGAAGCTTTCTTATGTTCAGGACGACTTCAAAAAAGTAACGGAAGCGACTGCTACTGAAGGCGAGCAACACAGCTTAGCCAAAAAAGTGGCAGATGCCGTAAATGACATACTGGCTCAATTGCATGCCTTCAATAAACAAGGCGGCTTATTGATCGCCCTAAAGTTGAGTGAAAAAGACGGAGCAGGGAAAGTTCCTGATCATGCGGGGAGTGCTCTAAGCGGGAGCTTAAGTGGTAACGCCCAGCTTATTGAAGATGAAAGATTCGGAAAGGTAACTCAATTCGATGGTACAAATTCGAAGCTACTATTGCCGGCCCTACCAAGTGTTAAAGCCTTCTCCTTTTGGGTAAACTTAGATGCTAATGCAAGTGGCTGCCTAGTTCAAACAGGACAAAATAGCTTGGCTTTAGATCAAAACAACGGTTGGAGTAGTCTCTATGTAAATGGTAAACAAGTAGTAGAAACACAATGGGATAGTATTCCAAAAGGAGAATGGGTGCATGTTTATCTCACCTTAGAACAAGCTATCGATAGCCCTATACATTTTATGAGTCGCGAAGATAACGCTGAATTCGTAAAGGGAAAATTGACGCACATCCATGTCTACAACTACCAATTGACACAAGCTGAAATCCTGAGGGATCTCAATCATTTTGTAAAACAACGGTACGTCCTTCAAAACTCTCCATCCAACCGGTTTTGGAAACCAAAGGAACCTGCCCTTCTGATCCATGGAGACATTGTGAAACCCTCTGCTCGGCATGGATTTGATGGCCAGCATCGATCAGATGATAAGCTTCATTGCACCATTCATGCTCAAAGCTCAATGCTCGACCTAATTGGTGATGACAACAAGCTTAAAAGTCTTTTCAAGGACTTGGCGGGTCGTTACCCCCAAGACCACTTCGCCTTTGATACGTGGGCTCACCAACCTTGGAATCCCATATTGTTAGAATGGGAAGTGATTATGGCTCCCATGTATAATAAAAGTAATCTTAGAGAGGGACTGCGGATATATGATACCAATTTTGTTTTGGAAAATCATGAGATGCTTGAGAACAATGTAGACCTTACTGTTAAGCCTAATAAGTTCAATATTATAAATGTGGCGTATGAGTATGTAGGGTCAAGCATACTAACCCCGAATGCAAATTTTTCGCTTAAGGCACAACTGGAAACCTTTCTTAAAAAGCAAGTCCTCATACCCTATTATTTGGCTCAGCACACAGCAGAAGAGGATCAAAATTTTGACTTTTCAAGCCAAGAGGTGGACATCATTCTCAACGATTACATCCATCAAAACGAAGCCAATCTTGGTAATGATCCAACCTATGTATTAATTCGAGCCTACAAATGGATTACCCATAACAACTTCCATTCCTTGTCACAATCCCTGGGTGGCTTCAATGATGCCTTAATCATGCAGCATTTGATCATGCAAGTACCCGTTGAAGACCCCATTGGGTTTAGTAATTATCAATCATTCGCACAAAAGGTAAAAGAAGCATTAGGGCGTGATATTTATGCCGCTCCACGACCAGAGAATGATTTCAACCCAATTCGTTCAGGGGCTATGCGTATCAATCAACTGCGCCTCATTGACTCCTTCGGCAGAAATCGTAGATTGTATTCGGGAGCTATAGGAAAACCTTACCACATGCAGGTCCCGAACAAAGCCGATATGGTTCATTTACGACCAAGGATTGTACAGCCCGCACGTTTAGGTTTTCGCTGGTTATCAGCTCTTGATGGGGATCAGGAGATGAACGACCATCCGGCTACCAGTCCAATCTGTGGTTGGCTACTAGCCAATAATTTGGATAACAATATCCGAGTATTTGAACAGCATGGAACGCCTATCTGTGACATTGGCCCTGGACATAATGAACAGTCCATACTGCGTCATCCTCCTGGCCCTAAGGGAGGTGAGACTTTTAATCTTAATGAAATCACCAATGAGTTCCTTCACAAGTTTGTGAATTACCTTTTGCAGCGGACACAAGCAGATAATAATTTCCTCCAACAGTTCATCGGTGTCATTGATTCTTCCCTAGCTAATATTGACCCAGAGAATCACGCCCAACATACGGACATTGCACTCTTAATGAGTCGCCCAGTAGCCATCACCCGTGGCTGCCTAAAGTTTGAATTAGCGGGATTGCCAGCGATCAATCATGACATGAATGTTTTCCGGAATGACTTGGTCAGAAATTCCCGTCAAACTGAAGCATTCACCCATGTAAAACTCCCCATTCGTCTCGGTGAATTCAAACAGCTCAACGATGGCCTGGTAGGATATTTAATCGAAAATGAAGATGGTTTTAAAGCGGATAAATTCTATGCACCGCAAAGTAGCACGGTCGCGGATGACTACATTGTGAGTCGTGGACAGGAGAATTTTATCCTGAATAAATGCCTTAGCGAAGGGCCTGATTTTTTGACGATGTTGGTTGATCCGAGAGGAAAAGTTCATGCAACTACGGGGGTTCTACCCACTAGTGTAATTGATATTCCTCCAGAACAATATGTGGATGCCCTGAATCGAATTGAGGTAACATTTTTAAGCTCGCCATTACTCAGTGATAGTCAGCAAGTACAGATCCCGCTTCCGGGGGAAGCTGGGTATCGATGGTCGTGGTTGGCAAATACTGGTGATGGTTGGGACGAAATCTTTGTTCCTGGAATAATCCGAAGAACGGCATTTACAAGCGCATTTCCTCAAAGCGGGAATGCCATCTGGGATACCCTGAAAGATCCCGGCATAGCTTGGATAAAACCGATCGATAACGATCGAGCAGAAGTGATCAGAAGGGACCAAAGGGTGACAAAATCACTAGACCCTAATTTGAATTACGATATGGTGAAAATTGAAGCCGTATTGGCTCAGGTTAGCATCAGTCAAGCGCCGCTGAAGGCGCACCTGAATAGCACTACCGTCATCCGCGAAGGATGGCTAAAATTGAAAAAAATTACAGACTAAGACATCATGGAAAAAGAATTATCGAATCAAAGCCAACAGCGGATCAATTTGGTCCTTACGATCGAGGAGACCAATCTCATTTTAGAAGGCCTGGGCCAGTTGCCTTTTTTTAGGGTTCATCAATTGATTACCAATATTCAGCAACAGGCGGCCTTGCAGCTTCAAAATGGCCCTACAGATACTACAGGCAGCTAATCATTTACATACCACCTAAACCATCATATACCATGATACTTCATCTTCCACTTGATGACTTTACAGAAGACAAACGCGTCCTTGATAGCTCCGGTAAATCCCACCCCGGTACCCTAAAAGGAAACCCCAGCCTGCTGCCAGATGAGCAATTCGGGGCGTGCCTACGCCTCAATGGACAAACGGACTATGTCGAAGTGGCTGATTCTCCTGATCTAAAAATGACTGGAGACCTAACGCTGTCAGCCTGGATTTATCTAGATAGTGAACCTGGTGATTGGGTAAGGATTATTGGAAAAGGCAATGCCAACGAACGAAATTATGGGCTTTGGTATCATGCCGCAGCGAATGTCTGGTTGTTCCAACAATATGGTACAGGAGGTGGGCATGTAAATTTTCAAGTAGACAATGCTGGAGACATCGTTGCCGGCAAGTGGTACCATATCGTCTGCACAAGATCCAATAATAAGGGTACGCTAATCCTGGATGGGAAGGAACTTGGCAGTATCGATAATATGATAGCAACCCCATATACAACCAATGATCCCCTAACTCTTGGCTACGCGACCTACCATACTTTTCACAATGGCAAAATTGCACAGGCGCGGGTATATGATCGAGCCTTATCGCTGGAAGAGGTACAAAAAGTCATGGTAGAAGATCAGACTGCCATGGCAACTTTCCATGAGACCCACCCTCTGGATTTTAACTTTCAAAATGACGATCAACAAGAGGTTTTATTTATAGACGAAGCCCCTGAAGGGCATCAAATGACACTGATCCTTGAAAATACTAGCAGGCAGAACATCCAACTGGCCGGGGTAGTCAACCCGGATGCTAGTGAATCCTTGCACCATTTCGCCTTGCATTTCCGCCCGGGCACCCTCCTGGAGGAAAGTCTGGATAAAATAAAGGTCATTCGGGAGAAAGGCTGGAGCATGAAAATGATCAAAAAAGGAGGTGGAGATGTCTTTATCTATATTCTAGCTACACATGCTCCAAAAATAGAAGCAGGAAAAACGCTTTCTGTTCAATTTACCGGTCTTCGACCCGACGGGCAGAAAGGCTCAAGAGGAACGCGCGTCGAGCTTTTTTACAATGCGATGAGTTATGAAGGCAAGACATCTCAAATCCAGGGCCAGCGAATCGCCCACCTCAATATCGTCAACCATAAAGGGAAGAAAAATATTCCGTTGCATGCAGGCTTCCATGGGTCGAATAAAATCTTGAACGATGCCGTTAATGACAATTCCGGCACTGCTAATAAGGTGGTTTTTCACCTCACCAATGCCCTCCCATACGATTCAGGCAAACCCTTACAATCCAATATTTCATTGAAGGGAAAAAATGCCGAAAGACCCAGCAAGTTTTTCCTTTCTTTTGATGCACAGCAACAGGGAGAATCTACGAAGGATTGGGCATTAGGGACACTCAATCAGGTCTCCAAAATTCAAATCAAAGTATCCCTTGTTAATATCCGGGTTGATAATGGTGTCAGAAAGGTATCCAACCCTATTGTTCAAGTACAAAATGCAAAACCAGGAGATGAGATTACTTTGCTGAATGATGTCACGCTCGAATCGGGAGCATTTCTTGAATTTGAAATCAGCAACATCAAATCCTCTTTGCCGGCAGGACTGGCCAACCTATATCTCCATTACGAAAATATTCCAGGCTACTGGGACGGGCAAATTGTGGATGTGGTCGAAAAATCTCCACTGGTTTATAAGAAAAGTAATGCTGGCTTCGACAGAGTTGGTATAGGAACTAGTAATCCTCAAGCAAGATTACATGTGATTGGTGGCGGTGGTGGATCTATAGATTTTATCGTCAATGGCAGAATGAAATCTGACAATAATGATGGAGGTTTGTGGGTAAGCGGGGATCGATTCGTCGGCGGACATTCCGCCAGTGAGATAGGTTTTTGGAATGGAAATGCCTGGCGATTAAGCGTACAAGCAAATGGTCAGGTAAATGTATCGAATAACATGCAAGTCGGCGGCAAAGTAGATGTATTGGGTGCCCTGCAGGCCAATGGCAGAGTGGGTTTAGGCGGCGTCAATACCGGAAAAGGGTTTCTAGAAATACCTGGAACTATTTATCGAAATATGCCTGGACACCCACAATATGGCAACAGGATTCATTGGATAGAATATCACGGATCGGGCATTAGGACTACACCTGTAGGCCAAAATTATGCCATATACACCGGCACGACCATAGCTGCCTGGGGATTCTACGCTCATTCAGACGCTCGCCTGAAAGATGTCCACGGGCTTTCCAATCCCACAGAAGACCTCAATACCTTGATGTCCATCCAGATTACGGATTATAAAATGCGCGATCAGGTTAAAAATAGCAGCGGTGCGCAAAAAAAGGTCATTGGGCAACAATTGGCTAAGGTCTTTCCACAAGCCGTTTCTAAGAACCTTACGGAAACGGTACCGGATATTTATCAAAGAGCCGAAGTCGTCGATGGTTGGATTGTTCTGGATACCGATTTACAAAGCGGTGAACGCATCCGAATCATAACGGAGGAAAACGATGAGATATATGATGTTTTGAAAACGGAAAGCACTCGTTTCAAAGTAGCATTACCCGATACAGCGGACAAAGTCTTCGTATATGGTCGCGAAGTCAATGACTTTCACTCCGTGGATTATGAAGCTATCTCCATGCTCAACGTAAGTGCCACGCAGGAGCAACAACGCCTGATCGAGAAACTAGATCGTAGCATTGAACAGATAAAAGCCGATTATCAGCGGGCCGTGAATAACCTGGAGTCGCGTTTGCAGGCCCTTGAGGGAGAAGGAATAGAGTCACTGAAATGACAAAGTACTAAACTTGTAAATAGTAGACTCTACTTGGCCATAATGACTTTTCTTACTCATCAGTCAAGACCTAATGGAAGCACACAGGAAGACAATAATCAAATGATACAATCTATCAACTTTTGACCTTAACAATTGCAGCACTATGCCATATTTAGATATTGTTTTTCACAACCTGAACCACGGAGGTAATCCTGTCAATCAAAATAATAGTAGAAACTTTTACACTAGTTATTCAGCTAATGTAAATGTTTATCAAACTGTAGGAGGAGGGGCTGGTCAGACTGCTGGTGCTGCTGCTGCTGCCCCCCCCTCTGCTGCTTGGGGAGCATCCATTACAGGTGCAGCCACAGCTTGTGGGATATTTTTCTGCGAAAGTCATGCCTATCTAGACCCTGATTATAATCGATGGGACGGGAACGCTCCAGCTGTTCCAGCTATTGGATATTCTGCAGTACCAAACTTTCCAGTCAACCATTTGACAAGTGGATTTACCCCATTTCACATACCTTTTGGTGGTAATCCTAATACCATTTGTGCCTTTCTAGGAGGCGATTCAGAAAAGATTGGGGGGGCTGTTGGGGGCTTACCCCGGATTGGCCCTGCAGCACAAACAGTATCACCACCAGATGACGGAGGCGGTAACCCTCAAGCCTTAGATTGTCTGGGTACTGGTGCACTAGGTGTATTTGGTGCTGTTGGGAATGCACCTTGGGGATCAGACAGGTATGCCCTATTGTTTCAAGTTCGCCATCGCGTGTATCCGGGAGGAGGGGGAAACGCAGTTAACCGAATTAAAGGCCTATTTGTACATACAAAGAATACCCATGCAGATACGAGTAGCCAACTCATTGCTCTTTGTAACCAATTTAACGATCATATCATTTTTGGCGATTTAAATTTTGACCTACGACTTCCTAATAACCTTTTGAAAAGAGAGTCATTTGGGCAGGCTATCAGTGGAACTCATTCTATTCTCGCAATTGAGAGAGTCGGAGGAGGTGGGCAATATTATTTCACCCGCCATGCTGGAAATGCATTTGGTGCTCCTGGAACTTCGACAATAGACTTTGCATTAGTGCCAAATGCTCGGACTGCTCATATTGAACTATGGTCCCAAAGATTAGCCGGAGGTGTTCCCACACTGCAACGAAATGCATCAGATCATGCGGTAATGATGCTACGCATTAGATGCAATTAAGTATAAAAAATCAGGTCTGAAGCTAGATAAATTAATCAAATAGAGTGTATTTAAAAGGGATCAAATAATGAGTACATCCAGGAATATAAACAAAAATGACTCAGAGGCTAGTGGAAAGTTATTGGCTATCATGGACAGCGAAGAATTAGTGATAACAAATGCTGAAGTTTCAACATCCAATGGACAAACCATCACAATCGGACAAGTCAATTATTTTAATCAAAATGGGCTGACTGCGACACTTACTGAATATGTTGAAGGAAGCTTGATGCTAGCTATTGAGGCAGGAGATACTATCATTCCCCTATCAAGTAGTAATAGTCTCTTAGAGTTGAACCCAGTTTTTAACACATTGTATGAAGATCTCAATTTTACTTCCATTTCTCTACACGCTAATGTTACCAATGGACCGAGTATTTTAGATCAGCTCACTCTTAGAGGCGTTGCGACCCCATCAACAAGTCTGAGCCATGATTTTTTGGGAATTGAAGGACTCCCTTTGACAGAGCTTGAATTGTTCGCCATTATTTCTGCTGAGGATAAAAAGGTTGGAGCATCGATACTTGCTAAGTTAAGCATAGGAGGAAAGGAAATTCAAATTGCGCTAAATCTTCCTGTTAATAAATCGGAACTGTGGAATCTTAAACTAATGATCCCAGGCCTGGATTTTGGCCTTTCTGATTTGGAGAAAGTAATAATGGGAAGTGATGCCTTTGAAAAGTTGCCTCCTCAAATTAAAAGTATCCCAGGTTTTAATTTAGACCAACTCGAAATTGCCTTCAATCCAAGTCAAAAAACGGTACATAGCGTAGGCTTGCGTGTCAACTCATCCGGGGAGTGGGTTCTTATACCAGGATCGGGCAGTAAGCCCATGCTCACCTTAAAGGACCTGGGTTTTCAGCTAAGTCTCTTCCGAAGCAATGATGGCTTCGCCTACAATGGAGAGATTCATGCTACCGCACATTTTGGCGATTTCGATATTACGGTCATGATTCCGCTTCCCTGGACTGGAAAATTGTCCCTTTATTCAACAATGACGAAACCCCTGCATAGTTTAGGAGTATTCTCCGAATTATTGGCGGATACAGACTATGATAAGTTAGTATCATCTGGGAATTTTGAAGATGAATTTATTTTAGAGATCAAGAACCTAGGTCTTGAACTGGATACTACTAATGATTCTCCTGTCACCTATTTTATTTTAGAAGGAGGTAGCTCTCTTAAGCTCACCCTTGCTAAATTTTCAGTATACCTGGGATGTGATTTCGAACTGACACGCCTTCACTCTGAGGAGGGCGGCGCTTTCCAGGTCCGTATCAACGCAACAACTAGAATTTCGATTGATGAAATAACGCTAACCCTAACGGGGCAATATGACAGTGCAGAACAGAGTTGGTTGTTGGCTGGAAAGACTGTTAACCAGAATTCTCTGACCATTGAAAAGATAATTACTGATCTGGCCGGGAAATTTGACGTTAGCACCACGCTTCCTGCGCCCCTTGCTGGCTTAGTCGTAAAGGACATCGAAGCCTCCTTTAATACCAAAAACCAAGATTTTACCTTTAGTTGTGAAGGTCATTTTCCCATTGAAGGAAAAGAGGTAGACATTACCTTGAAAATTATGGTTAGTAAACTGGATACCGGTTCCTACAAAAAGGAACTTGAAGGAATAATCAAGCTCGGGCCTTTCAATGAATCAGGTATACTTGAATTTAATCTACATATCCTAGATTCGGATGCCACTTTTTTCGCAGCCACCTTTAGCCAGAAGAATACACCACTAGACATAAAACTGAGCACTATAATCGCTGCTTTATCATCCAATATTGATGATATTCCAGTCGACCTTTCAGCCGAACTCAAAGACATCATTCTCGTCTTTGAAAAGAAGCAAAACGAGAGTTCGAAATTCCTATTTGCACTGGATATTGGCGCTTCAGTAAACCTTTCTCATCTACCTCTAATCGGGAAGTTGTTCCCCCCAGATAAAAGCGTTGGTTTCGAAAACCTACAATTCCTCCTGGCCAGCGCTGCTATCCCTAAAACGGATATTGAATTATGGGGGAATGAAAAATTGCTACCAGATACCGTTACGCCAATTCCTACTCGAGATCTGAGTAAGGGTTTAGGCATTGATGGGAAATTGAACCTGGGACCATTGGAGACACCAGTCAGCTTACCGCTTACCGGACCGGATCCAACACCTGCACCTTCTTCGCCACCTCAGACAGTCACCCCGCCATCTGCCAGTGATAAAGCCAAATGGTTTACGGTGCAAAAAAAGATTGGCCCAATTGACTTCGAACGGGTAGGTCTCCAATATACCAGTGGTGAATTGTGGTTCCTATTGGATGCATCCCTTTCCGCAGGAGGCTTGACCATTGATCTGCAAGGCCTTTCAGCTCGTTCTTCCTTGAAGAGATTTGATCCCAAATTCAGTCTGAATGGCCTTGGTATCGACTTCAAAAGAGGCCCCTTGGAAATCGGAGGTGCCTTTCTGAAGGTACCTAATGCTGGCGACAATGTGCAGTATGAATATGATGGTACAGCCATCATCAAAACAGAGGAATTGATGCTGGCTGCCATCGGCTCTTACGCCGCTTTAGCAGATGGGCATAAATCCCTGTTTATTTATGCCGTATTAGATTATCCGCTAGGTGGTCCAGCCTTCTTTTTTGTTACGGGCTTGGCGGCTGGTTTCGGCTATAATCGTCGGCTAATCACCCCCGCGATTGACCAGGTGGCTAGTTTTCCACTGGTATCAGAGGCAATGAATGGCGCTACTCCCATTCCGTCAGGCACGGGTTCCAGGGAGGCATTATCAGCAGAATTGGCCAAAATCCGGACCTATATCCCCCCCGAGGAGGATCAGTATTTTTTCGCGGTCGGCATTAAGTTCAATTCATTCAAAATGATTGATTCTTTCGCCTTATTGACCGTTTCATTTGGCCATCATTTTGAGCTGGATCTATTGGGCTTATCGACCTTATTATTACCGACCCCCGAAGCAGGAAGTTCGGTGGAGCCATTAGCAGAGGTGCAGCTAGCTCTTAAGGCCAGTTTTATTCCAGATGAAGGATTTCTAGGTGTAGAAGCCCAATTGACGACCGCGTCTTTCCTGTTGTCTCGCAAGTGCCACCTTACCGGCGGTTTTGCTTTCTTCAGCTGGTTTAGTGGACCACACGGAGGAGATTTTGTAATTAGTGTCGGAGGTTACCATCCTAGTTTTCAAAAACCAGCTCATTATCCTAGTGTCCCTCGAGTAGGTTTCAATTGGCAAGTAACCGATCAACTGAGCCTCAAAGGCGGTGCTTACTTTGCCCTGACAGCATCTGCTGTAATGGCTGGGGGTCGTTTACAAGCCTTGTGGGATGATGGAAACTTGAAGGCCTGGTTTGTGGCCGGAGCCGACTTTCTGATTGCTTGGAAGCCCTATCACTACGATGCAAGGATCTACGTGGATTTGGGGGTTTCCTATACCTTCCATTTCTTCGGTACGCACACCATCTCCGTGGACATTGGAGCGGACCTTCATATTTGGGGCCCAGACTTCAGTGGAACAGCTCATGTGAAACTTTGGATTATTTCCTTTACCGTATCATTTGGTGCCGGAAGTTCTCAGGCTCCACGCCCCATAAACTGGACACAATTTCGCACTTCTTTCCTTCCCGCAGCCAACAAGGATATCCTAAGTATTGCTTTAAAAGGGGGATTGAAAAAGCAAGTGGACGCTGGCAATGTCGACTGGATTGTAGATCCCAAAGGCCTTGCTTTTGAGGTAGACTCTATCCTCCCTGTTAAGCAGGTAAGTCTTGGTGCGGCTGCTCAAAAAAGCAGTGGCCAGGAAGCATTTGGAATCTCCCCCATGGGATTAAATCGAAGCAAAGTAGAAAGTACGCTCAAGATTACCATTACGGATAAAGATCCTAGTACAACCGCTCCCCAGCAGTTAAATGACTATACCGACAAATTCTCACTTGTACCGATCAAGAAAAATGTACCCAAGGGGATGTGGGGCGAATCGGTCAGTCCCAATTTGAATGGACAAAAATTCATTACTGGGGCCGTAACAGGATATCGCATTGTACTAAATGCACAGGAAGAGGAACCAACTACCAAACCTGATCCGATTGATCGACACAAATTTGAATTTTCTACAAAGGATATGAACGGCTACATTGATCAAAAGGTCACGAGCGCGTTCACCCCGAATTATCCGGAGGACTGGAGAAATCAGTTGAAGCAAGACCTGAAATCGAATAGTACTCGAGATACCATTTTGACAGCTCTAGGTTTGACCTCCGAATCCGATAGCGAGTTAGTAGATAGTTACGTTGATGAGTTAATTTTTTCACCCCAATTCAAGGGGCAAGCAGTATAATAGGAATTCTTCATGGCAGATCAAAATCAACCTTTACCCGCAGAAATTCAATTTATTGCTTACCATCGACCGGGTATCCAGGAAGGGAAATACTACGTTCAAGCCACTCCTAGCTTCAAAACAAGTGGTACGGAGAGGATGGCGGGAGCTAGCCAAACAAAGACCTTCCAGGTATCTGGCACCCGTTTTAATCTTACGCCTAATGAAGTTTTCTCCGTATTCCCACCCCATGGAAGCCTTGGCGATCATGCCAATGTGTTGCCCCACATCGTAGTAAACCGAAGCACCTTACCTTGGGAACGATATGCAGATGGAAGCAGCAAAGACATTCCCTGGCTTGCGTTGCTAGTCTTCGACAGCTCAGATGGCGCAGCTCCTGAACCGAAGACAATAAGCCTTAAAGCCTTGAAGGATTCGGCTGCTGCCAATCACTACCCTGATTTCGAAAAAGAAGAGGGGCAATTGGAGACGGATACAGTTACGGTCATTGATGTTCCAAAAGCATTGCTAACCAAAGTACTTCCATACAAGGAGGATTTGAAGCATCTGGCCCATGTCCGTCAGGGCTTTGATGTACACGGCAAAATGACGGGAGGTGAATATGCGGTTGTCATAGCTAATAGACTGCCGACTAGCGGGGGGATTAGCTATGTTCATCTGGTTGCCTTGGAGAACCGTTACGATGCACAGGGATTTAACTATTTGGGTGCACCTGACGATGGTGAAGTGCGATTCATCAGCCTTCATCATTGGCAATTTGCCTGCGTGGACACCAACAAAAGCCTCCCCCGCATCCTCGAACATTTAAATACCACGGGCAACCATAATCCTTCCGATCATAACCTAAGACTACCTGATTCGGGGAATGCCACAGCTGATTCGTTTCTTGTTCAAGGTTATGTACCTCTAAAACATTATATGCGAAATGGAAATAAAGGCATTTCCTGGTATCATGGTCCTTTGAGTACAGGCCCCAATCCCAATCATGCCGATGCTTTGCCTGTTCTGGGTGCCGATGCTTTACTCCGTTATGACGATAACACCGGCTTTTTTGACGTTTCCTATGCAGCTGCCTGGGAATTGGGGCGGATGTTATTACTACAAAGCAAAGGAGTATCTATTAGTCTATATAATTGGAAACGAGCCCATGCTCAGCAGCTTAAAGAGGGGGAGCTTCAATTGGCGCACAACCATCTTCCAAAACAAAGTTTATTCCAAGTAGAAGGCAATCCAGACGAAATTCCTCCGAAAGTTCAAGATTGGTTTCAGAATCTAAGTTTACTGAAAGGAGTCCCCTTCAATTACCTGGTCCCAGATGCCAAATTGCTACCTCCAGAGTCTTTGCGTTTTTTCGTCCTTGACAACGAGTGGGTGGAATGCCTTCTTGACGGTGCTTTTAGCGTTGGACGAGTGTCCTCCGATGACCAACAACGAGATCGAAACCACCATCAAAACAAACGCAATCCTGAGTCTGCATTTGGAAACTTAAGTGGATTAATTATGCGCTCGGCAGCTGTAGCTGGTTGGCCCAACCTACATGTAGCTGCCTATCAAACCCAGTCCTCGATTGTCATAAGTCCTCAAAGCGTAGCGATATTGAAGGATATAAACAGTACCAATCAGCAAATAGTCAATACCTTGAAGCCTAACTTCAATAATGTTTCCCTGGCGGTAGCTACTGAAATTGTCAGTGAACAATGGCTAGTACACGATTTGGACAATGATGAGCAATATGCCATCCGGAAAGATGGTAATTCCTTTACCGTCTGGTTGAAAAATAAGGTTATGCGTCGTGAGCAATTATCCTCCAATGTACTACTGTGTATTTTCGAGGGCTTGATTGAGGAAGTAGATATCTTTCAAAAACCTGAGACGATACACTTTGGCGTAGATGGAGGCGATACACCAGCAGACTATAGCAAGTCTCTGAAAAATCGCCAAGGAGATGCCATTCAAGGGAAAACCATTTCGCCGCTCCCTTATCGCAATAACGACCCAGCCGCCAGAGTCCTGAACATTGATCAACTAGCCAAACAAATAAAGACGGAATTAGCGTTATCGGCTTTAGATGCAGCCATTTTTGCGATTGAAATGACGGAGGGGGTGGAGCGAATTCGATATAAGAAGGGGTAGGGTTTTCAAGATCAAATAGTCTCCCCTACCGTGGGTGAGCTTTGTAATTTATGGCTGCTCGCTAAAGCAGGTCTTGTCAATTGTGAGAAAACCGTAGAAGCGGATCGGCTGCGCCCATCCGGTAGTTGAGGCCCTACAAGATGCAACAAGTCTTCTCCCTGCGGTCGACTTTTGTTATTCCTGTCTGCTCCCTAAAACAAGTTTTGCTCGCTGCCAGAAATAACAAAGCCCCTTTCGCTTGCGCGAAAGAGGCTTGTTGTCTTGAGGTTGGGAGCGGATTCGAACCGCCGTACGAGGTTTTGCAGACCTCTGCCTAACCGCTCGGCCACCCAACCGGGTGTAGAATGTATGAAAGTAGCTCCCTACTTCCATTTTCTGGGAACGCAAATATACTTCTTTTTTATTAACCGTGTGGCTTTTAGTAGAAAAAAGCTGGATTAATTTTTTGCGCACATCAATACAAACATTTTCGGAGAAAGAAAGTTCCCCGCCAGCTTTTTTAGCTATTGATGTGCTACAATCGTGAAATGGAAAGTGGTGCCCCCTTGGGGTCGAGCTTGATACCAAATCTCCCCTTGATGTAGCTCTACCCATTTTTTACAGATGGCTAATCCTACCCCGGTTCCAGAAGGCGAGCCCATATGGATACGTTGAAAGGGCTCGAAGGCCTTATGCTCATGAGCTTCATCCAACCCCATGCCGTTGTCGGAGACTAGGAAATGCCAGTGACCCGCCTCCCGAATACAGCGAATCTCAACCACTGGCGGAGCTGTAGAGCGAAATTGTAGGGCATTCAGGATCAATTGCTGAAAGATCTGCTGCATACTCGTACGAGCAGCCATAATTTGAGGTAATTCACCTACTCTAATTTCCCCTCCGGTGGCGGTCAACTCAGTCCGTAGTTGATATTCAACAAGCTCTAATACTTTGTTTAAATCGGTCAGTAGGTGTTGCTGCACGCGTTGCCCGGTGCGTATATAGGCGAGCAAATCTTGAATGACCGTGTTCATCTGGTCCGTCTTCTCCGCAATATATTGTAGAAAGGTTTTGCCTTCGTCCGCTAGCTCTTGCTTGTGCCGTTTTTGCAGTAGCTCCACATAGCTACTTATCGTTCGCAAAGGACTCCGAAGATCGTGAGACAGCACACGTGCATATTGCTCTAGTTCTTTGGATGCTTGTTGTAGTTCTGCGATGGCAGCAGTATTAGTGCTTTCATGAGTTACTGGTTCAGGATAGCGCCCCTCGGTCAGTGCCAATGCTCCTGTAGTAGATAATAGCGTACTGGACTGCTTTTCTTCCTGATACAGTTGATCAAAAAGGCCGGCGAGATGTAGGCGTTGATCGGCACTAATGCCGAGACTATCCATGAATAGGTGTAGCTGTTGACGGGTATTCTTCATCCTCATTGTAGATTTAAGTGATGTAATGAGGAAGAGAAGTGTTCCTGATTAGGAAGCCATGCAAACAATATGGGAAAATGACTTAGGGATGTGCGTAAACCTGGGTAAAAGCCCCAAGCGCTCCATCTTTGCCATAGGAAAGCAAGAGCGTTCATTTTTGTGTTTGTGTGTTGAGTTAAAGGAGGAGCTTATTGGGTAATGCTCCAGAGGACCTGTTTCATACAAACCCTCAATTCTCTACGAAGATATGATTTTTAGCAATCATATTCAAGTAAATAATATATAAAATAAGGCCTACTCAAATTGAGTAGGCCTTATTCATATCTTTAACCGAATAATAAATTCCCTTTATAAACCTGCCTTTGCAGAAACTTCAAGCATGCGATCGATCGAAGGCACGCCCTGCTCGATCACCCACTCCGGCAATTCAATCTCAGGTAACTCATGCTTCATGCAGAGATACAATTTCTCCAAGGTATTCAGTCGCATATGCGGACACTCGTTGCAAGCACAGGTATTATTAGGCGGTGCCGGATAAAAGGTCTTGTGCGGAGATGCTTTTTGCATCTGGTGCAGGATTCCCGATTCGGTGGCCACGATAAACTCTGTAGCTTCGTTCTCCTGTGTATACCTAAGCAATCCACTGGTAGAGCCAATGTAATCGGCCTTATCCAAGATATGCGCCTCACATTCCGGATGAGCAATGAACTTGGCTTCGGGGTGACGTAGCATCAGCTTGGTAATCTTTTCGCCGGAAAAAATCTCATGCACCATACAAGAGCCATTCCATAGCACCATATCACGGCCTGTCTTTTTCACCAAATAGCGACCGAGGTTAATATCGGGTGCAAAGATGATTCCCTTATCTTCGGGAATACTCTCAATAATCTGTACCGCATTGGTAGAAGTACAGCAAACATCCGTAAGTGTTTTCAACTCAGCAGTACAGTTGATGTAGCTTACTACAACGTGGTCAGGATACTTCTCTTTAAATTTTCGGAAAAGATGAGGTGGACAAGAGTCGGCCAAAGAACAACCTGCTTTTAAATCGGGCAGCAAGACCTTCTTATTAGGAGACAACATCTTGGCTGTTTCAGCCATGAAGTGCACACCTGCAAATACGATTATGTCTGCATCTGTTTTGGCAGCTTGTTGCGAAAGACCTAAACTATCACCTATGTAGTCTGCAATATCCTGAATTTCAGCTTCCTGGTAGTAGTGCGCCAAAATAATGGCGTTTTTCTCCTTTTTAAGCCGTTCAATCTCTTCAAAGAGATCTAATGTCGGATCTACATCCAGATCCAAAAACCCTCTTTGGGTCAAGTTTTTTTCGGCAATTGCAAAGTTTGTCATATCCATTGTTTTTAAGCACAAGGCTAATCTGATAACGCAAAGCTATCTAAAATAGTTCGCTTAGTTTCGTTTTTAAACTAAGTTTTTATTTTTTGACGTGGATATTCCAAAAAAGTAACACAAATATGGGTCAGAATATGCTTAAAGGCTTAATAGACTGTTAAACACTATCATCTTAGACAGACATTTAATAATATTGCAGAAAACCACTTTTTTTGGCAAAAATATAGGAATGCGGAAATTTACCTTCTTGTTCAGTGTCGTCGGTCTGTTGTTCGCTTGCGAAAACAGCATGGAAGATATTGCCGCTTTGAATGAGAAATTAGATACACAAGTGGAACGAGCGGAGATAGTAGAGATTCTCTATAGTGACTCTGCCAAAATAAAGGTCAAGATCGCTGGCCCTACCATGCTCTATCATTTGGATCGCAAAGATCCCAAACAGGAATTTCCTGATGGAGTGAAGGTGGATTTCTTTGATCAATTTCAACAACTATCGAGTGTATTGACGGCTAAATATGCCATTCGGCTCGAGCAAAAACAGCAGGTTCTGGTTCGAGATAGTGTCGTGTGGGAAAGCGAAGCCAATGAAAAGCTGGAAACAGAAGAATTGATCTGGGATGAACAGAAGCAAAAGCTGCTATCCAATAAATTTGTTGTCATTACCCGCCCTGATGAGATCATTTATGGTCATGGTTTTGAAGCGGATCAGGATTTTTCAAATGCTAGAATCAATGCCGTCGAAGGCCGTATTGCGGTAGATCAACTGGAGGATGGAGTGCCTACAGATAAACCTCAAGAAAAGCCGATAAGACCACGCAAGCCCCAAACGATTCCGAAACAGGAAACACAGTAGGCGGCCAGACCTAGCTTTTCTCGGAATAAAAAGCAGCTAAAACGATCTATTGATTACTAATGGCTCTTACTTTATTCCATAATAATATTTATCTTTCTCTTGTAAAGGACATGCGGCTTGATACGGCCCAGTTTGTAGATTGACTTGATTCCTATATGATAATATCCTTTATCCTATTATTTCTCATCCTATCTGCTTTCTTCTCCGGTTCGGAGATCGCTTTCATTTCAGCTAATAAGTTGAGAGTAGAGTTGCGTAAGAAAAAGGGGGCTTCCCGAGGGACCATCCTAGCTAATTTCTACGAACGACCAGCGCATTTTCTAAGTACGATGCTGGTTGGTAATAATATCGCCCTGGTTGCTTTTACCATCCTGATGGGCTCCATACTGGATCCCATTCTTATTGAGACCCTAGGCCTGAAGAACCAGGATCTACTCGTTCTGCTGTTCGACACTATTATTATTACCATTGTCGTTCTGATTTTTGGCGAGTTCTTGCCCAAAACCTTATTCAGTCTATACGCAGATCAAATTTTATACTTCCTGGCACTGCCGCTCAAGTTTATTGAGGTGCTTCTTCGGCCTTTGACCTGGGTTATGACTCGGGTATCTAATCGATTTCTCAGTGTGTTTTTCAAATCATCCATTACACCTGTAGAAACTGCTTTTACCCGCCTTGATCTAGAGAATTTCATCAACGATACTTTGACAGATGCCGAGGAAGAGATCGACAAGGAACTGTTTGGTAAAGCTCTTAACTTCAAAGAGATCAAAGTGCGGGACTGCATGGTCCCAAGAACGGAAATCGAAAATATTGATGAAGGGGCCAACTTGGAAGAGTTAGAGCAGCTATTCCGCGAGACCAAATTGTCTCGCCTGATCGTGACGGACGGGGATATAGATAATGTACTAGGCTACGTGCATCATCAACAGCTTTTCCAAAATCCTAAGAACCTAAAAGGTCTAGTACTGGATATTTCCTTTGTTCCAGAGGTAACCCGAGTAAATGACCTCATGAATGACTTCATTCGAGAGCGCACTAGCATCGCTTGTGTAGTGGACGAGTTTGGAGCGGTAGCAGGTATCATTACCTTGGAAGATATTTTAGAGGAGATTTTTGGCGAGATTGAGGATGAGCATGATCAAGGGGAATATGTAGAAAACCAGATTAGTGATGATGAGTATATCTTTTCGGGTAGATTGGAGATTAGCTATCTGAACGAAAAATTTGAACTAGATTTTCCCGAAGGGGATTACCATACCTTGTCAGGCTATCTGGTTACGGCAACGGAAAAAATCCCCGAAAAGGGCGTAGAAATAGAATTAGATGGCTACCGCTTTGTCCTAGAACTGGTCAGCAATACCAAAATCGAAACCGTCAGAGTTATTCGCCTTCCGCTCATGCCTTAAGGCCACTCATCTTTAAGACTTCCACTCATGAATTGGCAACGCATTCAACAAGCATACCCAACACCTTCAGATTGGGCTAGGGTCCGAACCATCGATATGCACACCTGCGGAGAACCCCTACGCGTAATCGTTGATGGGTTTCCCGAACTTCAAGGGAATAATGTCCTAGAGTATCGCGCTGATGCTCGCGACAATCACGATCACTTCCGGCGCGCACTGATGTTTGAACCTAGAGGACATGCCGATATGTATGGCTGTGTTTTGGTCCCCCCGAATGACGAGGAGGGAGATTTCGGTATCCTCTTTTTACACAATGAAGGGTACAGCACCATGTGTGGGCATGCCATCATAGCTATCAGTACTTTGGCCGTCGAGATGGAGTGGGTGAAAGTAAAATCACCTGAGACCATCCTAAAGATTGATGCCCCCTGTGGAAGAATAACATCCTTTGTTCAAGTTGAGAATGGGCAAGTGCAACACGTTCGATTTCATTGCGTCCCTTCTTTCGTTTTGGGTTTAGACTTGACTATTGAGGTACCCAAATTGGGTAAGGTACAATTTGACCTTGCTTATGGTGGTGCTTTCTATGCCTATGTCCAAGCGGATCAATTGCAACTCGACCTAACCCCTGATCATTACACACGAATCATTGAAGATGGTATGGCGATTAAAAGGGCTGTCATGCAGTCTGGCATCGGCGTTGATCATCCCTTCGAGGAAGACCTTAGTTTCTTGTACGGAACCATTTTCATTGGTGGGCCAATAAGCGAGGGGATAGACAGCCGAAATGTATGTGTTTTCGCGGAAGGCGAGGTGGATCGCTGTCCGACTGGCTCAGGCGTTTCGGGTAGAATGGCCATCCATCATGCCCGCCAGGAGCTACAGATTGGCGAAAGTATGACGATCGAGAGTATTCTAGGAACCGTCTTTGAAGGAAAGGTGGCAGAAACACTTGAGTTTGGGCCATATCCGGCAGTGATTCCAGAAGTTCAGGGAACGGCCCACGTCACCGGCCAGCACGAATTCTTGATCAATCCTAAGGATCCTTTAAAAGATGGGTTTATCTTGAGATAGAGTTGTAATGTTGAATGAATAGTGGAGAATGAACAATTATTCATTACTAATTCAAGATTATCAATTATCCATTCAACATTCTTAATTATACATTTTAATTGTGTCCTTCTAACTCCTCGTAGTTTTTCAAACTAATAATCTTCCAAGCCTCTAGCACTTGCACAACGGTAGCTTCCCGCCTGGAGGCGATAGCCACCAAAGCACCCGGGGTATCTTTAGGAAAGATGCTTCCATCGTAGTACTCGGAAGGCTCATCGGAGTTGGTAACGGTGTAAGAACGGGAAGAGTTGGACCAAACTTCAAAACCAAGTCCATAGTCTTTACAAAGCAGGTCCAGCTTATCTATATCTGCAGAGTCGGCATCCGGTAGAATGCAAGAATAGGTAAAGTAGGTGGAACGCTTTAATAATCCCAATTCATCATAGACAGGAACTTTGCGTCCGTTGGAGATCGTGTATCCCGTTATCTCTTTATCAAATAGTACTCGATCTTTATACTTATAATCAGACTTCGGATGAGGGACATTCAGAATCGTTGCACTCGCGGGGCTGTCTATCTGAATCAATAGGATTTCAAATTGTCTATCGTAACTGATGCGTAGGCATGACAGCGGACCTCTCTTATCTTCTAATCCAAATTTCTTCCAAACCCGCCTGGCAATACGAGGCCTATTTAATGCCGTGGCGGCAATTCCCATATTCCACCAGCATTCCCGGTCGGCGGGGCTAAGGGCCACGGCTTTTTTATTATAGTGTAATGCTGGTTTCCACTCCCATCTCTGCTTATAAAAATGTCCTAAACGCACATATGGTGGTGACCAGTCTGGCGCTAGTCTAATTATCTTTTTATACAATTTCACCGCATGGTAAGGATCATCATTTGCCATATATTGACAAGCGGCATCATAAAGTTCCTTAATATGATCAGACGGAAATTGCATAGTTACAAATATAGGGAGTTTTGTATTCCAATGCGAGCTACTTGAGCTTAGCTCTAACGTATTGGTTGGGCCATTGAAAGTCCTTGTCATGGACAATCTTAGCCGCTTGATAGGGGAAATAGGGGTTTCGAAGCAGTTCTCTTGCTATAAATATCAAATCTGCCTGGCCTGACCGTATAATGGTCTCAGCTTGCTCGGCGGAAGTAATCATCCCGACTGCTCCAGTCATTATATCCGCTTCCTTCTTGATTCGTTCAGCGAAAGACAACTGATACCCCGCCCCTACTTGAATCTTTTGTTCGGGATGCAAACCCGCAGAAGAAGTATCAATGAGGTCTACCCCAAGTTTTTTCAATTCCCGAGACAGAAGAATGGAATCCTCAATGGTCCAAGCCTCTCGGTCGGGCAACCAGTCATCTGCGGAAATACGGACAAAGATGGGGAGCTCTTCTGGCCAGAAATTGCGAAGATCCTCGGTGATTTCTAGTAATAGGCGGATTCGGTTCTCAAAGGATCCACCGTATTGGTCTTGTCGCTGGTTGGATACTGGCGAAAGAAACGAATGTAAGAGATAGCCATGCGCAGCATGAACCTCAGCAATCTGAAACCCTGCCTTCAGTGCCCGCGCCGCAGCTTGGCGAAAATTAGCTTTCAATTGTTGAATCTCCTCTAGGTCCATGGCGTGTGGAGCGGGTTCATGGGCATGAAAAGGAATCGCGCTGGGTCCAATCGGCTCCCAAGCAACTTTCTGATCTTCGATCGGTCCACCCCCTTCCCAGGGTGTCATACGGCTGGCCTTACGGCCGGCGTGAGCTAACTGGATGGCCGGAATGGCACCTTGTTCTTTCAAAAAACGTGTAATGCGCTCAAGTCCTTCTATATGTTCATCCTTCCAGATTCCTAAATCTGCATAGGAAATTCTTCCCTCTGGTGCCACAGCGGTAGCCTCTGTAAATACGATACCTGCTCCTCCTACTGCACGAGTCCCTAGATGCACTAGATGCCAATCCGTGGCAAATCCATCTCTACTCGAATATTGACACATCGGGGATACGACAATTCTATTTTTAGCAGTAAGTGATCGAAGCGGTAAATCTTGAAATAAAAAAGACATAGTAGGTAGTTGAAAATAAAGCGGATGTTGATAATGGATATCAACTGCGATCTGATTTAAGCATAACAGCTTATTGCTAGACAAAGTTTGTGAATTGGGGAAAGAGTCTTTAGAAAACGTAAATCCACACTTGGATTCAGCTTAAAGTGGGGTGGAGTGTTTCTGTCTATGTACCGGTTCAGCCAGCGTTTCTTCCCGTTCGGAAAGCATTTTTTGTCTATTTTCGGAGATCTGTTTAATCTCGCATCAAAAACAATGGACTACAAAAGCTGCCTATTAATTGTAGCTGCCTTATTGACCACCAGCAAGCTCAGCGCTCAAGTCCATTACGGTACGGACAAAGGCAGCATACAATTCAAATCTGATGCTCCGCTTGAGCTAATTCAAGCCGTCTCTACTGACATGAAAGGTATTATTGACACTGAACAAAAGGCCTTTGCTTTTTCTGTAGAGATGAGAACCTTCCAGGGTTTCAATAGCCCCTTGCAACGCGTACATTTCAACGAAAACTACTTAGAGACTAACAGGTATCCAAAAGCTTCCTTCAGCGGAAAGATCATAGAGAACATTGATTGGGACAAAAATGACACCTACGAGGTGAGGACGAAAGGTAAACTAATTATTCATGGACAAGAACAGGAACGAATTATCCGGGGCACGCTTAAGGTCTCCAATGGAATGATTCAACTACGATCCGCGTTTACCGTTTTACTAGAGGAGCATCAAATCAGTATTCCCAAAATTATGTTCCAAAAAATTTCAGAGGAGATTGAAGTTATTATTGAGGCCGATCTTGAAAAACAAAGCTTGTGAATGCAATTGTAAAATGTCTTGTTCTTTATGCCTTATGTCTCTTCGCGAGTCAACTTTCAGGACAGCAGCCATTTTTCCACCAATATGAAGTCCCGGAAGAAGTTGCAGAGATGCCAATGGATATACTATATCAGGCAGAAAACGACTTCATTTGGTTGGGTGGGGAACAAGGTCTTTTACGATTCGATGGTTTTAGTTTTGAACCCATCTTACGGGTAGATAGTACGGGAGAGAATCAGGTTTCCTCCGTATTTAGAGATCAAGATCAACTACTCTGGGTAGGATATGCCGATGGGCAGATTTTTCATTTACAAGTAGACCATTCCTTAAAAGCCTGGGAGCCAGAAGAAGGATTGCCAAAGGTTCCGATCAGTGGATTTTCTCAAGACAAAGATGGATTACTCTGGATTGCCACGTATGGGGAAGGCCTGTACTATTGGAATGGGAAAAGACTCTATAATGTAGGGCTTGATGATGGACTGGGAGGGCAAGATATATACAGCATCGCCCAAGATCAGGAAGGTAGAATTTGGGTGGGTACGGACAATGGCATTAGCATCTGCTGGTTGGAAGACGGAAAGAAAAAAATCAAGAACATAGGACGCTCAGCAGGTTTACCAGATGATATCATTCGCTACATTCTGCCGGATCAAGCCGGCAATTGCTGGGTAGGCACCTACGACAAGGGATTCTGCCGAGTAGATGGAGAAAGCCTAGAGGTTGATTTTCTCTATCCCAATTGGGAGCAGGGTGTCATCAATTGTATGGAACTAGTAGAGGGTCGCGCCCTATGGATAGGTAGTACCGCTCAAGGTGTTTGGCGTTACGATCTTCAAAGTGAACATCTTCAATCTATAGCTTACAAGGAATTACAAAAGGACAAAATATCGGCCCTCCATGCGGATCATGAAGGAAATTTATGGGTTCTGGGCCGGGATGTAGGCTTATTATCTCTCAACTGCCATTTTACCTTGATCGACAATGAACTCCAAAACCTACAAGCTCTTCATCTAGATCGAAAAAACCGGCTGTGGGTTGGAAGTCAAGACGGGCTGTATCTCTGGAGTAATGCGCTAAACGGAGTTGCTTCATTTGATAAAGTAGTAGACGAAAATGTACTGAGCCTTTATGAGGATGCTACTGGCAATATCTGGGCAGGAACATTTGGCGAGGGAGTCATTTTAATTAACACCGAGACAGGTAAAAGAAGGCGCTTAAGAGAGAAGGATGGATTACCTAACGGCAGCATCTTATCTATTGACGGTACTGGCGAACAGGTCTGGTTAGCTACTTTAGGTGGAGTAGTAGAATTACATTGCCAGAAAGATCCAATGAATGAAATTGATTTCAAGGTCAAGATGCTCGATTACGAAAGTGCCCTAGGTACCAATTTTATCTACAAGGTCTTTGTTGATCGAACAGGAAGAACATGGTTTGGAACAGATGGTAAAGGTATCTCTGTGCTGGAAAATGGGAAATTACATAGTTATCAAGAGACCGGAAAAGACACCATTAGATCGGTGTATTCCATTACCGAAGATGATTCAGGTATCATTTGGTTTAGCACGCTAAGAAACGGCATCTATAGCTTTGACGGGAAAGCATTCAAACACTTTGGCAAAGCTGAAGGGCTACGCAACTTAAGTATCCGAGGACTAGCCAAGGATCAAAATGGCCAAATTTTGGTTTTACACCCGGGAGGCATTGATCGCTTAGACCCAGAAAGCGAACAATTAAAGTATTTTGGTAAACGTGTTGGTATCGGAGATATGGATCCTAACCTAAATACTTACGCTGTAGATCATCGCGGAAATATCTGGATTGGTTCCAATAATCGAATTATTAAATATACCACTCTATCCGATCAACTCGCCGGCAACCCGACTACCACTTTAAAAAGAGTAGCAGCAAACTTTACCCAACTTAGCTGTTCCACCTCCCCTTGCCTCACCTATGATCAAAACAACCTCATTTTCGAATATGTAGGGCTCTGGTACTCTGACCCAGATGCGGTTCGCTATCGGTACAAATTAGAGGGATACAATCAGGATTGGATTTATTCCAAAGACAACCAAGCAACCTTTCCAAATCTACCGCATGGGGATTATACCTTTACAGTATCATCTAGTGAAAATGGTATCTTCAACGGGGATAACACCATATCCTACGCGTTTACCATTACCTCTCCCATTTGGAAGAGACCCTGGTTCATTATCCTGGGAATCGTTTTGGCCGTAGGCTTGATCTACAGTTGGATGCGAAGCAGGGAGCGTAGAATGCAAAGAGAAGCCTCCTTAGTAAAGGAAAAACTGGAGAGCCAGTTTGAAACTTTGAAAAGTCAGATCAACCCGCATTTCCTCTTCAACAACTTCAATACGCTCATCACCATTATTGAAGAAAATCCCACGATTGCAGTAGAGTACGTAGAAAAGCTCTCGGACTTCTACAGGAGCATTTTACAGTATCGCGAGCACCAGACCATTCCATTAGACGAGGAACTAAAGATTGTAAAAGACTACGTCTTCCTATTGAAAAAGAGATTTGGAGAAAACTTCAGAATGAGCATCGAAGTGCAAGACCTGAAGAACGTCAATGTGGTACCACTCACTTTACAGATGCTAGTCGAAAATGCCATCAAACACAATGTGATTAGTAAACATGATCCACTAACCGTACGTATCGTAAATGACGAGACGGGCTATATCACCATTTGTAATAATCTACAAAAGAAGATCATACCAGAGCACTCCACAGGATTTGGGCTTGAAAGCATCGTAAAAAGATATGGCCTGCTAAGCAAGAAAAAGGTATTGATCCGAGAGGAGCGAAACGAATTCAAAGTAAGTATTCCCTTAATGAGCAACCCAAAAGTATGAATGTCTGGATTATAGAAGATGAAGAGGCAGCTGCCAGAAGATTGGAAAAATTGGTCACCTCCATTGATCCTTCCATCCAAATCACGCGTCGGATGGACAGTATTATCGAAACCCTCACCGCTATCCAGGAAGGCCCCTTACCTGACCTTCTATTTCTGGATATCCAGTTGGCAGATGGGCTTAGCTTCGAAATTTTCAACCATACGAAAATCGACAAACCCATCATATTCACTACCGCTTATGATCAATATGCCATCCAAGCATTTAAGGTCAATGCGATAGATTATCTCTTGAAGCCCATCAAAAAAGTGGAGCTAGAAAGGAGTATCCAGAAATTCAAAACTTGGGCCAATACAGAGGCCTTTAACTACGGTAAACTAGCCGAAATCCTCAAAAAAGATAAACCGTCTCAACGTTTTCTATTGAAGGTGGGGCAACGCCTGCGCCTAGTAGATACCGCCGACGCTGCCTATTTCTTCTCCGAAGACAAGATCACATTTCTGGTAGATTGGAAAGGCCAACGTTTTGCCTTGGATCAATCGTTAGAAAAGCTGGAAGAGAGTTTAGACGCTGATCAATTTTTTCGGGTAAATCGTCAGTTCATCATTCACTTGAAATCCATCGGAGAGATGATTGCCTATTCTAAATCTAGAGTAAAGATTCTGTTGGACCCATCTACCAAACCTGAAGTAGTTGTCAGCACGGAACGCTCCCCCCACTTCAAGCGCTGGCTAACTGGAGAACGATAATAGCTGTGTCGCTGAAAAGTCCTAGTATTTGCAAGAATTATCCAGGTTCTAAGCCGCTGTTTTCCTCAGTTTTAGGTATCGAAAATTATTTCTAACCTAATAACTGCTATTATGAGAGCTCTAATCACTACAGCCTTACTTGCCTGCACAAGCATACTATTTGCTCAAACTGGGACAGAAAAAGCCATTAAATCGCAATTAGGACAAATGATGCTAGGCATCGAGAACAAAAGCTTTGCTACTTTTTCTTCTGTCTTCACTGAAGATGTGGTCATCTATGGTACGGCGCCAGGGGAGGCGCCCTTTGAAACAGAGGCCGCTATGCAAAACATGAAAGGGCTATTCGAGACTCCCGATTTCACTTACACCTACGAACTGAAACATAGAGATATCATCGTAAATCCAGGTAATAAGACAGCACTGGTGGTTGAGCAAGGTTACCACAACCTTCTAGGTAAAAACCAACAAGCGAGAGTTGTTTATCATTTCATCCATCAAGGTGATGAATGGCTGGTAAACTTCTACAGCATAGCCATGATCCCAGAGAATGCGGATCTTGCACGAATTGATAAATTGTTGGAGAAGTAACCCATAGCCGCCAGGCTAACAGTTAGCAATAGCTTTTAGTCTTGTAATAAGCTGATTGTCTTGTGGTATTTCACCTATTTTCGCTAGTGGTTTATGCCTTTTGGATTTGGATATTCCCTTAAAATTGCCTTCGGCGACTGACTTTCT